>NZ_JBIUVQ010000004.1:0-400015 GCF_044743035.1 Streptomyces sp. NPDC087787
AACCTCGTCCCAACGGATGTTGGAGACGGGGTATCAACATATCTGGCGTTGATTTTTGGCACGCTGTTGAGTTCTCAAGGAACGGACGCTTCCTTCGTACTCACCCTCTCGGGCTTTCCTCCGGGCGCTTCCCTTCGGTGATCCAAACTCTATCAGGCTTTTCCTGTCTCTCTGACCACCGTCCTGCGGGCATGCAGAAGATGACCCCGAGATAGGATCTGACGAGTATGGATGCTGCCCGGCAAGGACGCCTGGTGACGTCACTCAGTCCCGAGCAGGGGAACGACTGTACATGGACCCGCGGAGTGGGTGCAAACCGCTTCGATTGGTGGTCTAGACCACCAACGTGAGCTGTGTAAGCTCTCGCCCGTAACCGGTACTTACCGTGACATAGCTTGCCGCCACACCGCGCCGGCTCCGGCGATCAGTGACGGCGCACATCCACCCCTGGGAGGCTTCCCATGACCACCGTGACGTCCCCCGTCGCAGGACGCGCCATCGGACTTGCGGCCGTGCCGGACCCGGTCTTCTCCGGAGCCATGGTCGGCCCCGGCACGGCACTCGACCCGGTACGTGAGCCCGCCGACGCCGTGGCCCCCGTGGACGGAGTCATCGTCTCGCTGCACCCGCACGCCTTCGTCGTCGTCGACGAGCAGGGGCGCGGAGTCCTCACCCACCTCGGCATCGACACCGTGCAACTCAACGGCGAGGGCTTCGAGCTGCTGGTGAAGAAGGGCGACACGGTCGTACGCGGCCAGGCGGTGGTGCGCTGGAACCCCGCCGCAGTCGAAGCCGCCGGCAAGTCCCCCGTGTCCCCGGTCGTGGCCCTGGAGGCCACCGCCGACAGCCTCTCCGATCTTCGCGACAGCGGAGAGGTGAAACCCGGCGACAGCCTCTTCACCTGGAAGTGAGGCCACTGCCTCCCCAGGGACGGGCTCCCGAGGGGCGGCGTACATCAACCACCGCGGCGGTGGGACCCGCCGCACTACCGGAGACAGGTGAGATGGAGACAACGCTGCGAGGCGTCGGTGTGAGCCACGGTGTGGCGATCGGCGAGGTTCGGCACATGGGAACGGCGGTGCTGGAGCCGCCGGCCAAGCAGATCCCCGCGGAGGAGGCGGAGCGCGAACAGGGGCGCGCCCGTCAGGCGGTGGAGGCCGTGGCGGCCGATCTGATGGCACGCGGCAATCTGGCCGGGGGCGAGGCGCAGGCGGTGCTCGAGGCACAGGCCCTGATGGCGCAGGACCCCGAGCTGATCGCGGATGTGGAGCGGCGTATCGCCGTCGGCAGCACCGCCGAACGCGCCGTGTACGACGCGTTCGCCGCCTACCGGGACCTGCTCGCCGCCGCCGGTGAGTACTTCGCGGGCCGGGTGGCCGACCTCGACGACGTGCGGAATCGTATCGTCGCCCGTCTGCTCGGGGTGCCGATGCCGGGCGTGCCGGACAGCGACGAGCCGTACGTGCTGGTCGCCCGTGACCTGGCACCGGCGGACACGGCGCTGCTGGACCCGACGCTGGTCCTGGGCTTCGTCACCGAGGAGGGCGGGCCGACGAGTCACAGCGCGATCCTGGCGCGGGCGCTCGGTGTGCCGGCCGTCGTCGCACTGCCCGGCGCCGTCGAACTGGCCGAGGGCACGGTGATCGCCGTCGACGGCAGCACCGGTGAGATCTTCGTGAACCCCGGTGAGGAGAAGAAGGCTCAGCTGGAGGCCGCGGCCGCCGAGCGCAGGGCCGCGCTGGCGTCCGCGACCGGTCCCGGCGCCACGTCGGACGGCCACAAGGTGCCGCTGCTCGCGAACATCGGCGGCCCGGCGGACGTGCCCGCGGCGCTCGAAGCCGGTGCCGAGGGTGTTGGTCTGTTCCGGACCGAGTTCCTGTTCCTGGACGACAACAAGAACGCACCGTCCGAGGAGAAGCAGGTCGCGACCTACCGGCAGGTGCTGGAGGCCTTCCCCGAGGGCCGGGTCGTGGTGCGTGTGCTGGACGCGGGCGCGGACAAGCCGCTGGACTTCCTGACGCCGGCCGACGAGCCGAACCCGGCTCTCGGTGTGCGGGGGCTGCGGACGCTGCTCGAACACCCCGAGGTGCTGCGCACCCAGCTTTCTGCGCTCGCCAAGGCCGCCGAGGGCCTGCCGGTCTACCTCGAGGTGATGGCCCCGATGGTCGCGGACCGGACGGACGCGAGGGCGTTCGCGGACGCGTGCCGCGCCGCGGGGCTGCGGGCGAAGTTCGGTGCGATGGTCGAGATCCCGTCGGCCGCGCTGCGGGCGCGCTCGGTGCTCCAGGAAGTGGAGTTCCTTTCGCTGGGGACCAACGACCTCGCGCAGTACACCTTCGCCGCCGACCGTCAGGTGGGTGCGGTGTCGCGCCTCCAGGACCCCTGGCAGCCCGCGCTGCTCGACCTGGTCGCGATCGCCGCCGAGGCTGCGCGGGCCGAGGGCAAGAGCTGCGGTGTCTGCGGTGAGGCCGCGTCCGACCCGCTGCTCGCGTGTGTGCTGACCGGTCTGGGGGTCACCTCCCTTTCCATGGGCGCGGCCTCGCTTCCCTATGTACGGGCGACGCTGGCGAAGTTCACGCTGGCGCAGTGCGAGCGTGCGGCGGCCGCGGCGCGTGCCGCGGACAGCGCGGACGAGGCGCGCAGCGCGGCGCAGGCGGTGCTGTCCGGCGAGTGACCGGGCCGGCCGTCAGCCGGCTGGTTCGTGAGGGGCGCTCCACCTGTGCGGTGGGGCGCCCCTCGGGTGTTCAGCCGTGCCGCGGGGCCGGTCCTTCTTCTCCGAGGTCGGGCGGCGCGCCGTAGTCGACGCCGGATTCCGGGGAGATGAGGTCGCCGGACTCGATGTCGGTGCAGTAGGCGTCGAAGACCTCGCCGGCGGTGAGGGGTTCGAGGCCGCCGGCGCGCAGACGCCAGCCGTAGACGCGGTCGGCGGTGCCGGGGGCGGTGGTGCGCATGACCAGTCCGCCGGGGCCGTCGGTCGCGATGCCGAGGGCGAGGACCGTGGTGAACTCCAGGGCTTCGGCCTCGTCGAGCTGGGTGGCGTCGCCTTCGTCGTCGGCGTGGAGGACGGCGAGGAGGGTTTCGGGTGTGCCGGTGACGCTGCACACCAGGTGCCGGTTGCCGGGCGGGGCCGTGTCGAGGACGCGGACGACGAGGTCCGCCGCTCGGGCGAAGGCGGCGCGGCCGATGTTCTCGCCGCAGGAGGCGCAGGGGCCGAGCCGGGCCAGGAGGGTGGAGGCGTACTCCCAGGTGGCCTGGCGGACGGCCTCGTCGACGAGGTCGGGGACGAGTTCGGCCAGGGGCCGTCCGTCGTAGGGAAGGGCGGGCCCCGTGCCGGCGAGCTCGGCGGTGAAGCGGGCGCGGCTGGACGGGATGTCGGGGTCGAGGCCGGTGGCCGCGCAGTATTCGGCGTACTCCTCCGGGTCGAAGAGGGCCACGGTGGTGTGGCCGCCCTGCGCGGCCACGAGGCGGAGGAGTTTCTCGACCTGTTCGAGGTAGGTGGTGTGGTCGTCGAAGGTGAAGCTGCGGTAGCGCCGCATGACGCGGAAGTCCTGTTCGTCGGTGAGCAGGCCGATGGTGCCGGCGATCTCCCGGCGCAGGACGCGCCGCATGGTCAGGTGGTCGGTGTGCGCCATGTTTCCCCCTGTGAGCGCAGTCGATCTGTGCTCACTCACCGTAATCGGCACCACTGACAACGGGGCCGGGCAGGTGTTCACGGGGCTTGCGGTCCCCCCGCCGTGGGTGGGGGGACCGGGGCGCTCAGGCGCGCTTGCGGGCCAGTTCCTCGTAGAAGCGCAGCAGGTCGAGGTCGTCGACCGAGCCGGGGTTGACCGCCTTGTCCAGCGGCGTGCCCTGGAGGAGGCGCTTGACCGGGACCTCGATGCGCTTGCCGGTGAGGGTGTGCGGGATGCCCGGCACCTCGATGACCTCGTCGGGGACGTGACGTGGGGAGAGCTGTTCGCGGATGGTCTCCTTGATGCGGCCGAGCAGCGCGTCGTCGAGGGCGGCGCCGGGGGTCAGTTGCACGAAGAGGGGCATCCAGTAGCCGCCGTCGGGCTGTTCGACGCCGATGACGAGGGATTCCTTGATCTCGGGGAGGCGTTCGACGGCTTCGTAGATGTCGGCGGAGCCCATCCGCACTCCCTGGCGGTTGAGCGTGGAGTCGGAGCGGCCGTGGATGATCACCGAGCCGCGGGAGGTGATCGTGATCCAGTCGCCGTGCCGCCACACGCCGGGATACATGGCGAAGTAGCTGTCGTGGTAGCGGCTGCCGTCGGGGTCGTTCCAGAAGTGGATCGGCATGGACGGCATGGGGTTGGTGACCACGAGCTCGCCGACCTCGTCGATCAGCGGTGTGCCGTTCGGGTCCCAGGACTGCAGGTCGGTGCCCAGGCACGGGGCCTGGAGCTCGCCGATGTGGACCGGGAGGGTCGGTACGGCTCCGGCGAAGCAGGAGCACACGTCGGTGCCGCCGCTGACGGAGGCGATCCACAAATCTTCGCGGACCTCGTCGTGCAGCCAGCGGAATCCGTCGGGCGGCAGCGGTGATCCGGTCGTGGCGACGCAGCGCACCGTCGACAGGTCGAAGTCGCGCGAGGGATGCACTCCCGCCTTGCGGCAGGCCATGACGTAGGCGGCGGAGGTGCCGAACAGGGTGGCTCCGGTGCGTTCGGCGATACGCCACTGGGCGCCGGTGTCGGGATACCCGGGGCTGCCGTCGTACAGGATGATCGTCGTGCCGGTCAGCAGTCCGGAGACGAGGAAGTTCCACATCATCCAGCCGGTCGACGTGTACCAGAAGAAGCGGTCGCCGGGGCCGAGGTCGCAGTGCAGGCCGAGCTGCTTGAGGTGCTCGACGAGGATGCCGCCCTGGGACTGCACGATCGCCTTGGGCAGGCCGGTGGTGCCCGAGGAGTACAGCACCCACAGGGGGTGGTCGAAGGGCACCGGTTCGAAGACGGGCGCGACGTCGGCGGAGGTCAGGCCGGACCACTCCAGGGCGCCCTCGGGGGCTTCGGTGCCGAGGAGCGGGATGTGGACGACCGCGCGCAGGGTGGGCAGTTCGCGGCGCAGTTCGGCGACGACGTCGCTGCGGTCGTGCTCCTTGCCGCCGTAGCGGTAGCCGTCGACGGTGAACAGGACGACGGGTTCCACCTGCTGGAAGCGGTCGAGGACGCTGCGGGCGCCGAAGTCCGGGGCGCAGGACGTCCAGACGGCGCCGACGGCGGCCGTGGCGAGGAGGGCGACGACGGCCTCGGGGATGTTCGGCAGGTAGCCGCTGATCCTGTCCCCCGGGCGTACGCCGAGGGCGCGCAGCTCGGTGGCCAGGGAGCCCACCTGGCGGCGCAGCTCGGACCAGGTCACCGGGCGCGGTTCGTGCGTCTCGTCGACGTGGAGGAGGGCGGGCTCGTCCGCGCGTGTGGCGGCCGCGCGCAGGGCATGCTCCGCGTAGTTCAGGGTGGCGCCGGGGAACCACTCGGCGCCGGGCATCGACCGGTCGCCCAGCACGCGCGCGTAGGGGCTGGTGAACCGTACGTCGAACCACTCCGTGACGGCTTTCCAGAAGGCTTCCAGCTCGTCGACGGACCAGCGGTGCAGGGCCGGGTAGCCGCCCAGGGCCGGAGCGCCGTGATGCTCGGCCGCCCAGGCCTGGAACTTCGTGATCTGTGCCTGGGCGATCCGCTGCGGATCGGGCCGCCAGAGCGGCTGGGGGTTCGCGGTCGACATGGGGCGGCTCCCGGACTGTGCGCGTCGTGTGCGTCGGTCCGCGCACGTGCTGGGGGTGTGCGCGTGACGCGGCTGACACGGACGATGCCATGTGATCGACTTCTGCACCAGGGTGCACCGCACATAGTCCGCGTCGTGAAGATGTGGTCGCGGCACGAATGAACGGCAGTTGAACGCCACGCGCGCGCACGGCCGTGAATGGCAGGGTGAGCAGCATGGACGGTCGTGACCTGGTGCGTTCGGTGAAGGCGGTCGGTTCGGCGGGGGTGGCCCACGGGCTGCGCACGGTGCGGGCCGCGTGGCGCCGGCGGCGTGCCGACGCCGGTGGCCTGCCGCCGCGTGGGGCCGAACGCGCGCGCGTACCCGGCGCGGTGCTCGACGTGGAGCCCGGGCCCGGGGGCGGGGTCGTCCGCTTCGCCCGCTCGGAGCTCCGTGTCTCCGTCGCCGGGAACGGGGCCGTCTTCTGGGGCTGGGACGGCGCCGGCCCCGAACCGTCGTACGCGCTCGCCGGCCGGTGCCCCGAGCCGGATCCGCGCGCGGTGCTGGAGCCGGACAAGGACGGGGGCTGGCGGGTCGTGGCCGAGCGGGTCACCGTCGGCGTCTCGCGGCACGGCGCGATCGAGGTCCGCACCCCCGGGGGCGTGCCGCTGCGCCGTGATCTGCCGCCCCGCTGGTGGGAACCGGCCGGCGGGGGCCCGGCACGGTGGTCTCAGCGCTCGGAGGTGGCGGCCGACGCACGGTTCTTCGGGCTGGGCGGCCGGACGTGCGGTCCGCGGCTGCGCGACGGCACCTACCGCCTGTGGAACACCGATCCCGGCCACGCGCGCGGTCCCGGTGCCGACCCGCTCCACATCACCATGCCGGTCCAGCTTGTCGTGGCCGACGCGGGCACGCACCTGGTGTTCCACGACAACTCCTGGAACGGCTCCCTCACCCTGCGGGAGGGTGCGGAGGGGGCCGGCTCGGGCCACGACAGGGCCGGGGCGAGCGAGCTCAGGATGGACGGGGGCCCGCTGCGCTGCTGGGTGGTCGTCGGCACCCCCGCGCGCGTGGCGCACGTCTGGTCCTCCCTCACCGGTGCGGCCGCGCTGCCGCCCGGGTGGGCCCTGGGTCACCATCACACGCGATGGGACTTCGGCGGTGAACAGGAGGTGCGGCGGATCGTCGCGGGCCACCACGAGCACGGACTGCCGCTGGACGCCCTGCACCTGGACGTCGAGCACTACGACGGGCACCAGGTGTTCACCGTCGACGAGGACCGCTTCCCCAAGCTGCCGGTTCTGGCCGAGGAGCTGCGGCGGGACGGGATCCGGCTGGTGTCCGTCGTCGAACCGGCCGTGAAGGCCGCGCCTGGGAACGCCGTGTACGAGGGCGGTACGACCGCGGACGCCTTTGTGCGGGACGCGTCGGGCCGGATGGTGCGGGGTGTCGGCCGGTCCGGGGAGGCGGTCTTCCCGGACTTCACACACGCGCGCGTGCGGCAGTGGTGGGGCGGCCTTTACCGGGAGCGGCTGGATCGGGGCTTCGCCGGTTTCCGGCACGACATGAACGAGCCGACCTCCTTCGCGGCCTTCGGCGAGACGACCCTGCCCCGGTCGGCCCGGCACGCCCTGGAGGGGCGGGGCGGCGACCATCGCCAGGCGCACAACGTGTACGCGCTGTGCATGGCCGAGGCGGCGTACGAGGGGCTGCTCGGCCTGGTGCCCGATGAGCGGCCGTTCCTCTTCTCGCGCTCCGGGTGGGCCGGGATGCAGCGCTACGGCGGCGCCTGGCCGGGAGACGTGGCCACCGGCTGGCCGGGGCTGCGGGCGTCGCTGTCACTGGTCCTGGGGCTCGGTCTGTGCGGAGTGCCGTACTCCGGCCCGGACGTGGGCGGGCCCGAGGGCGGACCCTCGCCCGAGCTGTATTTGCGCGGGCTCCAACTGGGGTCCTACCTGCCGCTGTTCCGCACGCACGCGAGCCCGCGAGCGGGGCGCGGGGAGCCGTGGGAGTCCGGGCCGGAGGTCCTGGAGCACGCGCGCGTGGCGCTCGTCGAACGCCGGCGTCTGCTGCCGTACTTCGTGACCCTCGCGCATCTGGCGCGGCGCACCGGGGCGCCCTGTGTGCGGCCGCTGTGGTGGGGCGCGCCGGAGGACCGGGCGCTGCGGGACTGCGAGGACGCCTTCCTGCTCGGCGACGGCCTTCTGGTCGCCCCTGTGCTCGGCCCGGGTACGGACCGGCGGGCGGTGCGGCTGCCGCGGGGCCGCTGGTACGACACGGCGACGGAACGGGCGTACGAAGGGCCGGGGCAGGTGCTGGTCGACGCTCCGCTCGCGCGGATCCCGGTGTTCGCGCGAGCGGGAGCCGTGATTCCCGTGCGGGGTGAGGACGGCGGTCTGCAACTGGAGGTGTGGGCGCCCGCGCCGGGGCGTACCGGGGGCGGCCTCGTGGTGCCGGACGCGGGCGACGGCTGGGAGGAGCCGGAGATCGAACGCTATGCGACCCGCCGGCAGGGCGGTCGGGTCGTCGTCGAGCGCGAGCGGGAGGACGGTGCCGGTGAGCCGCTCCGTCCGCTGCGCATACGGGGGCTCGGGGCGTCCTGAGTCAGGACGCCCCGAGCCCGGGCAGTGGCTGTTTCCGGGTGTGCGGCCGGCTCAGACGTAGCGGCCGTCGAACCAGGCACGGACGGCCCGTGTGTGCAGGGGGAAGGCGAGTTCGGCGGGCGTGCGCAGCAGGTGCCGGTCCTCCGTCTCCTCGGTGGCGGTGAACGGCGGGAGGTCCTCGACGGGGCGCTCCGGCAGCAGTCCGAAGAGCAGCAGATGCCCGTCGGGCGAGCTCATCGCGTCGGCGAGCCGTACATCGCGTGCGGCCGCCTCGATCCCGGTCTCCTCCCGGAGCTCGCGGACGACGGCGTGGCGCCAGTCCTCGTGGTCGTCGATGTAGCCGCCCGGCAGGGCCGTTCCCCCGCGTGCGGGGGCGATGGCGCGGGTGATGACGACCAGGGCGGTGCCCCGGGGGTCGTACACGGGCTGGAGGGCCACCGCGACCGGCAGCGGGTTGCGGTAGGCCACGGTGCCGCAGGCCGGGCAGGTGCGGGGCCAGCCGCCGACGCCCTCGCCGTACGGCGCTCCGCAGCCCGAACAGTGGGAGTGCGGTAGGGAGTTGGCGGTCGCGTGCGGGATGTCGGACACGCGCGGACTGTATCCGATCAGTGGGCGCACGTCTTCCGTCGGCGGTTGTCACCGTTGCCGCCGACGTCCTTGACGCTCCCCGCGCGCGGGAGAACACTTCCCCGGACGTGGGCGCCCTTGGCCGCCCATCCCGGGCTGATT
This sequence comes from Streptomyces sp. NPDC087787, assembly GCF_044743035.1. Classification (NCBI taxonomy): domain Bacteria; kingdom Bacillati; phylum Actinomycetota; class Actinomycetes; order Kitasatosporales; family Streptomycetaceae; genus Streptomyces; species Streptomyces sp. NPDC087787. Next base: position 9,036 of record NZ_JBIUVQ010000004.1, read on the forward strand.
CCGCCGATGTGGGACAAACTGTTACCAGTGAGGGTGCAGGGGATGAACGGTCCCGGCCCTCGGCCGCTTCTCCACCTCACAAGGGGTAGCCATGCCGGACAACGCCGAGAAGTTCGTGGCCGCCATCGACCAGGGCACCACCTCGAGCCGCTGCATCATCTTCGACCACAGTGGTGCCATCGTCGCCGTCGACCAGCGCGAGCACCGCCAGATCTTCCCCAAGCCCGGCTGGGTGGAGCACGACGCCACCGAGATCTGGTCGAAGGTGCAGGCGGTGGTCGCGGGCGCGGTCGCCAAGGCGGGGCTGCGGGCCGACCAGCTCAGCGCGCTCGGCATCACCAACCAGCGCGAGACGACCGTTCTGTGGGACCGGGCAACCGGCAAGCCCGTGCACAACGCGATCGTCTGGCAGGACACGCGGACCGCGGCGCTCTGCAACGAGCTGGGCGGCTCCGAAGGGCAGGATCGTTTCCGCGAGCAGACCGGCCTGCCGCTCGCCAGCTACTTCTCAGGACCCAAGGCGGCCTGGCTGCTGGACAACGTGCCCGGCCTGCGCGACCGCGCCGAGCGCGGTGAGATCGCCTTCGGCACGATCGACACCTGGCTCATCTGGAACCTCACCGGCGGCGTCGACGGCGGCCGGCACGTCACCGACGTGACCAACGCCGGCCGCACCATGCTGATGAACCTGCAGACCCTCCGGTGGGACCCGTCGATCCTGTCCGCCATGAACATCCCCGAGGCGATGCTGCCCGAGATCAGATCGTCCTCGGAGGTGTACGGGACCGCCGTCGGCCAGCTCGCCGGTGTGCCCGTGGCATCCGCCCTCGGCGACCAGCAGGCGGCCGTGTTCGGGCAGGCCTGCTACGACGTGGGCGACGCCAAGAACACGTACGGCACCGGCAGCTTCCTGCTGCTGAACACGGGCAACCGGCCCGTGCCTTCCAAGAGCGGCCTGCTCACCACCATGGGCTACAAGATCGGCGACGAGGCCCCGGTGTACTGCCTGGAGGGCGCCATCGCCATCACGGGCGCGCTGGTGCAGTGGTTCCGCGACCAGCTCGGCATCATCCGCACCGCGGACGAGATCGAGCCGCTGGCGGCGAAGGCTGAGGACAACGGCGGCGCGTACATCGTGCCCGCCTTCTCCGGCCTGTTCGCGCCGTACTGGCGCTCCGACGCGCGCGGGGTGATCACCGGCCTGACCCGGTACGTCACCAAGGCGCACCTGGCGCGGGCGGTGCTGGAGGCGACCAGCTGGCAGACGCGCGAGGTCGTGGACGCCATGTACCAGGACTCCGGGGTCCGGCTGACGACCCTGAAGGTCGACGGCGGCATGACCAAGAACAACCTGCTCATGCAGCACCAGGCGGACGTGCTGGACGTGCCGGTGATCCGGCCCAGGATCTCCGAGACCACCTGTCTGGGCGCCGCGTACGCGGCCGGGCTGGCCACGGGCGTGTGGGACGACCTCGATGAGCTCAAGTCGCACTGGCAGAAGGACGCCGAGTGGACCCCGTCCATGGACGCCTCGGTCCGTGACCGCGAGTACCGCAACTGGCGCAAGGCCGTGGAGAAGAGCTTCGGCTGGCTGGAGGACGGAGACAACTAGAAGTCCTCACGGTCCTCGTAGGCGGCCCGTGCCCCGCCCGGCCGGGGTGCGGCCGGGCGCGTGGCGTCAGACGGCGGTGGCCCGGCGGCGTTCCGCGGCCTGGGCCATCGCGTGCTTGACGACCTCGATGAGGACCTCCTTCACCGACTCGCGTTCACGGGCGTCGCACAGCAGCAGCGGCACGTGGTCGTCGAGGTCGAGGGCCTGGCGGACGGTGCCCACGGCATAGCGGGCGGCGCCCTCGAAGCAGTTGACGGCGACGAGGAAGGGGATGGAGCGCCGCTCGAAGTAGTCCACGGCGGCGAAGCACTCCTCGAGGCGGCGGGTGTCGGCCAGCACGACGGCGCCGAGCGCGCCCTCGGACAGCTCGTCCCACATGAACCAGAACCGCTCCTGCCCGGGCGTGCCGAAGAGGTACAGCACGAGGTCCTCGCGCAGCGTGATCCGGCCGAAGTCCATCGCCACCGTGGTGGTGTGCTTGCCCTCCACACCGCTGAGGTCGTCGACCGGACGCCCGGCCTCGGTCAGCAGTTCCTCGGTGCGCAGCGGCCTGATCTCGCTGACCGCGCCGACAAGGGTGGTCTTGCCCACGCCGAAGCCGCCGGCCACCAGGATCTTGAGCGTGACGGGCTCGACCGGGGGCTTGCCGCGCTCAGAACGGCCGAGGATCATCGCTTGCTTCTCCTGCTCGATGTGGGTCTGACGGCGGCGGGCCGTATCCTCCGCCACCGGGGGTTTCGACGACGAGTACGTCGCCGGGGGCGACGTCCGCGGAGTCCCTTCCGCCGAGTTCGGCGACCGAGCCGTCCACGCGCTCCACCCGGTTGGCGCCGAGTGCGCCGGGCTCGCCGCCCGCCATGCCGTAGGGGCGCACCCTGCGGTGCTGGCAGAGCGTGGAGACGGTCATGGCCTCCAGGAAGCGGATGCGGCGCACCGCGCCGTCCCCGCCCTGCCACTGTCCGGCGCCGCCGCTGCCGCGCCGGACGGCGAACTCCTCCAGCCGTACGGGCAGCCGCCATTCGAGGACTTCGGGGTCGGTGAGCCGGGAGTTGGTCATATGTGTCTGGACCACACTGGCGCCGGGGAATCCGTCGCCCGCGCCCGATCCGGAGGCGACGGTCTCGTAGTACTGGTGGCGCTCGTTGCCGAAGGTGATGTTGTTCATTGTGCCGGAGCCCTCCGCCTGGACGCCGAGCGCCGCGTAGAGGGCGCCGGTGATCGCCTGTGAGGTCTCGACGTTGCCCGCGACGACGGCGGCGGGGGGCCGCGGGGAGAGCATGGAGCCGGGCGGCACGACGATCCTCAGAGGGCGCAGGCATCCGTCGTTGAGCGGGATGTCGTCGGCGACGAGCGTGCGGAAGACGTACAGGACGACCGCGTTGACCACGGAGAACGGGGCGTTGAAGTTGGTCGTGAGCTGCGCGGAGGTGCCGGTGAAGTCGATCGTCGCCGCTCGCTGCTCGCGGTCCACGCGCACCTGTACCCGGATGACGGCGCCCGAGTCGGTCTCGTAGGCGTACTCGCCGTCGTCCAGGGCGTCGATGACGCGGCGGACGGCCTCCTCCGCGTTGTCCTGGACGTGTCGCATATAGGCCTGGACGACGTCGAGGCCGAAGTCGTCGATCATGCGGGCGACCTCGTCGACGCCCTTCTGGTTGGCGGCGATCTGGGCGCGCAGGTCGGCGAGGTTGGTCTCCGGATTGCGGGAGGGGTGTCGCGCGCCGGTCAGCAGGCGGCGGGTCTCGTCCTCGCGCAGGCGCCCGTTCTCGGCGAGCAGCCAGTTGTCGAAGAGGACGCCCTCCTCCTCGATGGTGCGGCTGCCGGCCGGCATGGAGCCCGGTGCGATCCCGCCGATCTCGGCGTGGTGGCCGCGCGAGGCGACGTAGAAGAGGATGCGGTCACCCTGTGTGCCGGCCGTGTCGAACACCGGGGTGATGACGGTGACGTCCGGCAGGTGCGTGCCACCGTGGTACGGGTCGTTGACCGCGTAGGTGTCGCCCGGCCGCATCCGGGGGCCGCGGCGCCGGATGACCTCCTTGACGCTGGTGCCCATCGAGCCCAGGTGCACGGGGATGTGCGGGGCGTTGGCCACCAGGTTTCCGTCCGGGTCGAACAGGGCGCAGGAGAAGTCGAGGCGCTCCTTGATGTTGACGGACTGGGCGGTGGACTCCAGCCGGGCGCCCATCTGTTCGGCGATGGACATGAAGAGGTTGTTGAACACCTCCAGGAGCACCGGGTCCGCTTCCGTGCCGAGATCGGAACTCTGCGTGACCACCACGCGTTCCAGGAGCAGATGCCCGTCGTCCTTGGCCACGGCCCGCCAGCCGTCGTCGACGACGGTCGTCGCACTGGCCTCGGTGACGATCGCTGGGCCGGTGACGGGGTCGCGGGGAGCCAGGTCCTCCCGGCGGTGGAGGGGTACGTCGCGCCAGGCGCCGCCGGTGTGGAGGCGGACGGTCTCCGTGGCGGTGGAGCGGCCGGCGCGTGCGTGCTCGTCCGGGGCGAGGGCGGACAGATCGGGGGGTTCGGTGATGCCGGTGGCTTCCACGGAGAGGGCTTCGACGACGATCGGGCGGTCGAGCGTGAAGGAGTACGTGGCGCGATGACGTTCTTCGAAGGCGTGCCGCATGGCGGCGGGCTCGGTCAGTTCGACGGTGAGGGTGGTGTCCGTGCCGTCGTAGCGGAGCTGGGCGCGGCGGGTGACGCGGATGCGTTCCTCGGGAACGTCCTCGGCGCGCAGTTCGGCGCGGGCGGCGCCCTCCAGATCGTCGGCGGTCTTGAGCACGCCCAACATGGCGGCGGGCTCCAGGGGTGCCTCGACGGACTGCTCGCGCATGGCCGTGGTGTCGGCGAGGCCGATGCCGAGCGCGGACAGGACGCCCGCCATGGGCGGGACGAGCACGGTGCGGATGCCGAGCGAGTCGGCGACCATGCACGCGTGCTGCCCGCCCGCGCCACCGAAGGTGGTGAGGGCGTAGCGGGTGACGTCGTGGCCCTTCTGCACGGAGATCCGTTTGACGGCGTTGGCGATGTTGGCGACGGCGATCTGGAGGTATCCCTCGGCGACCTGCTCGGGGGTGCGGTCGTCGCCGGTCCGTGCACGGATCTCGCGGGCGAGGGCGGTGAAGCGCTCGCGGACGAGTGCGTCGTCGAGGGGCTGGTCGCCGCCGGGGCCGAACATCTCGGGGAAGTGGGCGGGCTGGATGCGGCCGAGCATGACGTTGGCGTCGGTGACGGTGAGCGGGCCGCCGCCCCGGTAGCAGGCGGGTCCCGGGTCGGCGCCCGCCGAGTCCGGGCCGACCCGGTAGCGGGAGCCGTCGAAGTGGAGGACCGAGCCGCCGCCGGCGGCCACGGTGTGGATGTCGAGCATGGGGGCGCGCAGCCGGACGCCGGCGATCTGCGTGGTGAGGACGCGTTCGTACGCGCCCGCGTAGTGGGAGACGTCGGTGGAGGTGCCGCCCATGTCGAAGCCGATGACCCGGTCGAAGCCGGCGAGCCGGGACATGCGGGCCATGCCGACGATGCCGCCCGCGGGCCCGGACAGGACGGCGTCCTTGCCGCGGAACTGTCCGGCCTCGGCGAGCCCGCCGTTGGACTGCATGAACATCAGCCGTACGCCGTCCAGTTCGGCGGAGACGTGCTGGACGTAGCGGCGCAGGCCGGGCGACAGGTAGGCGTCGACGACGGCGGTGTCGCCGCGCGGGACGAGCTTCATCAGGGGGCTGACCTCGCTGGACAGCGAGATCTGCGGGAAGCCGATCCGGGCGGCCAGCTCGCCGACGGCCCTCTCGTGCGCGGGGTGCAGATGGCTGTGCAGGCAGGCCACGGCGACGGCGCGGATCCCGTCGTCGTAGGCCTGCCGGAGGGGCCCGTCCAGGGCGTCCAGACCGGGGGCGCGCAGGACGGTGCCGTCGGCCGCGATGCGCTCGTCGACCTCGACGACCCGCTCGTACAGCAGCTCGGGCAGCTCGATGCGGCGGGCGAAGATGTGCGGGCGGTTCTGGTAGGCGATGCGCAGGGCGTCACGGAAGCCGCGGGTGACGACGAGGAGGGTCCGCTCGCCCGTGCGCTCCAGCAGGGCGTTGGTGGCCACGGTGGTGCCCATGCGGACCGCCTCGATGGAACGGGCGGGGCCGTCGGAGCCGTCGGAGCCGTCCAGGAGTTCGCGGATGCCCGCGACGGCCGCGTCGGCGTACCGGGCGGGGTTGTCGGACAGCAGCTTGTGCGTGACCAGACGTCCGTCCGGGCGCCGCGCGACGATGTCCGTGAAGGTGCCGCCCCGGTCGACCCAGAACTGCCAGCCCGTCATGTCAGCACTCCGCTTCCTCGTGGCTCACAGCGCCCGCAGGCCGTTGATCACGTCCCGCAGGATGCTCTCGTCGGGCAGTTCAGCGGGCGGCACCGGACGTGTCACGTGGACGTACTCCTCGTCCACGAGGTCGCCGACGAGCACGCGGACCACGCCGAGGGGCAGATCGAGCTCCGCGGCGAGTTCGGCGACCGACTGCGGGGAGCGGCACAGCTCGACGATGTCCACGTGCTCCGGCGACAGCGTGACGTCCGCCTCCGGGTCGTCCACATGGGACTCCGTGACGACCACCGCGATCAGGTCGAGGCGGTGCTGGGCCGCATGGCTGGTGCGGCCCCGCGTCATGGCGTACGGCCGGACCACCGGTCCGGCGTCGTCGTCGAACCAGTGGCTGCGTGCCTGACCGTCTCCGCTCATGTCATCCCACTACCCGCCTCAGGGCACATCGGTGCGCGGAGCGGCACCCAGATGCGCCCCGACTCGCTTGACCAGCAGGGTCATCTCGTAGGCCACCTGGCCGACGTCGGAGTCGGCGTCCGACAGGACGGCGAGGCAGCTGCCGTCGCCGGCCGCGGTCACGAACAGGAAGGCGTCGTCGAGCTCGACGACCGTCTGCCGCACGCCGCCCGCGTCGAAGTGCCGGCCCACGCCCTTGGCGAGGCTGTGGAAGCCGGAGGCCACGGCGGCCAGGTGCTCGCTGTCCTCCCGGGTCAGGTCCTTGGACACGCCGGTGGCCAGTCCGTCCCGGGACAGGACGAGGGCCTTGCGGATGCTGGCGACCCTGTCCACGAGTTCGTCGAGGAGCCAGTTCAGCTCCGTCTTGTCCGTCGCGGTGTGGCCGGTCGCCTTCGGTGCGGTCATCGACCGTCCCCCTTTGTCGTTCCTTGTGCTGTGCTGCCGTGCGGGGCCTGGTCCCCCGCGGCGTTCTCCTCGCGGCCGCGCTGCCAGCCGCGCTGGAGCGAGGCCATCCGGCTGCGTACCTCGTCGGCGTCGCGTTCGACGGGGTCCGGGCCGCCCTCGGTGGGCCGGCCGGGGCTCTGTTTCAGTTGCGGGGCGAGGCTGGCCTGCCGTACGCGCCGGGGCAGCGGACTCTCGTCGGGTCCCGGGCCGTCAAGTGCCTCGGCCGGGTCGCGCCCCTCACCGTCCCGGCCGCCGGACACCTTCGCCGGGACGCGCTCCTCGCGATCCGGGCCGCCGCCGGCGAGCGCGGGACGGACGGTGCGCCGGGGAAGTGCCGGTGCCTGCCGCGGCCCCTGGCTCGTGGCCGGGGATTCCCCGGTGCTGTCGCGTTCCCCGCGGCCGTCGGCCGCGACCGGTCCGAGCGGGGCCTCGTCGCGACGGCGGACCGGCAGCGGGTCCGCCTCGCGCTCCGGGCGGCCGGGAACCGCCGTGTTCCCGGCGTCGGCCGTCTCGCGCCGCCTCTGCTCGGTGACGGGGCGTCCGTGGGAGCTGACCAGCTTGGGCGTCCGCCGCCGTGGCAGCGGGACCGGGCGCCCCGGCTTGTCCTCCTCGCCGGTCTCCTGCGGTGTGCCGCGCCGGACCGTGCCCTGCCGATGCTCGGCGAGGCTGCGGGGCGGCGCCTCCTGGGCCGTCTGCCGTGCCGGGGAGGGGCGCGGCCCGAACAGTCCGCCGCGTTCGCCGGTCTCCTCACCGAGTACGTGCGGGAAGTCCTCGATGGCGTCGAGGTCGACGGGCGCCTCCAGCTCCACCGGCCCGTCGAGGACCGAGGCGGGCAGTCCGGACAGCCGCGCCGGCGCCTGGGCGAGAGCGGTCCCGCGACCCGGCTCGCGGTCGGCCTTCCCGGAGGGCCGGTCGAGGCGGAAGCCGATGCCGTTGGTGTCCGGGACGTCGTCCGTCAGCAGCGCGTCGGGGATGAGGACGACCGCGGTGGTACCGCCGTACGGGGAGGGCTGGAGCGAGACCCGGACGTTCTGCCGCTGGGCGAGCCGGCTGACCACGAACAGACCGAGCCGGTCGGTGTCGGAAAGCTCGAACTCGGGTGTCTCGGCGAGCCGGAGGTTGGCGTCGAGGAGCGCCTCGGCGGCCATGCCGAGGCCCCTGTCGTGGATCTCCAGGGTGAAGCCGTTGGGGACACGTTCGCCGAGAACCTGGACCGCGGTGTGCGGGGGCGAGAACACCGTGGCGTTCTCCAGGAGTTCGGCCACCAGGTGGGTGAGGTCGGCGACGGCGGGGCCGATGACGGCGGTGCGCGGCAGCCGCCGGACCTCGATGCGTTCGTAGTCCTCGACCTCGGCGACGGCGGCGCGCACGATGTCCATCAGCTGGACGGGTTTGCGCCACTGCCGGGACGGGGCGGCGCCGGAGAGGATCACCAGGCCTTCGGCGTGCCGGCGCATACGGGTGGTCAGGTGGTCCAGCCGGAACAGGTCGGCGAGCTCGTCGGTGTCCTCGGTGCGGCGTTCCATCGCGTCGAGGAGGGTGAGCTGTTTGTGCAGCAGGACCTGGCTGCGGCGGGCGAGGTTGACGAAGACCTCGGAGACGCCGGCGCGGAGTTCGGCCTGTTTGACGGCGGCCTCGACGGCGGCCCGCTGCAGGGTGTTGAGGGCCTGGCCGACCTCGCCGATCTCGTTCCTGTCGTACTCCAGGCGCGGGACCTCGGTCTCGACGTCGACCTGTTCGCCGGCCGACAGACGGCGCATCACGCTGGGCAGCCGGACACCGGAGGCCTCGTGGGCCTCCAGGCGCAGTTGCCCGAGGTCGCGGATCAGGCTGCGGCCGACGCGCACGGACAGGACGAGGGAGAACAGCACGGCGATCAGGCCGAGGACGCCCGCGACGGCGGCCTCGAGGATGACACGCAGGGCGAGCGGGCGGACACGGTCCTGGAAGCGGTCGTTGGCGTCGTCGTTGAGGGTGCCCAGCTCGTCGAGGACGTCTCCGGCCGCGGTGTCCCAGCTCTGCACGCTCACCGTCCGCGGTGTGCCGGACGTACTGGAGACGGCGGCCTGTTCGGCGGTCCGCACCGGTGCGGAGGAGGCGTTCTGCCAGAAGCGCTCGTAGCGGCCGCGTTCGGAGGAGGGCAGCAGGGGCAGGTCGACGTCGTACAGCAGGGAGCGCTGGGCGACCAGGTCGGAGATGCCGCGGGTCTCGGCGCGGGTGAGGTTGCCGACGATCAGCGAGGAGCCGAGCAGCGCGTCCTCGCGGGAGAGGAGTTCGCGGGCCTGGGCGAGACCGACCAGCGCGCGGTACTGCCTGGCCAGGTCGGCGTCGTCGACGACGTGGAGGTTGGCGAGCAGGGCGTAGCAGGGGTCGACGAGCCGGTTGTAGAGGTCGAGTGCCTGGGCGCGTCCGACGCTGCGGTCCTCGACGCTGCGGCGCAGGGAGTCGATGCCGTCGAGGGCGTCCAGGGCGACGCCCAGGCGTCCGGCGCCGTCCGGGCCGAGCGCTTCACGGACGTCGGGATTCCCGGCAGCCCTGCGGATCTTGGCGATGGCCTCGTCGGTGGCGCTCCTGCTGCGGCGCAGTGCGGTGAGGCCGTCGGAGGCGCGCGGGTCGGCGAGGTGGACGAGGGTCTGGCGGCGTTCCTGCTGCACGGCCCGGACGGTGTCCTCGGTGGGGTAGGCGACCTTCTCCACCACGGAGGACGCGTTGAACAGCTGGGTCACGTGCCGCCCGGTGATCAGCGTGGCGAAGGCCCAGATCGCCGTGAGCGAGAGCAGCGGCACGAGAAGCAGCGCCACGATCTTCCGGCGGATTGACTTCCCGCGAAAGCGCATGGCCTCCCCCAGCTCGTCCCCCAAGGGCCCGGGGGTACACATGTGCGTCAACAAACGGCGCGAGCCTACTACCGACATGCAGTCAACTCGAAGAGCTGCCCGGAGCCTGTTCTTCCGCATTGGTTCCGGGCGCGGGCGAGTTGTCGGGGCATTGCGGGAGATGCCGGTCCGAAGGACCAGGACGGCGGGGCGCCGGAACGCGGCGTGCGGCCCGGTCGGTTGACCGATTTTTTTCGTCGGCCGGGAATCTTCGTGACGTCTCGTTCGTCCTTGTCCATGCGAGATGGGGGCGGAATCGGCCACAGGATGCGCACTGCGCGTCCGGGCCGCGTAAAACAGCGCAAGCCGGGCAGCCACTGGGAAGCCGAATCTTCGGGCACCGGGGTGAGTGGGTCTGCCGGTGGTGGGGAGGGACACAGTGATGGGGACAGCGGAGCGAGCGCGGGGGTATGGGCCTTCGGCGCACACGGGCGGGCGTACGGGGCTGCCGTCCTACAAGCCGTTGTGGGTCGAGGAGCCCGCGCGGCGGCGCAGGCTGCCCGATCCGGTGCGTTCGGCCGCCGTGCGGGCGGTGCTGATCGTCTCCGTGACGCTAATACAGGCCGTGGTGGCCTTCCTGTTCAGCGTGTCCGGGTCCTGGCTGGCGTTCCCGATGGTCCTGAGCAGCGTGGCCAGTACGGTGGTGGCCACATGGGCGGCGCTCGACGTGTGGGTGACCCGCCAGGTGTGGAACCAGCGCGACGGCGTGGTGTCGGTGCCGAGCAGCACCGCGCGTGCCCGGCGGCGTGAGCGGCGCCAGGCACGGCGGGAGGCGCGGGCCGCCGAGCGGGCGCAAAGGCGGATACGCGGGCGGGGCGGCGCGGGGCGGCTGTCGCATCCGTAGGGTGACCGGCCGTCGGCGGGCGACGGCCGGTCGAGTGGCCCCACCCGGTGGAGTCGGGCAAGCGCACCAGCCAGGTTCGAGCCGGGCCAGTTCAGCAGCCTGTCGAGCCGGCCAGCGCACCGGCCGCCCGTTCGGGCCTGCCGGGCCGTCAGGCCGGGCGCTTGAACATGCGGGTCGCCGTGATCTCGCTGTGCACCGCCTCCCCCGCCGCAGTCTGCTGCGGCAGCCCCGGCCTGAGGTGCTCCTCCACGCTGATGTACTTCAGCCCGGCCCTGAGGTCGGCGTCGTTGCGCAGCCGGATGACCAGGGGGAACTCCGCGAGTGCCGTCGTGTCGAACAGGCCGGTGGTGTAGAGGAGCTGCACACCGAGGGCGTCGGAGACGGCCCGCTGGAGCTCCAGCAGGTAGGTGGCGTTGGCGCGGCCGATCGGGTTGTCCAGGAAGAGCGTGCCCGCGTGGCGGTGCCTGTCGCGGCCTCGGTCGTTCGACCTGAGGGCGGCCATCGTGCAGTACAGGGCGATGGCCGCGGTGAGCAGCTGGCCACCGGAGAACACGTCGCCCATCTGCCCGACGGGGACCCGCTCGGCGCGCAGTACGGCGTCCGGCTTGAGGATCTCCACGGCGACGCCCTTGGGCTGGAGCGCCGCGCCGACTCCGCGCAGCAGCAGGGACATGCCGTCGCGCCGCAGGTCGGAGTTCTTCTTCACGGCGGCGCGGGTCGCCTCGTCGATGACCTCGCCGAGGCGCTCGGTGAGGGTGGCCTGGTCGGGCTCGTCGAAGCGGATGCGCAGGAACTCCTGCCCGGACCACTCGCCGAGCCCTTCCGGGAGGCGGGACAGGCGCTGGGCCGACCTGAGCGTGGCAAGCGCCGACTCGACCAGTCCGCGCAGCCGGTCCACGATCGAGTCCCGGTTGCGTTCCAGCTGGGCCAGCTCGTCGGTGAGCACACGGAGACGGGGCGCGAAGGCCTCCGCCCACTTCTGGGCGTGCTCGGGCAGGGCGGAGGCGGGCAGTTCGCGGATCTGCTGCCGGGCGGGGGTGCGCACCTGCTCGTAACGGGTGGAGTTGGCGTGCCGGACCAGGACGTCGCCGGCCTCGCGGACGGCTGACTCCGCGGCGGACAGGTCGGCGGCGCAGCCGCGCAGTGACCTGCGGGCCTCGGCGGCCGCCTGCCGGGCTCCCTCCGCGCTGCCCGGGTACGGCTCGGGTTCCTCCTGTTCCTCGTCCCCCGCCTGCTCGCGCAGCAGGTCGCGCAGCATGGCGGCGATCTCGTCGAAGCCTCCGGCCGCGTCCTCGGCGGCGCGGTGGGCCTCCAGCAGTCCGGCGTGCGCATCGCGGGCCTGGGCCAGTGCCTCGGTCCGGGAGGCGAGTTCGGCGGTGGCGGTGCGCAGCAGGGCCTGTGCGTGCTCGGCGTCGCGCGGGAGCAGTTCCTCGGGGAGTCCGGTGTGCGCCTCGCCGTCCTCGGGCGCGTGCCGCTCGGCCTCGCCGCGCAGCCGGCCGAGCTGTTCGCTCGCGGAGGACATCCGGGTCTCCAGGAGCTGCACCAGCTCCTCGGCGCGGGCGGCGGCGGCCTGCCGGGACGGCCCGTCGGAGCCCTCGAAGGACTCCAGGAGTTGTGCCGCGCGGGTGCGGACCTTGTTGCTGAGCCGGTCGAGTTCGGCGCGGGCGGCGCTCTCGTCGCTCTCCGCCCGGGCCTGCTCGGCCCGCAGGTCCGCGCCCACCCCGACCTTCTCGTACACCTGGGAGGCGGTGCGATAGGCCTCGCGCAGGGCGGGCAGGGACACCTTCGGCGCGTCCGCGTCGATGTCCGGGACGTCGTCGGGGGCACCGGCGATCTCGGAGCGCTCGGCGCGCAGCGCGCGTGCGGTGCGGCGGGTGTCGTCGGCGGCGCGCTGAGCGGCGCGCCGGTCCTCGTCGGCGGCGCGGGCGCGTTCCAGGCAGGCCTGGGCGCGGGCCTCGGACTCGGCGGCCTCGTCGGCGAGTTCACGCAGCCGGGCCTGCCAGCCGGCCCGCTCGCGCAGCCGGAACGCGAGCCCGGCGAGGGCGTCGGCGGCGCGCCGTGCCTTCTGGGCGGCCTCCTGCCGTTCGTCGCGCTCCTGGGCGACCTCGGCGGCGGCCTCGTCGGCCTCCGCGCGCAGGCTCCGTGCCTCGGCCAGCTCGGCCTCGGCCTCCTCGGCGAACGCACGCGTGTCCTGGGCGGACTGCGCCAGCTCCAGCAGCCGGCCGGCGGGGCAGCCGGTGCGCCAGGAGGCGAGCCGCGCCGCCAGCTCCCGGTCCTTGCCGAGCCGGGCGGCGAGCCGGCGGATCTCCTCGTCCCGCTCGGTGGCCCGTACGCGCAGCGCCTGCCGTTCCTCGTCGGCCGCGAGCTCGTCGTGCATGGCCGGGTTCGGCGGGACGAGGAAGACGTCGCCCTCGGGCGCGCCGTCGGCCGGGGTGGGGGCGAGCAGCGCGGCGGCGGTGCCGACGGCCACGGTGGAGCGGGGCAGCAGCGCCGCGTCCGCGAGGGCCGCGCGGGCACGCGTGTGCGTGTCCGGGTCGGTGATGATCACGCCGTCGACCAGCTCGGGCCGGGCGGCCAGTACGCGCGCGTGGTCGGCGGGGTCGACGGACTGGGCGAGGTAGCGCCAGCCGGACAGCGCGGGGATGCCGTGCTCGCCGAGGAACTCCACGGTGGCCAGGACGTCCGGGCCGGGCGGCAGCAGCCCGCCGTCGCCGAGCGCGCCGAGGATCCGGGAGTCGTCGTCGGCGGCGGTCCGCAGCTCGAAGAGGTGCCGCTCGGCGGAGGAGACGGTGTCGTCGAGCAGTTCGCGCAGCTCGTCGGCGAAGCGGTCCAGGTCCTCGGGAGTGAGCGTGCCCTCGGACCCGGCCGGGTCCGTCACCTCGGCACCCGGCCCCGCGGGGCCGTCCGGCGCCTTGGCGGTGTGGTGGGCCGCCTCGGCGCCCGAGGCGGTGGCGCCCGTGGTGTCCGGTCCGGTACGGGGCGCCGGTACCGCTGCCCGCGCGGTCGCGCCCGGCAGGCTCAGGAGCTCCGCGAGCCGCCCCTCGGCCGCCAGCGCCTCGGCGATGCGGCGTTCGGTCTCGTGGGCGCGCTGGGCCGCCGTCGCCGCGTCGGCCGCGCGGGCCGCGGTGAGCTCCGCGCGGGACTCGGCCGAAGCGGCCTCCCGTGCGTGTTCCGTGGCCTTCCGGGCGGCCTCGCGGGCCTGGTCCCAGGCGGCGACGGCGGTCTTCTCCGCGTCGCTGGCGGCCAGGGCCGCACGGGCCGGATCGGCGTCGGGGGCGCTGTCGTCCAGCCAGCCCGCGCGGACCGCCTCGGCGGTCTCCTGCTCGACCTCGGCGAGGCGCTGGCGCAGATGCCCGGCCTCGCTGCGGGCACGCTGCGCCTCGGTCGCGGCGGCGGTCTGGTCCCGGTATGCGGACTCGCTGACCTCCTGGAGCTGTGCGGACCGCTCCTCCCCCTCGTTGGCGAGGGTCTCGGCGCTCTCGGCGGCGGCGTGCAGGGCCCGTACGAGGTCGGTGGCGGCCTTGGCACGCGCGGCCAGGGCCGGGGCCGCGTCCCGCTCGGCCTCCTGGATCGCGGCGGAGACACGGGCCACGCGGTCGGCGGCGGCGCGGTGGCGCAGCACGGCCTCGGCGGCCTGCCACGCCGAGTACAGGGTGCGCGCGTCGGCGAGTTCCCGCTTCTGCGCGGCCGCGGACTTCTCGGCGGCGGCCAGGGCCAGCGAGGCGTGCCGGTAGGCGAGTTCGGCGGCGATCAGGGAGCTGCGCTCGCGGGCTCCCTCGGAGTGGGTGACGGCGTAGGCGGCGGCCGTGACGCGCTGGGCGAGGTCGGCGGCCCGGATCCGCTCCCGCACCGCCCGGGCGGACAGCCGCCGTGCCAGCGTGCGGGTGCGCCGCTCGGCCGCGGCGTGGATGTCACGCGCGCGGGTACGGGCCTCGGTGGCCTCCACGATCCGGCCGAGCAGGTCGACCGAGCCGGCGGTGAAGTCCCGTTCGGCGATCAGTTCGGCGCGCCGGCCCAGCTTGTTGCCGAACCCGCTGACCAGGTCGGCGAGCCCGTCGGTGTCGCGGGTGTCGGTGACCGCGCGCAGCAGCAGGTCGGTGAAGTCGGAGTCCTTCTTCACCGCGAACAGGCCGGCCGCCTCGCCCTCGTCGGCGTTCATCTCCCGCTGGTAGCGGAAGAGTTCGGGGTCGAGGCCGAGGTCGCCCAGGTGCTCGGTCCAGCGTTCGTGGATCTCCTCGAAGTGGACCTCCAGGTGCGGGTACGTCTTTCCCGCCTCGGTGATGGCGTCCCGGAAGCCCTTCATGGTGCGGCGGCGGCCCCGCGCGCCCGACTGGCCCTCGGCGGACGGCCGTACGGAGGTGGCCTCGGCGACCGGGAGGTTGTCCAGGGTGAGCCCGGGCCCGGGCCGGAAGGAGTACCAGGCTTCGGCGAACTTCCGCGGGTCGTTGGAGACTTGGCGCCCGCGCCACTCGCTGGCCTTGCCGACGACGACACACTCGCCGGTCTGCACGTGCTGCCACTCAAGCGCCACGTGCCCGCAGTCGTCGGCGAGCAGGAACTTGCGCAGCACGCCGGAACTGGCGCCGCCGAGGGTGTTGCGGTGGCCGGGCAGCATCACCGAGAAGATCAGCTTGAGCAGCACGGACTTGCCGCCGCCGTTCTCCAGGAAGAGCACACCGGCGGGGGCCGGCCGGCGGGGCGGGCCGACCGGCTCCTCCTCGAAGAACTCCGCCTGGATGGGCGCGGGGTCGGGCACCGGCGCGCCCACGCCCCGCAGGTCAAGCACGGTGTCGGCGTAGCGCGCACCGGCGGGCCCGATGGAGTAGAGGCGGACCCGGGACAGCTCGTACATGGCGGACTCTCGTCAGTCTTCTTGCAGTTGGGGGGTGGCGGGCTTCGTGCGGACGGGGGTGGCGGGAGACTGCGGGGCCTCGGACCTCAGGAGTGGAACGGCAGGCCCGCGTCGGCCACCAGGTCCAGGTCGTCGGTGTCCTCGGCGGGAAGCAGGCTCGGGGTGCCGTCGGTGACCGGGACGATGCCCAGTTCCAGGAGTTCCGCCAGGGCGGCGCTGCCCGCCATGTCGCGCACCTGGAGCTGGTAGCGGGCCGTCGTGCGGTACGTGCCGCCGCTCTCGTCGCCGGTGCGCTGGAGGAACCCGGAGTCGGTCAGGAACGCCAGGGCCTTGGCCACGATGCCCGTGGTCGAGGCGGCCGGGCGGCGCGCGTCCTTGGTGGCGCCGGTCGCGCTGCGTCTGGCCCAGATCCGCCAGGCGGCCTCAAGGCCGGGCGCGTCGGTGGCCGGGTCGGTGTTCTCGCCCTGCTGCTCGGCGCGTTCCTCCAGGCGGCGGCAGGCCTGGCGGACGAAGGCGTCGACGCCGTTGACGGTGACGCGCCCGATGTAGCCGTCGTCGGCGAGGTCCTCGGGGCGCGGGAAGGCCAGGGCGGCGACCGCGAGGTGGGCCAGTCCGTGCAGGAAGCGGTCGCCGGAGTCGGCGGCCGTGCGGCGCGCGTAGTCGCTCATGCGGACGGCGAACACCGAGTCCTCGGCGGCGGTCACCGCCATGCCAGCGCGCGGGGACACCTCGAGGACGACCAGCCCGAGTCCGGCGGCCACGGCGTCCGCGAGCCGTGCGAACGCGGGGTCCTCTCGGTGGCGGCGCAGCAGATCCGCGTACTCCTGGTCGCGGGCGGGCTGCAGCTTGGGCTGGAGCCCGAAGGCGACGAGCCGGGCCGCGTCGGCGGCGTCGGCGGGTGTGACGGCGACCGCCGTGGGCGCGCCTGCGGCTTCCGGCTCACTCCGGTCGACGTGCTCGGTCACGGTTGGGGCTCCTTGCTGGGGTGTCGCTCGTGCGTACGGTTGCCGGCGGGGCTCACGCCGCCTCCGTCCGGTCGGCCGCCATGCCCGCCGCGTCCAGCAGTGCCGTGCCGACGATGAGGTCGGCGCCGCCGAACTCCTGATCGTCCAGTTCGGTCCCGTCGTCCACGGCGAACAGCAGCTTCTCCTCGCCCTGCCGGTAGGCGGTGCCGACCGGGGGGCTGGCCGCGTGGACGGCCAGCAGGGCGACCAGGTACGGCAGGTCGGGGTCCTTGTCGCGGGCCTCGGCGAGCAGGCCCGACAGCCGCCGCGGGGCGTCGGCCGGCAGATCGAGGAGTTCCCTGGCGGCCGCGAGCTGCTCCTCGCTGAACCGGCTGTCGTCCGGGGTGGCGATCAGGTCGGGTTCGGGCATCTCGGCGCCCAGGTGTTCCCGCTCGACGGGCGGCGTCAGCAGGATGTCCACGAGGTCGGCGACGCGGACGGACACCGGAGTGCGCAGCCCGGTCCCGCGCGCGAAGAAGGCGTCCGTGACCCGGATCGCCTGCTCCAGCGGCAGCGGGAGGGTCGGCGCGAGCAGATGGCCGTAGAGGTCGGTGCCGGAGGTGGTCAGGGGGGTGGCGAAGGCCTGCCGGTCCTGCTCGGCGCGGAACAGGGGGCCCGCCTCGAGGAGCCGGGACTGCAGCTGGGTGTGTCTGCGGATGCAGTCCTTGACGATGTCGACCAGCTCGGCGGCGCGCCGCTTGTGCTCGGGTTCCTCCGACTCGTCGCGCGCCTTGCGGATGTTGGTCAGGATCGCGTTCTCGTGGCGGTAGCGGTCGGCGACGTGGTCCAGTGCCTCGGCGATCATGTCGGGGACGGCGCCGAGCCAGTCCACCGCCCGGACGTTGCGCCGGGTCGCCTCCAGGGCCCTGCGCAGGGTCTCCGCGTACTGCACGGTCCGGTAGCGGGCCTGTTCGGCGGCGAGCTGCGCGTCCGCGAGGCGGCCGCGGCTGATCAGCACCTCCAGCTTGACCTCGGCGGCGATCTGGGCGCTGGTGACGTCCGTGTCGAGGGCGCCGACGAGGACGTTGACCGCCTCGTCCGTCGTGCGCAGGTAGACGGTGCCGCCGGGGCCGGGGACCTCCTCGACCAGCTTGAAGTCGTAGTCGCGGCGCACATACGTGCCGTCCGGGCCGAAGGTGCCGTACACCGCGCGGAAGCCGCGGTCGACGCTGCCGACGTTGATCAGGTTCTCCAGGACCCAGCGGGCCACGCGCTCGTGCTCGCCTGCCGGGCGCCGCGGGGCCTGTGCGGCGACGCGCGGGACGAGCCGGGCCACGACCTGGTCGTGGTCGGCGCCGGTGTCGAAGTCCATGTTGAGGGTGACGAGGTCGATGGCGGCGAGCGCGACCTCCGCCATGCCGTACACCGAGTACTCGCCGGCGAGATTGGCCTTGCGGGCGTCCAGGTCGTGCAGCGGCGCGGTGCAGGCGAGCGCGCGCAGCCGCCGCGCCAGCCCCTCGTCGGCGGCCGGCCCCAGGGCGGGGCGCGGCCCCGCGCTGAGCTGGGGCGGAACACTGTCCGTCGATGCAGGCGAAGTCACGGTGCACAGATTAGGTCCTTGGTCCGACAACGATCCAAACGGCGCGGACGAGGCCGGCGCCGTGGGTCTTCGCACCCGCTCCCGGGCGGGCCCGGAGGATCGGCCCGGTCGGGGCTGGGGCACGGTCCGTCGGCTGCCGTCGGCCGCGTCGGGGCGCCCGCGACGAGGCGGGCGAGGGCGGTGTGGCGTTCACCGGAGACACCGGCTCGTCCCCCGCCGGGTCGAGGCATGAGCCATGACGGACGGCACCCGGCCCGTACGTGTGCCCCGGCGCGGTTCCCGGTCCGGCTCAAGCGGGTTCGGGCTCGGTCCGTTCCGGTACCGACAGCGCCGACAGCGCCGCCGACACCGATGCCGAGGACCGCACGTCGAGGCGGGTGCTGTTGCCGCGGGCCCGGTGGTGGAGCTCGTCGGCGGCCAGGGTGAGGAGTTGGGGCAGCAGGTCGGTGCAGCGGCGCGCCACCCAGCCGGTGCCCGCCGTGGCCAGCCACCACAGGCTCGCCGACCTGGTGGGCGCGGGGAACTCCGGCTCGGGCGAGGGGGCGGGCCCGTTCGCGACGCCCGTCTCCGCGAGCAACGCATGGAAGCGGACGGCGAGTTGGCGGTGCCCGCGCTCCCCCGGGTGCAGCCGGTCCGCGCTCCACATCGCGCGGTCGGTCAGCCACCGGCCCGCGTCGGCGTGCAGGTGCACGGCCCCGTACCGCTCCGACAGGGCGTGCACCACCGTGTTGACCGCCCGCTGCCGCCGGGCCAGCGGGCGGGCCAGCGCGCCGGGCAGGCCGAGCATCGCGCCGGGATCTGGCAGACAGGCCGTCAGCAAAACCGCGCCCCGGCGCGTGAAGGCCGCGTAGACCTGGTCGAGGCGGGCGGCCACGGCGTGGATGTCGAAGGTGCGGCGCAGTGTGTCGTTGACGCCGACGACGACCGCCACGACGTCCGGGCTCAGGTCGAGCCCGGCCGGGGTCTGCCGCTCCAGCACGTCGAGGGTCTGCGCCCCGCTGACCGCCAGGTTGGTGAACTCCACGGCCGCGGGCCGCTCGGCGAGGCCGCCGGCGAGCAGGGCCGCCCAGCCGCGCCATCCGTCGCCCGTGGGATCGCCGACGCCCTCGGTCAGCGAGTCGCCGAGGGCGACGAAGCGCACCGGTCTCATGCCACGCCCTCCGACTGCGGGCGCCGTACGGGTGCCGGGACGTCGTGCGCGGCGAGGAACGCGTCCACGGAGGCCGTCCACCCGAAGCACTCCGCACGCGCGCGTGCGGCCTCGCGCCGCTCCCGCTCCGGGCGCGCCAGCAGACCCTCCACGGCGTCGGCGAACGCCTCGCCGTGGTCGGCCGCGCTGTCGCCGGCCGAGCCGATCACCTCGGGCAGCGCGGAGGACGCGCTGGCCACCACGGGGGTGCCGCAGGCCATCGCCTCCAGCGCGGCGAGCCCGAAGGTCTCGGCCGGTCCGGGTGCCAGGCACACGTCGGCGCAGGCCTGGAGCGCGGCGAGCCCGCCGCGGTCGCGGACGTGCCCGAGGAACGTGACCGGCAGCGCCCGCTCGCGGGCCCGCTGCTCCAGGCGCGCCCGCAGCGGACCGTCCCCGGCCACCACCAGTACCGCCCGCCGTCCGCGCCGCAGCAGCGCCTCCAGCGCGTCCAGGGCGTTGCCGGGCCGCTTCTCCACGGACAGCCGGGAGCACATCACCAACAGCGTCTCGTCGGCGCGCGCGTGCCGGGCGCGCTGTGCCGCGTCCCACAGCGCGGGGTGCCGCTCCACCAGGTCGACGCCCAGGGGCGCGCGTACGACGTTGCGCGCGCCGACGCGCACGAACTCGCGCTCGGCGAACTCGGTGGTGCACACCACCCGCGCGTAGGTGTGCGCGGTACGGAGGTTGAGGGCGTCGGCGGCCCGCAGGGACAGGGCCTGCGGCACGCCCCAGGTGCGCAGCACACCGTCGGTGGTCTCGTGGGAGACCATCACTGCCGGGACCCGGGCGCGCCTGGCCCACTGGCCGGTCCACCGCAGCGTCGTGCGGTCGGACACCTCGAGGCGGTCCGGTTCGAGCTCCTCCAGGAGGGAGGCGACCCGGCGCTTGCCGGTGAGGACGCGGTAGCCACCGGTGCCGGGCAGCAACGGCCCGGGCAGGGTGATCACCCGGCCCTGCTCGGTCTCCTGGTCGGTGTGGCGGTCGCCGGGGACGATCAGCACCGGGGCGTGGCCGGCCGCCTTGTAGCCCTTGCCGAGTTCGCGCAGGGCGGTGCGCAGTCCGCCGGAGGCGGGGGCGACGAAGTTCGCGAGCCGTACGAGGGTGAGCGGAGCGGTGCTCATGCCGCCACCGCCGTCCGCCGCGCGGCGAGCACGTCCTGGTAGTGGTTCACGAGCTGGTCGCCGATCGCCGCCCAGGTGCGCCCCTCGACCGCGGTGCGGCCGGCCGCGGCAAGCGACGCCCGCAGCGCCGGGTCGGCGGCCAGCGCCCACACGGCGTCGCGTACGGCGGCCGCGTCGCGCGGCGGGACCAGGAACCCGGTGCGACCGTGGTCGACCAGGTCGAGCGGGCCGCCCGCGGCGGGTGCGACGACGGGCACCCCGGAGGCCATGGCCTCCTGAACGGTCTGGCAGAACGTCTCGAAGGGACCGGTGTGGACGAAGAGGTCCAGCGATGCGAAGACCCTCGCGAGGTCGTCGCCGGTGCGGCGGCCCAGGAAGACGGCGCCCGGCAGGGCCTCGGTGAGCTGGGGCCGGCTGGGCCCGTCGCCCACCACGACGACCCGTACGCCGTTCATCCCGCAGACCCCGGCGAGCAGTTCCACCTGCTTCTCGGGGGCGAGCCGGCCGACGTAGCCGACGATCAGCTCACCGTTCGGGGCGAGTTCACGGCGCAGTGCCTCGTCGCGGTGCCCGGGGCGGAAGCGGACGGTGTCCACTCCACGGCCCCACAGCCTGACCCGGGGCACGCCGTGTGCCTCCAGGTCCTGCAGGGCGGCACTGGAGGGGGCGAGTGTGAGGTCGGCGGCGGTGTGGACGGAGCGGATGCGCCGCCAGGCGGCCGCCTCGCCGGCGCCCATGTAGGTGCGGGCGTAGCCGGCGAGGTCGGTCTGGTAGACGGCGACGGCGGGGATGCCGAGCCGGGTGGCGGCGGCCATGCCGCGGACGCCGAGGACGAAGGGGCCGGCCAGGTGGACGAGGTCGGCGCGGTGCTCGGTGAGCGCCGCCGCGACGCGCCGGCTGGGCAGGGCGACGCGGACCTGGGGGTAGCCCGGGAGCGGGAGGGAGGGGACGCGGACGACGGGGCACGGCGCGAGGGCGTCGGGCCCGGTCGAGGCGGCGGTGGCGGGAGCCACGACGAGGGGGGCGTGACCGCGATCGACGAGGTGCCGGGCGGTCTGGAGCGCGCAGTGGGCCACGCCGTTCACATCGGGGGGAAAGGATTCGGTCACGATGACGACACGCATACCGGTGTTGTCGCCGTGCCGGACGTGCCCGCGTCAACGTGGATCTTTCCTGGCGTGGAACGTCCCATGAGCGTTGGGCTGTGCGGCCCTGTGGGACCGCCCCCGGCCACGCGCTCCTGGCTCCCGGGTCACCGGGGGTTCACGCGGCGGGCGCGTCCGGTCCGATCCGGCTGCGTACGGCGGTCTGGACCTCGTCCTCCTCGGCCGGGTCGGCGGCGAGTCTGCGCAGTCGCTCGACGACGCGCGTGTCGCCGGTCTCGGCGTGCCGGGCGGCGATCTCGCGGGTGGTCTCCTCGCAGTCCCACAGGCACTCGACGGCGAATCCGGCGGGGAAGGAGGGGTCGGTGGCGGCGAGGGCGCGGGCGGCGCGGCCGCGTAGATGGGAGGAGGCGGTCTCGCGGTAGATGTGGCGCAGGACGGGCGCGGCGCAGGTGATGCCGAGCCGTCCGGCGCCGTCGACCAGGGTCCACAGGGTGGGCGCGTCGGGGCCTTCGCCCCGGACCGCCTCCCGCAGGGCGGCGAGGACGAGGTCGCGGTCCCGGACCGTGCCGCGGCAGGCGAGCACACGTCCGGCGGCGGCGCCGAGCGGGTCGGGGCGGCGGGCCCAGCCGCGCGCCCGGTCGACGGCGGCGGCGCCGCGCATGCGTTCGAAGGCGTCGACGGCTGCCTCCACCACGGTGGCCGAGCCGTCGGACACCGCGGACTCGATGAGGTCCGGGGCCTCGGGGTCGTCGCTGTCGGCGAGGTAGCGCAGGGCGGTGCAGCGGGCCGCGTCGGTGCCGGACCGGGCGGCGCGCAGGATCTCGGGGCGGTCCTCGGGGCCCGCGACGGCGGTGAGGCAGCGGGCGGCCGGGACATGGCGGGCCGCGCCGCGTTCGGCGCCCTGCTGGGCCCAGTCGAACACCGCCTGCACGCTCCACCCGGGCCGGGGTCCGGTGGGACGCATCTGCCGCTGCCAGAGGTCGAAGGAACCTGTCTCGTGCGCGGCACGCACGCGCGTGGCGACCGACTCGCGCGGGTCGTCGGCCCACAGCCGCCACGGCCGGGGCTCGAAGGCGTCGCGCACCGCGGCGGCCAGCTCGGCCTCGCCCTCGGCGTCGGTGGAGAAGCGCGCGAGGACCGGCGCGGCGAGGGCACGCAGCCCCGCGTCGTCGTCCCTGAGTGCCAGTTCGTCCAGGGCCCAGGCCCAGTTGGCGCCCGTGGCGGCGTACCGGCGCAGCAGGGCGAGCGCGTCGCGCCTGCCGTAGGAGGCGAGGTGCCCGAGCACGGCGAGGGCGAGTCCGGTGCGTGACTCGTCGGTGTCGAGGGCGTCCTCGGGGTCGAAGAGGTGCTCCTCGATCCGGTCCAGTTCGCCGTCGAGGTCGAGGAAGAGCCGGGCGTAGTAGAGGGAGCGGTTCTCCACCTGCCAGTCGTGGCGGGGGTCGCCCAGCACGCAGTGGTTCAGTGCCGCCAGCGCCTCGGCGCGGGGAGCGGTGAGCGCGTGCAGCGTGCCGTCGCCGCGGCCCCGCTGGAGCAGGCCGAGCAGCGTACCGCTGGGCGCTATGACCGGATCGAACATGGGAAACAGCCTCACATCAAGCGTCGACGCAACCGGGGATCTCGCACTACCTGGCCGCGCGACAACACGTCGGGGCGCCCGCCGTCCGCTGCTTGCTGTAGACCATCTTCCTCTGCCTCTCGTCGGTGGCCCATGCGGGCCGGATCACGGCCCACGCGGTGCGGCAACACCTGCCCAGCCATCGCGTCCGTGAACCACGACGTCATGATGACCCGGCGCCCGCGCTGCCGCGACCGAAATTTCCGGCGGCCCCGTACCGCCTCCCCCGTTGTTCGTGTCGTTCCTGGTCAGGAGGGCCGAAGCGAACTGCTCGCGGCCCGGGGATCAGCTCTCGCCGAACATCTCCAGCAGCTCCGCCCTGCCGAACATCCGGGCCGTGTCGACGGCCGAGGGGGTGCCGGCGGACGGGTCCGCGCCGCCCTCCAGGAGGGCCTTGATCACTTCCTGCTCGCCCTTGAAGACCGCTCCGGCGAGCGGGGTCTGGCCCCGGTCGTTGACGCGGTCGGCGTCGGCGCCCCTGGCCAGCAGCGCGCGGACGGCCGCCGCGTGGCCGTGGTAGGCGGCGAGCATCACCAGGGAGTCGCCGCGGTCGTTGGTGAGGTCGGCCGGGACGCCCGCGTCGACGTACGCCACGAGGGCCTCGGTCCGCCCCTGCCGGGCCAGATCGAAGATCTTGGTCGCCAGCTCCACGACCTCGGGGTCGGGGGCTTCACTCATCGGCCGGACCGCCTCTCACTGCGAACGTTCGGTACTGCGGGGAGCAAGCGTACGGCGGTCCGCGCTGGTCGGCCGTACGGGTGAATCGCCAGCGTACTGGCTTGTGCGCCACATGACCGGGGGTGCCCGAGGTAATGATCACCACGGACGAGGTCGGACGCCGCAGTGCGCTTCAGGTACCCCAAGGGACTCCGCCAGCCGATGGAAATCGAACGAAATTCACCCATTTGCACCTTTTGTCATATGGATACATGCTGTGATGCTGGAAGAACCTAGGGTGACTGTCCCCACTCGACACCAGGAGACCTCCCATGATCCTCTCCGTCTCAGGCGTGATCCTGTTCGGCATCGTCACTGTCGTCTTCTTCCGCAAGGACGGACTGAAGCCGTCGCACGCGTGCGTGTCCGCGATGTTCGGCTTCTACCTCTCGAGCACGGCCATCGCCCCGAGCATCAAGGCCGGCGGCGAGAGTCTGGCGAGCCTTCTGGGCGGCATGAGGTTCTGACGACGTCCGTCCCTCCCGTACGCACCTCCAGGAGGCAGCAGTGGCCCGGCGCCCCCTCCCCCGCATTCTGAGCACAGGCAGCGCACAGCTCACCCGGAGCCGGGAGCTGGCACGGACGGCGGCGGACAGCGCCACCGACATCCTCCACCCGCTGATCACCATCACGCGTGGTCTGCGCCGGCTGGCCTCGGCCGGACGGCGCAAGTGGTCGGACACGCCGAAGGACCGGCGCGGCCCACTGATGTTCCTCGTGGCGTCGTTGTTCCTGGTCGTGGCGCTGGTGCCGTACGGCCCGCTGCTCGCCGCCGTCGTGCTGATGGCGGCAGCGGCCTGGCACGGCCGCGACCGCACCCCGCCGAAGGCCGAGGGCCCGGACGAGTCGCGCGTCCAGCGCCTGACCTCCCTGTACGAGGCCCTGGTGCCCTACTTCTCGGCCACCGGGGACCCGGCACCGCTGTACGCGCACGGCGGCGCGTGGGAGAAGGCGTTCCCCGCCTTCGAGTTCGACGACTCGGGGCGCGTGCGCCACCTGGCGATCCGGTACCCCGCGTACTTCACCGACGGCGAGGCCGAGTCCCGCGCGCGGATCGAGCACCTGCTCACCGTCAAGGCCGGCCGTGGCCGCGAATACCTCTTCTCCTGGGACGAGGAGGGCAACCAGCTCACCTTCACCGCGCTCGCCCCGCTGCCCACGGACATCGCCGCGCAGCGCTTCGTCACGGCGCCGGGCGAGACCGTGCTCGGCTTCACCGACCCCACCGAGGTCCAGCGCACGCTCCCCCTCGGCTACGGCGAGGAACAGCGCGACGTGCCGCCGGTCGTCTGGCGCACCGGCCTGCGCTCCACCGAGCCGCACCTGCTGGCCCTGGGCCAGGCGGGCAGCGGCACCTCCACGCTGCTGCGTTCCGTCGCGCTCCAGGCACTCCAGCATGGCGACGTACTGATCGTGGACGGCGGCGGCACCGGTGAGTTCGCCTGCCTGACCGGCCGGGACGGGGTGCTCGCGGTCGAGTGCGGGCTGGCCGGGGTGCTGGCGAGCCTCGAGTGGGCGGCCACCGAGACCGAGCGCCGGCTGATCGCCGTCAACCGCGCGCGGCAGGCGGGCCATCCGCCGCCGGAGGACACCAGGCGGCCGCTGTGGCTGCTGCTCGACCGGCCCACCGCGTTCACGCACCTGGCCGCCGCGGACGGCCGCAAGGATCCGCAGGCGCTGCTGCAGGTGCCGCTGCGGCACGGACGCGCGGTCGGCGTGGCGGTGGTCGTGGCCGAGCAGTTCGACTGCGCGGAGGCGCTGAGCGACGCGGTACGGCAGCACACGCGCGCGCGTGTCGTGCTCGGGCCGGCGACGGCGGAACAGCTCAAGGCGGTGCTGGGGGCGCCGCCGCACACGACGCCGCCGCCCGTCGTCCCGGCGGGACGGGGGTACGCCCGGCTGGGGACGAAGCCGGTCCACCGGCTCCAGGTGCCTGCCACGCCCGACCCCCACGACGACGCGACGAGCGACGCCCATCGGCAGGCCGTGCTCGATCTCCTGCCGCCGAAGACCACACCGGCCGACGGGGAGCGGGTGCCTGAGCCCCTGGAGGCCGTGACGGAAGCGGTCGCGGAGCCCTCGTGAGGGCGCGGGCCCTCACGGGCCCCGAGGAACCGCGCGCTCAGGCGACGAACGTGCGAGGGGACTCGCTCCCCCCGGAGGTTCCCGTTCCCGCCTCCACCAGCCGGGCCGCCGCCGCGAGGCGTGCGGCCGCCTCCTCCGCCACCGCTCCCGCGACCGTGAACGGCAGCCGGACATAGCCCTCGAAGGCCCCGTCGACGCCGAAGCGCGGGCCGGAGGGGACGCGGACGCCCACCCGCTCGCCCGCCTCGGCGACACGGGAGCCCGAGAGGCCGCCGGTGCGCACCCACAGCGTGAGCCCGCCGCCGGGCACCTCGAACTCCCAGTCGGGCAGCTCGCGCCGGACCGCCGCCACCAGCGCGTCCCGGTTGTCGCGGGCCTGGCCCCGCCGGACCTCCAAGGCCTCCTCCCATCCCCCGGTGCTGAACAGCCAGTTCACGGCCAGCTGCTCCAGCACGGGGGTGCCCAGGTCGGCGTAGGCCCGCGCGGCGATCAGACTGCGGATCACGTCGGGGGCCGCCCGCACCCAGCCGATGCGCATCCCGGCCCAGAAGGCCTTGCTGGCCGAGCCGACGGTGATCACCGTGGATCCGGCCGGATCGAAGGCGCACACCCGCCGCGGCATCTCCAGCCCCGGATCCAGGTACAGCTCGCTCATCGTCTCGTCGACGACGAGCACCGTCCCCGCCGAGCGGGCCGCCTCCACCAGCCTGCGCCGCTGCTCCTCGTCGGCGAGCGCGCCGGTCGGGTTGTGGAAGTCGGCGACGACGTAGGCGATCCGGGGCGCGGCCTCCCTCAGTACCTGGCGCCAGCGGTCCAGGTCCCACCCCGTGAGCCCCTCGGCCATGGCGACCGGCACGAGGCGGGCGCCCGCCTCCCGCATGAGCTGGAGGATGTTGGCGTAGGACGGCGACTCGACGGCGATGCGCTCGCCGCGGCCCCCGAAGAGGTGGCAGATGGCGTCGATGGCGCCCATGGCGCCGGTCGTCACCATGATCTGCTCGGGCATCGTGGGGATCCCGCGCGCGGTGTACCGCTCCGCGATCATCGACCGCAGTGCCGGCAGCCCGGCGGGATAGTCGCCGTGGGTGTGGGCGTAGGGCGGAAGTTCCTCCAGCGCGCCCTGCACGGCGCGGGTGAGCCACGGCTCCGGGGCCGGCAGCGCCGCGGTGCCCAGGTCGATCACCGAGCCCAGTGCCTCCGGCGGCAGGGGTTCCAGCCCCCGCGCGGGCAGCGGGTTCCCGGCCGGCACGGCGGTCCAGCTGCCCGCGCCGCGCCGGGACTCCAGGAAGCCCTCGGTGCGCAGGGCCTCGTACGCGGCGGCGACCGTGGTGCGGCTGACGGAGAGGGACAGGGCGAGTTCACGCTCGGCGGGCAGCCGGGCGGCCACCGGAACCCGCCCTTCGAGCACCAGCAGCCGGATGCCGTCGGCGAGCGCGCGGTAGGCGGGCGGGCGGCGTGAACCCGGGCCCGCCGGGCGTTCCTGCTGGGACTTGAGCAGCCGAGCGAGCTGCGCGGCTCCCACCGCCGAGGTCCACTGCGCCATGACGACCAGTCCACCTTCCTCGAATTGGCCATGGATGGAACATCTCCCCCCGCCACAGAGTGTCATCCACCAGGCCACTTCCACCACCAGGGGGGACGCTTTGTCCGCACCCGCCCGCCTAGGGCGCCGACTGATCCAGCTCTACGCCGGCCTCGTGCTGTACGGCGCGAGCTCCGCACTCCTCGTCCGGGCGGGCCTGGGTCTGGAACCGTGGAACGTGCTGCACCAGGGCCTGTCCGAACTGACCGGCCTGACGATCGGCACGGTCGCGATCATCGTCGGCGCGGTCGTGCTGCTCCTGTGGGTCCCGCTGCGCCAGCGCCCCGGCCTCGGCACGGTCTCCAACGTCTTCGTCGTCGGCCTCGCCATGGACGGCACCCTCGCCCTGCTGCCCGACGCCCGCACCCTCGCCGTCCAGGTTCCGCTGCTCGTGACGGGCATCGTGCTCAACGGAGTGGCCACCGGCCTCTACATCTCCGCCCGCTTCGGGGCCGGCCCCCGCGACGGGCTGATGACGGGACTGCACCAGCGCACCGGCCGCTCGATCCGCCTGATGCGGACGGCCGTGGAGGTGGCGGTCGTGGTCACCGGCTTCGCCCTGGGCGGCACGATCGGCGTCGGCACGGTGCTGTACGCGATCACCATCGGACCGCTGGCCCAGCTCTTCCTGCGGCTGTTCGCCCTTCCGGCGCCGGCCGGAGACAACGCCGTTGCCGCCGGGACACCCTGACGAGCCATACTGCGTCCGTGACCACGCCCGTACGCCACCCCTACCTCGACCATCCGGGACCCATCCCGTTCGCGCACCGCGGCGGGGCGGCCGACGGGCTGGAGAACACCATGGCGCAGTTCCGGCGCGCGGCCGGACTGGGCTACCGCTACATGGAGACCGACGTCCACGCCACGTCGGACGGCCGGCTCGTCGCCTTCCACGACGCGACCCTGGACCGGGTGACCGACGGCGCGGGCCGCATCGCGGACCTGCCGTGGGACGACGTGCGCCAGGCGCGCGTGGCGGGCCGGGAGCCGGTGCCGCTCCTCGCGGAACTCCTTGAGGCCTTCCCCGAGGTCCGCTGGAACGTCGACGTCAAGGCCGAGCCCGCCCTGCGCCCCCTGCTGGACCTGATCGAGCGGACGAACGCCTGGGACCGCGTCTGCGTCGGCTCGTTCTCGGAGGCCCGCGTGGTCCGGGCGCAGCGGCTGGCCGGGCCGCGCCTCGCCACCTCGTACGGCACCCGCGGGGTGCTGGCCCTGAGGCTGCGCTCCTGGGGTCTGCCGGCGGTGCCGCGCCGGTCCGCGGTGGCCGCGCAGGTGCCCGTGTCCCAGTTCGGCGTCCCGGTCGTAGACCGGCGGTTCGTCCGCACCGCCCACGCACGCGGGCTGCACGTGCACGTGTGGACGATCAACGAACCCGCACTGATGCACCGGCTCCTGGACCTCGGTGTCGATGGCATCATGACCGATCACATCGACACGTTGCGCAAGGTCATGGAGGAGCGGGGTGTCTGGGCCTGAGGCCCAGAACGCCTCCGTCCGTCTTCGCGGACCGTCGGCAGCAGGGGAACCAGCGGGGAAGCGAGGGCGCGGGGTGGGCAGTGACACCGTGCGGGCGGGGCGGGCCGGCGACGAGGCCGCCGACCGGCGCCGCGAGCAGCGCGGATGGTACTTCTACGACTGGGCATGCTCCGTCTACTCGACGAGCGTGCTCACCGTGTTCCTCGGCCCCTATCTCACGGCGGTGGCCGAGTCGGCGGCGGACCCGCACGGCTTCGTCCACCCGCTGGGCATCCCGGTGCGGGCCGGGTCGTTCTTCGCGTACTGCGTCTCGGCGTCCGTGATCGTGGCGATCGTGCTGATGCCGATGGCCGGCGCGGCGGCCGACCGCACCGGCCGCAAGAAGCCGCTCCTCGCGGCCGCCGCCTATGTGGGCGCCGGCGCCACCACGGGCCTGTTCTTCCTGGACGGCCACCGCTATCTGCTGGGCGGTCTGCTGCTGGTCGTCGCCAACGCGTCGGTGGCCGTCTCGATGGTCCTCTACAACTCCTACCTGCCGCAGATCGCCCCGCCCGAGGAGCGCGACGCGGTCTCCTCGCGCGGCTGGGCCTTCGGCTACGCGGCCGGCTCACTGGTGCTGGTGGCGAACCTCGTCCTGTTCACCGCCCACGACTCCTTCGGCGTCTCCGAGTCCATGGCCGTGCGCATCTGCCTCGCCTCGGCCGGTCTGTGGTGGGGTGTCTTCACGCTCGTCCCGCTGAAGCGGCTGCGCGACCGCCGCACCGCCCCCGCCGCGGCACCGGTCCACGGCTGGCGCCAACTCGCCGCCACCGTCAGGGACATGCGGGGCAAACCGCTCACTCTGTCCTTCCTGCTCGCCTACCTCGCCTACAACGACGGCATCCAGACGGTGATCTCGCAGGCGTCGGTGTACGGCTCCCGCGAACTGGGCCTGAGCCAGTCGACGCTCATCACGGCGGTGCTGATGGTGCAGGTGCTGGCGGTGGCGGGGGCGCTCGGCATGGGACGGCTGGCCCACAGGTACGGGGCCAAGCGCACGATCCTCGGCTCGCTGGCCGCGTGGGCGGTCATCCTGGCGGCCGGGTACTTCCTGCCGGCCGGGGCGCCGATGTGGTTCTTCGTGCTGGCCGCCGGGATCGGGCTGGTCCTCGGCGGCAGCCAGGCGCTGTCCCGGTCGCTGTTCTCGCATCTGGTCCCGCCCGGCAAGGAGGCCGAGTACTTCTCGGCGTACGAGATGAGCGACCGGGGCATGAGCTGGCTGGGACCGCTGCTCTTCGGGATCACCTACCAGCTCACCGGCAGCTACCGGGACGCGATCATCTCGCTGGTGGCGTTCTTCGCGATCGGGTTCGTGCTGCTCGCCCGGGTCCCGGTGCGCCGCGCGATCAGCGACGCGGGCAATCCGGTTCCCGAGCGGATTTAGCGCTCGGGGCGAAAGGGCGGTAGTGTACGCGTTTGGCCTGCCAGGCGTACCGTTACTGCGTGTCAAAGATGCCGAAACGCTGGGTGACATCTACTTACAGATGTGACAAACCGGGCGCCGGTGGGTACTGCACTGGTTGACAAGGCTGCGGCTACGACGGCGACGCATGACCCGGAACGGGACATCGGAACGGGAATCTTTACCGCCGACCGGACGTTGACCGGATGACGACGACAGCGACACCTGTCCTGTGGGCGACAAGCCCGGGAGGCACGATTCATGAGTGAGCGAGCTCTTCGCGGCACGCGCCTCGTGGTGACCAGCTACGAGACCGACCGCGGTATCGACCTGGCTCCGCGCCAGGCCGTGGAGTACGCATGCGAGAAGGGGCACCGTTTCGAGATGCCCTTCTCGGTCGAGGCGGAGATCCCGCCGGAGTGGGAGTGCAAGGTCTGCGGGGCCCAGGCACTCCTGGTGGATGGCGACGGGCCGGAGGAGAAGAAGGCGAAGCCGGCGCGCACGCACTGGGACATGCTGATGGAGCGGCGCACCCGCGAGGAGCTCGAAGAGGTCCTCGAGGAGCGTCTCGCCGTGCTGCGGTCCGGCGCGATGAACATCGCCGTCCATCCCCGGGACAGCCGCAAGAGCGCGTAGTCCCCGCCGGGGGCCGGGCCGATTCGCAGCGCACGCCGACGCATGCACGTGGCAGCGGGCGCCGTACGTTCCTGTACGGCGCCCGCTGCCACGTCTTCTTCCGGGTTCCGGGTGTCCCCCCGGTGCCCGGGTTCCGGGATCCCCCCGGTGTCACCGGGTCAGCGGCGGGCGCTGCTCGTCCGGGGCGTCCGGCTCGTCCCTGATCACCTCGCCCTGGACCACCTTGCCGTCGGGGCGGTGGATGCGGACCTGCTGGAACGCGTCGCCGAAAGTGCCGGGGCCGGCCTCGCGCAGCCTGCGGTCGACGGTCCGCCCGGCGTAGCGGCTCACGGCCTGCTGGATGGGCGGAAGCAGCAGGAGCAGGCCCACCGCGTCCGAGAGCATGCCGGGGATCATCAGCAGCAGGCCGCCCAGCATCATCAGGCCGTTGCCACCACGGCGCGCGGAGGGGGCGCCGCCCTGCTGGAGCGCCTCGTTGAGGTTCTGGAAGGCACGGCGGCCCGCCCGCTTGATCACCACCGCGCCGAGAACGACGCCGGCGACGAGCAGCGCGAAGAGCGTGAACCCGCCCGCCGCTCCGGCGACCACCGTCAGCAGCCAGATCTCCAGCACGATCCACACCGCGAGGCCCAGCGGCAGATACCGGCGGGGCCCGGAACGCCGGGGCCGGGCGGAGTAGGAAGAGGTCGGAGCGCCAGTCGTCATGCTCCCAGTGTGCCTGGCGGCTGCTCAATGCCGGATAAGGGCCGGCGCCTGTCGTCCGGATCGGGCCGGATCCCACCGAAGGACCCTATGCCTGGGGCTTGCCGCCCCGGCCGGTGATCTTGGTCACCCGCTCCCCCACGCCCCACGCGGTGACCCGCCACAGCGCCTCGACGAGGATGTCCCGGCTCATCTTGGAGTCGCCGTGCTCGCGCTCGACGAAGGTGATGGGCACCTCGACGACGTGGTAGCCGGCCTTGACGGCGCGGCGGGCCAGGTCGACCTGGAAGCAGTAGCCCTGCGAGGCGACCTCGTCCAGGCCCAGGCCCTCCAGAGTCTCCCGGCGGAAGGCGCGGTAGCCGCCGGTGATGTCCCGCAGGGGCAGGTCGAGGGCGAGGCGTGAGTAGGTGCTGCCGCCACGGGAGATGAACTCGCGCGACTTCGGCCAGTTCACCACGCGTCCGCCCGGCACCCAGCGGGATCCGAGGACCAGGTCGGCGCCCTTGAGGGCGGTCAGCAGCCGGGGCAGTTCCTCGGGCTGGTGGGAGCCGTCGGCGTCCATCTCGATCAGG
Organism: Streptomyces sp. NPDC087787; assembly: GCF_044743035.1. NCBI lineage: Bacteria > Bacillati > Actinomycetota > Actinomycetes > Kitasatosporales > Streptomycetaceae > Streptomyces > Streptomyces sp. NPDC087787. The sequence goes on from NZ_JBIUVQ010000004.1 coordinate 41,215, forward strand.
ACGCCGTAGTCGTGCTCCAGGCCCCAGCGGAACCCCGCGAGGTAGGCGGCGCCCAGGCCCTCCTTGCCCTTGCGGTGCAGCACGTGCACGTGCCCGTCCTCGGCCGCCAGTTCGTCCGCGAGCTTGCCCGTGCCGTCGGGGCTGTTGTCGTCGGCCACGAGGACGTGCGCCTCGGGGACGGACGAGCGCACCCGGCTCACGATCGTCTTGATGTTCTCCGCCTCGTTGTAGGTCGGAATGATCACCAAGGCCGTGCCGAGAGGGCCGAGTCGCCTGTCCCGGGAGCCGGCCGCGGGGTTGCCGTCGCCGTCGTTCACTGCTGCCCCTTCATGTCCGTACGCAGGGGACCACCATAGTGTCCCCGGCCTGCGCGGACGTGACATCGCAGGCGTACGGGGGTGTCGATTCGGCAAGAGGGGGGTAGGAGCGCCCGCCTCGATCGTGCCATGGATCCGCCCGTGCGGCGGATGGGGGCCCGGCGCTCTTCGGGCCGACCTGGGACCCGCTGGCTGCGGATCGACCGAAAGCCGTTGTCTACTGAGCGCCCGGGCCCCACCCGGGTCACACCTTGCCGACCGTCCGGAACGTTCCCTCGCGGACGCGGGCGCTGAGCCTGGCTCCCAGCGACGGTGACCCGGTGCGGCACACCGTCCCTGACCCAGCGGCACCGTGACACGGGTACGGAAGTTCCCCGGCCGGGCGTCCGGTGGTGGACCCGGCAGAACCTACCGGCCCGCTGCCGTCGCCTGTCAACCAGTGCCGTGACCAGTACAAACGCCCATGGCCACCGGGCCGGTGCGGAGGATGCGCAGGTCGCGCGACCGAGCGGCGGGCGCGGGGCGGCGCGGTGCGCCCACGGGAGATCACTCGCCCGGCCGTACGAACACCGTCCGTCCGCCCACCACGGTCCGCAGGCAGACGGGCAGGTCACGCCCCGGAGTGAGGTCGGGCAGCCCGGGCGTGCCCGAGCGCGGGTCGGTCGACCAGCGCGCGACCCGGTCGTCGGGGGCCTGGACCACGAGTTCGCCGGTGCTCCAGACGGCGTAGTCGGCGGGGGCGCCGGGCACCAGGATGCCCGCGTCGTCCCGCCCGACCGCGCGCCAGCCGCCGCGGGTGTGCGCGGTGAACGCCGCGCGGACGGAGACGCGGTGCTCGGGCGTGCGGTGGAAGGCCGCCGCCCGGACCGTGCCCCACGGGTCCAGCGGTGTGACGGGGCTGTCGGAGCCGAAGGCGAGGGGGACTCCGGCGCGCAGCAGGGCCGCGAAGGGGTTCAGCGTCCGGGCCCGCTCGACGCCCAGGCGCCGGGCGTACATGCCCTCGTCGCCGCCCCACAGGGCGTCGAAGGCGGGCTGCACGGACGCGGTGAGGCCGAGTTCGGCGAAGGCGGCGACGGTCTCCGGGGTGAGCATCTCGGCGTGCTCGACGCGGTGCCGGGCGGCGCGCACACGGGCCAGGCCCACCTTCTCGGCGGCGGCGCGCACACCGTCGACGACCGCGGTGACGGCGGCGTCGCCGATGGCGTGGAAGCCCGCCTGGAGGCCCGCCTCGGTGCAGGCGGCGACGTGGGCTGCGACGGCGGCCGTGTCCAGGTAGGCGGTCCCGGTGTGGGCGGCGTCCGTGTACGGCGCGTGCAGGCAGGCGGTGTGCGAGCCGATGGAGCCGTCCACGAAGAGGTCGCCGGCGGCGCCGTGGGCGCCCAGCCGACGCGCCTTTTCGGCGTCCTCCTCCGCCCAGTAGCCGACGACCCGCGGGCCCGGTTCCTCGGCGGCGAGCCTCAGCAGCCCTGTGAAGTCGTCCTCGGAGGAGATGCGCGGGCCGCCGCACTCGTGCACCGAACCGATGCCCAGGGAGGCGGCGCGGGCGAGCGCGGCCCGCTGCGCCTCGGCGCGCTGGGCGGGGGTGACCGCGGCGAACGCGGCGGCCCGCACGGCGTGGTGGGCGTCGGCGGTCAGCGGGCCGTCCACGGGGCCCTGGACCTCCGGTACGAGGTCGAGCAGCGCCGTGGTGACGACCGCGGAGTGCACGTCGATACGGCTCAGGTAGAGCGGCCGGTCGCCCGTGGCCTCGTCGAGTTCGGCGCGCGCCGGGGGGCGTCCGCCGGGCCAGCGGGCCGCGTCCCATCCGTGGCCGAGCAGGACGCGGTCGCCCGGGCGGGCGGCGGCGAAGTCCCGTACCCGGGCGAGCGCCGCCTCCAGGGAGGGCGCGTCGGACAGGTCCAGACCGGTGAGGGCGAGGCCGGTCGCGGTGGTGTGCACATGGGCGTCGGTGAACGCCGGGGTGACGAGGGCGCCGTCCAGGTCGACCACCTCGTCGACGCCGTCGGCGAACGCGTCCGCCGCCCCCTCCGAGCCGACCCAGGCCACCTGGCCGGCCTCCACGACCATGGCGGTCGCGAACGGGTCGGCGGGACTGTGGATCTCCCCCCGGCGCAGCAGGACGGTCCGGACCTCGGCAGCACGCTCACTCATGCCCCCAGTCTCCCGCCTCCCCCGAACCCGCCGGCACGCAGGTCGCCCCGGCACGCCCCGGAGCTCCGCCGCAGGGCCTCCGGGCGGGGTCAGACGCGGGGCGGGCGGGCTTCGTACGGGGTGGAGAGGACCACCGTCGTGCGGGTCGAGACGCCCGCCAGCGTGCGTACGCGGGCGAGCAGTTCCTCCAGTTCGTGCGGGGTGGAGACGCGCACCTTGAGGATGTAGTTCTCGTCTCCGGCGACGCTGTGGCAGGCCTCGATCTCGGGGACGCCGGCCAGGCGGTCGGCGATGTCGTCGGGGGCGCTGGGGTCGAAGGGTTTGACCGAGATGAAGGCGGTCATGGGCAGCCCCACGGCCTCGGCGTCGACGACCGCGGCGTAGCCGCGGATGACACCGCGCTGCTCCAGCCGCCGCACCCGCTGGTGCACGGCCGACGTGGACAGGCCGGTGGCCTTGCCCAGGTCGGTGTAGCTCATCCGCCCGTCCTTGACGAGCAGCTGCACGATCTGTCGGTCCAGCTCCTCCATGGCGCAAGAACCTACAGGGCGCCTGATCTCCCGGGACAGCCCAGCGGCCCGGGTCGTGTCCCGTCGGCGGACAAACACACCACGGCGGGCACCTGCGCACGGCATGTGACCAACGCCACACGCCTCGAAGCCCCTGCGTGATGGTCTCGTGATTACCGGCGAGAGCGGACGGGAAGTGCTTGCTGTGGTCGAGGCCGCAGTGCCTTTCACGGCCCAGCCTTAGGGGGAGAATCCCATGCAGAGTCTCAAGCGCCCTGGTCGTTCTGTGCCCAGGCGACGGCAGTCGGTCGTCGAACTCCAGCCGGAGTGGCTGGAATCCGATACCGACGACGACGTGGAAGGCGCGGAAGCCGACGCCTACGACACCTTCGAGATGTACCGGGTGATGTGCCCGGAGTGCGCGCAGCCCATCGCCCTGCTGGCGGACGAGGAGGTGCTGCCGGAGCACGCGCTGTGCGCCTCGCCGTGGAACCCGTTCGGGCTCACGGTCTGCGCCGGTACGGGCCGCTGGGCGTCCGAGGCCCGGCCCGCGGACGAGTCCTTCGGTCCCCAGGAGCAGGACACCGCGCTGCTGCTGACGCTCCCGCAGGGCCTCGACTGGCGCACGCAGCCCTTCTCGCACGTCGGCGGCCCGGGCTCCCGCCCGATGCGCGTGCCGCAGCTTCACCGGTACGCCGCCTGAGCGGCGCCGCGGCAGCGCCGGGCGCCCTCGTCCGTCCGTGCGCCACGGCCCTGGCACGCAGGCCGCCGTGGTGCCGAACAGCCCACCCGCGTCCCGGAGGCCGCCGGCCCGGACGCCGGTGAACTCACGCTCGATTCCACCGGGTGGTGACCTGTGCCCCGCACTCCGCGTTGCCCGGGTATGACCACCACGCATCCGGCGGCCGGACGACGGCGGCGGGTCTTCATGCCGCCGCCGCCCGCAGAATCGGTTCCGCCTGCGCCTCCGCAGCCCGCGGACCCGCCGATCTACCGCGACCTGATGCGCACCTGGGCCGACCGCGGCCGCACCCTGCCGGGACGGCACGACCCGGAGTGGGTCCGCCTGGCGGCGCCGCCGGCCGGTCTCGCGCGGCTCAGCGGGTCTCGGGACCCGCTACGTGACGGGCGATGACCATCCGCTGGATCTGGTTGGTGCCCTCGACGATCTGCAGGACCTTGGCCTCGCGCATGTAGCGCTCGGTCGGGAAGTCCGTGGTGTAGCCGTATCCGCCGAGCACCTGGACGGCGTCCGTGGTGACCTTCATGGCCGTGTCGGTGCAGAACAGCTTGGCCATGGCCGCCTGCCGCGCGAACGGCAGGCCCGCGTCCCGCAGCCGCGCCGCCGCCAGGTACAGCGCGCGGCCCGCCTCGATCTGCGTGGCCATGTCGGCGAGCATGAAGCGCAGGCCCTGGAAGTCGGAGATCGGCCGCCCGAACTGCTGCCGCCCGGCGGCGTAGCCGACCGCCTCGTCCAGCGCGGCCTGGGCGAGGCCGATGGCGCAGGCCGCGATGCCGAGCCGCCCGGAGTCGAGCGCGGACAGGGCGATGGCGAAGCCCTGCCCCTCCTCCCCCAGGCGCCGGTCGTCGCCGACCCGGACGCCGTCGAGGTGGATCTGCGCGGTGGGCGAGCCCTTGAGGCCCATCTTCTTCTCCGGGGCCGCGGCGCTCAGGCCCTCGGCGTCACCCGGCACCAGGAAGGCGGTGATGCCGCGCGGGCCCCGCTCTCCGGTGCGGGCCATCACCGTGTAGAAGTCGGCGACCCCGCCGTGGGTGATCCAGGACTTGGTCCCGGTGAGCACCCAGCCGTCGCCGTCCCGGACCGCCTTGGTGCTGAGCGAGGCGGCGTCGGAGCCGGAGGCCGGCTCGGAGAGGGCGTACGCGCCGAGCAGGCCGCCGCCCAGCATCGCGGGCAGATGCTCCACCTGCTGCTTCTTGGTGCCGTAGGCGGCGAGCCCGTAGGAGGCGAGGGTGTGCACGCTCAGGCCGAGGCCGACGGTGAGGCGGGCCGCGGCCAGTTCCTCCAGGACCTGGAGGTAGACCTCGTAGGGCTGGTCGCCTCCGCCGTACGCGGAGTCGTAGGGCAGGCCGAGCAGTCCGGAGCGGGAGAGCAGGGTGAAGACCTCGCGCGGGAAGAGTCCCGCGTCCTCCTCCTCAGCCGCCTTCGGGGCGATCTCGTGCTGCGCGATGTCGCGGACGAGCGAGATCAGATCCCGGGCCTCCTCCGTGGGCAGTTGCCGGTCCACCGGCTGCGGGGCGCGGTCGGGCATGGCGACGCTCTCCTCCCTTTCGGGCACATCGGCGGATGTGCGCCTTGGGTGGGGCGGCTCCGCCGGGGTCGTTCTCGGGCCCAGCCGGGTGTCGGCGATCCCGGGTCTCGGTAGCTGCTGACCAGCGGCTGTGCGCTGTGAGTATGCCCGATCCGGGGCATCGCGTCACCGGTTAACGAGCGCTTACTTCCAGAAATCCCCGGGGCCGGAAATTGGTCCGAACCATTGACCCCACTGGTCCAGTCCTCCTACGGTGCCCCGGAACCACGCATTCCGCGTTCATGCCAATCGGCACGATCCCCTCTCCCCCACGAGGAGACACCGATGCACACTCCGCACCGCCTCCGGGCGCTGCTGTCCACCGCCTGTACCGTCGCCCTCGGCGCCGGACTGCTCGCCGGTGCGAGCACGGCCACCGCCACCCCCACCCGGTCCGCCGCCCCGTCGGCCGCCGAGGGCTCCAAAGTGGTCGGCTACTTCACCGAATGGGGCGTCTACGACCGCGGCTACCACGTCAAGAACATCGAGACCTCCGGCTCCGCGGCGAAGCTCACCCACATCAACTACGCCTTCGGCAACGTCACCGGCGGCCGGTGCGCCATGGGCGACGCCTACGCGGCGACCGACCGCGCCTACACCGCCGACGAGTCGGTGGACGGCGTCGCCGACACCTGGGACCAGCCGCTGCGCGGCAACTTCAACCAGCTCCTGAAGCTGAAGGAGAAGCACCCCGGCCTGAAGGTGCTGTGGTCGTTCGGCGGCTGGACCTGGTCCGGCGGCTTCCGCGACGCCGCGAAGGACCCGGCCGCCTTCGCCCAGTCCTGCTACGACCTGGTCAACGACCCCAGGTGGGCGGGCGTCTTCGACGGCATCGACATCGACTGGGAGTACCCCAACGCCTGCGGCGACACCTGCGACACCAGCGGCCGCGAGGCCTTCACGAACCTGATGACGGCGCTGCGCGCCAAGTTCGGCGGCGATGCGCTCGTCACCGCGGCGATCCCGGCGGACGCGAGCGACGGCGGCAAGATCGACGCGGCCGACTACGCGGGCGCCGCGGCCCGGGTCGACTGGTACAACCCCATGACCTACGACTACTTCGGCGCCTGGGACGCGGCCGGGCCGACTGCTCCGCACTCGCCGCTGACCTCGTACTCCGGCATCCCGAAGGAGGAGTACACCACCTCGGCGACCATCACCAAGCTCAAGGGCCTCGGCATCCCCGCCTCGAAGCTGCTGCTCGGCATCGGCTTCTACGGACGCGGCTGGACCGGCGTCACCCAGGACGCCCCGGGCGGCACGGCCACGGGCCCGGCGAACGGCACGTACGAACAGGGCATCGACGACTACAAGGTGCTCAAGGACACCTGTCCGGCGACCGGCACGGTGGGCGGCACCGCGTACGCCAAGTGCGGCCGCGAATGGTGGAGTTACGACACTCCGGAGACCATCGCGACCAAGATGGCGTACAAGAACGACCAGGGCCTCGGCGGGACGTTCCTGTGGGAACTGAGCGGCGACACGGCGAGCGGCGAGCTGATCAAGGCGATCGGTTAGCACGCCTTCCCCTACGCGGGGCGGAGGGCGAGTCCCCCTCCGCCCCGTCCATTTCTCGTCCCTCGCCTCTCAGCCGTCGCGGCGGGCCGGTGCGGGGGCCGGGTGGGTCGGGTCGATCTCCTCGATGGCGCGCAGCGCGCCGCCGAGGGTCTTCACCAGCAGGTCGCGCATGGTGTCCCGGGAGAGTCCTGGCCGGCCGATCCAGTCCAGGGTGGCGCCCTCGACACTGCAGACCCAGGCGAGCAGCCCCATACGGGCCACCGGGGCGATGGCGGTACGGCCGTAGGCGCCCTCCGCGATGGTCGCGACGATGGCCTCGCGCACGCCGTCCCGGATGGAGTGCACCTCGGTGTCGAAGCCGACGCCGCCGCTGACGATGGTGCGGTAGGCGGCCTGGTTGTGCTCCGCGTAGCGCAGATAGGCCTCGATGGTGCGGTGCACCCGGTCCACGGCCGGCATGTCCAGGCCGCGCGCCGCGGAGGTGACCAGGTCGGCCACGGAGTCCTCGATGATCGCCAGGTAGTAGCCGCGCTTGGACCGGAAGTAGTAGTAGATCAGCCCCTTGGCCACATGGGCCTGCCGGGCGATGTCGTCCATCGAGAGGGCATCGTAGGAGGTGTCGGCGAACAACCTCCGCCCGATGGCGAGAAGTTCGGCGCGACGCCCCGCGGAGCGCTCGGTGCCGCGCACCCGGCTGGTGGTCCTTCCCGCTCGAACGGAGTCGAGAGCGTGCGGGAGGGCGGTCTCACGCGGTTGCCTGACGTTCAATTCGACCCTGGCCTCCAACTGGCGGTCGGACAACCGCAGTATGGCAGGCCGGCCGGGCGCGGAGGCAGAGCGCCGGGAAGGCCCCGGTCGCCCGGGGCCCTCGTACGCGCGCGGTTTCGGTCAGCTCACGCCCACGGCGGCGAGCGCCTTGCGCTGGGGGCCGGTGAGGTGGGCCGGGAAGTACAGGTAGCAGATGCCGCCGGAGCCGGAGGCCACCTTGCCGGAGGCGTTGTAGCGCTTGGTCCTGAGCCAGATGTTCTCGAACTCCCGGCGCCGGTAGACGCGCCGTACCGCCGAATCGCTCGGCGAGGCCGGGTCGTTGGCGATCACGTCGCCGTCGGCGGTGAAGCCGATGACGGTCATGAGATGGCCGTTGGTGCCGTAACCGGCCCCGGTCAGCTCGGTATTGAGGAAGGACTGGGACGTTATGGCGGGGATCCCGGCCGCGATCAGCGTCTCCAGGTCGGTGAGCGAGCCGAGCCGGGTCACCACCCCCTGCAGGTCCTTGAACGTGGCGGCGTATGCGGCGTTGAACGGCCAGTTGCCGCAGCCCTCGTACTGGTGGTCGTAGGTGTACCGGGCCGCGTTGCACACCTGCGGGTCGGCGTAGGACGGGTCGACCCAGGACAGTTGCCCGGGGGTGAGCCGCCCGCCCCAGTACTCGATGATCATCTGCGAGGAGGTGGGGCTGCACCAGGCCTCGCCGCCGTTGTCGTACTCGGGGTACTGGCCGGAGTGGATCGACTGCGAGTAGCGCGGGACCGTCAACTCCCTGGCCACTCCGGGCGTGGAGGCCGGGACGGTGAAGCGGTCGGGTACGTCGGAGCCCATGGCGCCGATCCGCCAGACGGTCGGTGTCAGCCGGGTGCCGGGCCGGCGGTGGAGGGTGAGCCGCAGCCGGTAGGAGGCGAGGCGCAGCCCGGAGGCCGGGTCGTCCAGGGAGAAGGTGTCCGTCCAGATCGTGCTGCGGCCGTCGCTCTGGCCGTCGACGGAGGTCCGTTTGATGTCCTGGTCGCCGGCGGCCCAGCGGCCCATCACGTACCAGGGGGTGTCCGTGCCGTCGGAGTACGTGCCCCGCAGTTCGACCTGCATCCAGGTGCCGGCCGGGGTGTGCGCGTTCCAGGAGGCGACCGCCTCCGTGGCCGGTACGGACAGCCGGTGCGCCGGGCTGGTCCAGGTTCCGTACTCCCAGGTGGCGGTCGTGCCGGTGTGCGGGTCGGTGTAGTCGGTGGTGCCCGCGGGCTTCTCGATCTCCAGGCCGGGCCGGGCGCCCGCGACGGCGCGGGTGCCGCGGGTCGTGCCCGCGCGCCAGTCGGTGTACGTGGTCCAGGCGCGGTAGTCGACCGGGCGGGCGGGGGCGGCTCCGGCGCCCTTGGCGCCGGCGGCGGGGGCGGCCGTGGCCGCGGCAGCCACCGGGGCCGCACCACCCGCCATGGCCGCCGCGGCGACCGCGACGGCCAGAACGGATCTGCGGGACGGCTGTTCGGCTCTGCTCATGGGTGGATGACCCCCAGGTGTCCGACGTCGGGGCGGGTCCGTGGCTGGGCCCACTATGGCCGCGCCACCCGGCTCCTGCCAGCACTTCGACATACGCCACGCCCACCAATATTGGTCTCCACCACTGGCATGACCTGCGTCGAGTCCCCACGGAGCCGGACACACGAGGGGCAGTGGCGCCGGCAGCGGTCACTAGACTGACCACCGAGAACAGTCGCCCTCCCAGCTCACCGGGAACCGCCATCCACGCCCTCGCCGCCTTCCTCCGTGATGTGCCGCCGTCCTGCGGGACCGTGCGGCTGATCGGTGTCGACGGGCACGCGGGATCCGGGAAGTCCACGTTCACGGGGAAGCTGGCCGCGGCGCTGGGGGGCGCGCCGGTGCTGCACCTGGACGACGTCGCGAGCCATGAGGAGCTGTTCGGCTGGGAGGGGCGGCTGCTGCGTGAGGTCGTCGACCCGCTCGGGCGGGGGGCGACGGCGCGCTACGCCCCCTACGACTGGCGCGAGCGGCGGTTCGGGACCGCACGGTTGCTGCCGCCGGCGCCCGTGATCCTGGTCGAGGGCGTGGGCGCGGGACGGCGGGCGCTGCGCCCGTATCTGGCACACCTGCTGTGGATGGATCTGCCGCGCGAGGAGGCCTGGGCGCGGGGCCGGTCGCGGGACGGGGAGCAGCAGCGGGAGTTCTGGTCCGGGTGGGTCGAGGCCGAGCGGCGGCACTTCGCCGAGGACCCCTCGCGGCCGTTCTCGGATCTTCTGGTGCGGCAGTTGCCCAAGGGGTACTCGGTGCTTCCGGGGCCCGCCGGGGTCGTTGGACCGGACCAGTTCGTCACTGACGGTGATGAGTCGTCGGCAATGTGCTGAACTTGTGAAGATCCGCGCCGGGCGACTTTCCCGAGTCCCTCAACTCCGCTTGACCCGGGGGCCGTACAGGTCTTACGTTCTGAATGAGCGGTCATCGCGTACCGCCCGCAAACACGAAGCCCCCGGTTGTTCCCCCGTGATCGGGGGCTTCGTTCTGCCCTTTTCGCATTCTCCGGACGCTGCGTGACGCCATTTGCTCACACTCGGTCACCACGCACGGTGCGTCCCGTCCGCCGCCACCTCGCCGAACGGCCCGTGCGGCACCCTTCGGCGACCGGCGGCCCCACGGGTACCATGCCCTCGGTGCGACCTTCGAACGGCTGCTTCGCGCACCTGCAACTCCGGTCCGCGGTACAGCGGTTCGACCACAGGAAGCCGTCAGGTGGATGCCTGGCGGCGAACCTTCGGGGGCACGGTTTGTGGGGGACGTGATGGACTTCGGCACGCAGGGCCCGAAGGCCCCGGCCGACCTCGCGTGGCTGCGAGGCGTGGACGCCTACACCATGGGGGCCTATCCACAGGCGGAGGAGGAGTTCCGGGCCGCGGTGCGGCTGGACCCGGCGATGGCCGACGGCTGGCTCGGCCTGCACGCGCTGCGCGTCGACACGACCACCGCGCTGCTGAGGATGTACCGGCACCGCGAACGCTTCGGCGAACAGCGCGCCCGGCACCGCCGCACCCTCAACTCCTGGTACTGGCTGGGCTGGTGGGTGCAGCCCGTGCTGGAGAGCCCGCGCGATCTGCTGCTCGCGCACGCCTCGCACTGGCTGGACGGCCGCCACGTCCCCGAGCTGGACCGCGCGCTCGCCGGGCTGCCGCCCGTGGACACCGACGCCCAGGTCCGCTTCCTGCACGCCTGCCGCGCCTACCTCGTCAAGGACTGGGAGCAGCTCGTCCGGCACACCGACCCGCTGCTCGACGATCCGCTGCTCGGCATAGAGGCCGGGCTGTTCGGCGGCATGGCCCGGGTGCGCCTGGAGATGTACGGGCAGGCCGAGCCGATGCTGTCGGCCGCGCTGATGCGGTGCCGCAGCGAGCAGCCGCAGCGCAAGGAGCTCAGGTACTGGCTGGCACGGGCACACGAGGGCACCGGCCGCAGCGCCGCGGCGCTCCCCCTGTACCGGGCGGTGCACCGGGTCGATCCGGCCTTCATGGACACCTCGGCACGGCTCGCGGCGATCGCCGAGGGCGACGGGTACGACGACACGGCCGGTCTCGCCGCGATCACCCTCACCGGCCTCGGGCAGGACCTCATGGACGGCCCTGATCTGCTGGACCCGCTGTTCGGCACCGAGGGCCGGGACCTGAAGCTGTCCGGGACCGATCTGCCGGTGAGCGGTCCGCTGCCGTCGGTGGCCGATCCGTCGGTGCGCCGGCGCGCACCGGCCGCCGACCCTCCGCTGCCCACCGGGCCCACCGACCCCGCGTTACTGGAGGAGGCACTCGCCGAACTCGAGCGCATGGTGGGTCTGGAACCGGTGAAACGGCAGGTCAAGGCCCTGTCGGCGCAGTTGAACATGGCGCGGCTGCGGGCCGGGCAGGGGCTGCCCGTGCAGCCGCCCAAGCGCCACTTCGTCTTCTCCGGCCCCTCCGGCACCGGCAAGACCACCGTCGCCCGCATCCTCGGCCGTGTCTTCTACGCACTCGGCCTGCTCGGCGGCGACCACCTGGTGGAGGCGCAGCGGGCCGACCTGGTCGGCGAGTACCTGGGACAGACCGCCGTCAAGGCCAACGAGCTGATCGACTCCGCGATCGGCGGCGTGCTCTTCCTCGACGAGGCGTATTCCCTGTCCAATTCCGGCTACGGCAAGGGCGACGCGTACGGGGACGAGGCCCTCCAGGTGCTGCTCAAGCGGGCCGAGGACAACCGCGACCACCTGGTGGTGATCCTGGCCGGCTATCCCGAGGGCATGGACCGCCTGCTGGCCGCCAACCCCGGGCTGTCGTCGCGTTTCACCACCCGGGTGGACTTCCCCTCGTACCGGCCCGCGGAACTCACCGAGATCGGCAAGGTGCTCGCCGCGGAGAACGGCGACCTGTGGGACGACGAGGCCCGCGACGAGCTGCACTCGATCGCCGGGCACGTGGTCGACCAGGGCTGGATCGACGAACTCGGCAACGGGCGCTTCCTGCGCACCCTGTACGAGAAGAGCTGCGCCTACCGGGACCTCAGGCTGTCGACGTACCCGGCTACCCCGACCCGGGACGACCTGTCGACGCTGCGGCTGCCGGACCTGATGCAGGCGTACGGGGAGGTGCTGTCGGGGCGGGGACCCCAGGATCCGTCGGCCCTGTGACGGACGGATCCCGGGGCCCCGCGTCCGGGTGCCTCACGGGGCCCGGGTGGCCAGGGCCTCCTCCGGCTCGCCGCTGACCCGTGGCTCGGTCAGCCGTACCTCGGCCGCCAGGCGGTGCGCGGGGTCGCGCACCTCGCCCACGAGCAGTTCCAGCACGTCCTCCAGGGCCACCAGGCCGAGCACCGTGCCGGAGGCGTCCGCCACCTGGGCCAGGTGGGTGGCCGCCCGGCGCATGACGGTCAGGGCGTCGTCCAGGGGCAGCTCGGCCCCCAGGGTCGCCATCGGGCGCCACGTCCGCTGCGGTACGGCCTGCCCGGCGTCCTCCACGTCGAGCACGTCCTTGACGTGCACATAGCCGAGGAAGACGCCGCCGGGGGCGGCGACCGGGAAGCGGGAGTAGCCGGTGCGGGCGGTGAGCGCGACGATCTCGGCCGACGTGACCGACGGACCGACCGTTACCAGTGCCTCGGGCGGGAGCAGGACGTCCGTCACCGGCCGCGAGCCCAGCTCCAGGGCGTCCTCAAGGCGCTCCTGCTCCTCGGGGTCGAGGAGCCCCGCCTGGCGGGAGTCCTCGACCAGCCGGCCGAGCTGCACGCTGGTGAAGGCGGCCTCGACCTCGTCCTTGGGCTCGACGCGGAAGAGCCGCAGGACACCCTTGGCGCAGGCGCCGAGCGCCACCGTGATCGGCCGGCACAGCCGGGCGAAGGCGACCAGACCGGGGCCGAGCCACAGCGCGGCCTTCTCCGGCGCGGCCATGGCGAGGTTCTTCGGCACCATCTCGCCGATGACGAGGTGGAAGAAGACCACGGCCGCGAGCGCGATGACGTAGCCGAGCGGGTGGACCACGCCGCTGGGCAGGTGAAGCCATGCGAACACCGGCTCCAGCAGGCGGGCCACCGTGGGTTCGGCGACGGCGCCCAGGGTGAGCGAGCAGACGGTGATGCCGAACTGGGCGGCGGCCATCATCTGCGGCAGCCGCTCAAGACCGTGCAGCACCTGGCGGGCCCGGGCGGTGCCGAGCGGTTCGATCTGGCTGCGGCGGACGGAGACGAGGGCGAACTCGGCGCCGACGAAGAAGCCGTTGGCGAGGACCAGCAGCGCGGCGAACAGCAGTTGGATCACGCTCATCGGGCGGCCTCCGCCACGGCCGGGACCGCGTCGGTCACGGTGGCGGTACGGACCAGCCGGACCCGCTCCGCGCGGTAGTGCCCGACCTGGCGCACGGCCAGCCGCCAGCCCGGCAGCTCGGCGCGGTCGCCGGGGGCCGGGATACGGCCGAGCAGGTCGGCGACCAGTCCGGCGACGGTCTCGTAGGGGCCCTCGGGCGCGTCCAGGCCGATCCGCCGGAGCAGGTCGACACGGCAGCCGCCGTCGACGTCCCAGGCGGGGCTGCCGTCCTCGGGCGGGGCCGGTGCCACCTCCGGCACGTCGGTGGCGTCGTGCTCGTCGCGGACCTCGCCGACGAGCTCCTCGACGATGTCCTCCAGGGTGACGACGCCCGCGGTGCCGCCGTACTCGTCGACGACGACCGCGATCGGCTGCTCGTTGCGGAGCTGGGCGAGCAGCGGCTGCACCGGCAGGGTCTCGGGGACCAGCAGCGCCGGGCGGGCGATGCGGCCCACCGGCGTGTGCAGCCACTCGTCGGACGGCACCGCGAGGGCGTCCTTGAGGTGGACCATGCCGACGACCTCGTCGATCTTCTCGTGATAGACGGGGAAGCGGGACAGTCCGGTGGCGCGGGTGAGGTTGACCACGTCCTCGGCGGTCGCCGAGGACTGGAGCGCGCTGACCTTCACCCGCGGGGTCATGACGTGCTGTGCGGTCAGGTCGCCCAGGGACAGGGTGCGCACGAAGAGGTCCGCGGTGTCCTGTTCGAGGGCGCCGGCCCGGGCCGAGTGGCGGGCCAGGGAGACCAGCTCGCCGGGGGTGCGGGCCGAGGCCAGCTCCTCCGTGGGCTCGACGCCCAGGGCGCGCACCAGCCGGTTGGCGACCGTGTCGAGCGCGGAGATCACCGGGTGGAACAGGCGCGAGAAGAGGTGCTGGGGGCCGGCCACGAAGCGCGCCACCTGGAGGGGCCGGGAGACCGCCCAGTTCTTGGGTACGAGCTCGCCGATCACCATCTGGACCGCCGAGGCCAGCAGCATGCCGACGACGACGGCGACCCCGGAGACGGCTCCTCCGGGGACACCGGCGGCCGCGAACGGGCCGCGCAGCAGCCCGGCCAGCGCGGGTTCGGCGAGCATGCCGACGACCAGGGAGGTGATGGTGATGCCGAGCTGGGTGCCGGAGAGCTGGAAGGACAGCTCCTTGAGGGACTCGACGACCCTGAGGGCCCGTCTGTCGCCCTCCTCGGCGGCCTTCTCGGCGTCCGGGCGCTCGACCGTGACCAGGCCGAACTCGGCCGCGACGAAGAAGCCGTTGGCGAGAATGAGCAGGAAAGCCGCTCCGAGGAGCAGCAGGGGGATGGTCATGATGCCGCCGCCTCCGCGTTCACGCGGAACAGGTCCGCGCTATGTCGGCAGGGGGCGGCGCAGGTACTGCAGGACGATCCGTCCATCGCCGGAGGGAGTCACTCCTCGGGTAGCAGGAGCCCCTGGCACCGGTCTTGGGACCCAGGGGCGGAGGCGCAGCGAAAACGCGTCCGCAACCAGATTAATCAAGACACGGGCCGATGCGGCAGGGTGGACGCCCGAGTCAGCTATGAGGTTCGTCGCCGGATTGCTCGGGGCCCGCGGCCGAACGGGCTTCGACGAGCGCGCGCAGGGCGCGTGCGTCGGCGATGGCCTGCTGTTTCGCTATGCCCGGCTGTATGCCGAGGGCGGCCAGGCTGGTGCCGTCGCTGAGGTTGAGGAACACCCACGGATCACCCGGGCGCAGGTTGACCTGTATGATCTCCGCCCACTCCAGACGGCGGCGGCCGGCGATGTTGACGACGGTGACGCCCGAGTCGTCGGCGACGACCTTCGGCCGGGCGAGCAGGACGAGGACCCCCGCCAGGAGCGCGCCGGTGAAGGCGAAACTCACCCGTTCGCCGGGGCTGAGCTGCTCCAGCAGCAGGCCCACGGTGGTGATCACCACGAATATGACGGCCCCTGCGGTGAGCAGGACGGCCCGGGTGCGGCCCGGGCGGAAGGTGACGGGAAGTGCGGGCAGCTCGGACATCTCTGGTTGCCTCCTCGTCCCTCAGAGGCGGCAGGCGTGGATGGCCGTGGTGAGGATGGCCCGGGCGCCGATCTCGTACAGATCGTCCATGATCCGCTGCGCCTCCTTGGCGGGGACCATGGCGCGCACGGCGACCCAGCCCTCGTTGTGCAGCGGGGAGACGGTCGGGGACTCCAGGCCGGGGGTGAGCGCGACGGCCCTCTCCAGCTGCTCGACCCGGCAGTCGTAGTCCATCATCACGTACGTCCGGGCCACCAGGACGCCCTGGAGGCGGCGCAGGAACTGCTGCACCTTGGGCTCCTCGACGTCGGCGCCGGTGCGGCGGACGACGATCGCCTCGGACTTCATGATCGACTCGCCGACGATCTCCAGGCCGGCGTTGCGCAGGGAGGTGCCGGTCTCGACGACGTCCGCGATGGCGTCGGCGACCCCGAGTTCGATGGCGGTCTCGACGGCGCCGTCCAGGTGGACGACGGAGGCGTCGATGCCGCTGTCGGCAAGGTGCTTGCTGACGATGCCCTCGTAGGACGTGGCGACCGTACGGCCGTTCAGGTCCGCGATGCCGCCGACCGCGCCGGGCTTGGCGGCGTAGTGGAAGGTGGAGCGGGCAAAGCCGAGCGGCAGGATCTCCTCGGCGCCGGCGCCTGAGTCGATGAGCAGATCGCGGCCGGTGATGCCGATGTCCAGGCGGCCGGTGGAGACGTAGATCGCGATGTCGCGGGGACGGAGGTAGAAGAACTCGACCTCGTTGACCGGGTCGACGATCCGCAGTTCCTTGGACTCCCGCCGTTGCTGGTAGCCGGCCTCATGCAGCATGTCCGCCGCAGGGCCGGAGAGTGAACCCTTGTTGGGGACGGCGATGCGCAGCATGAGGTCGGCTTCCTTTGTTCGTCTCGTACGGGAGTGTGTGCGGTTGCCCGGAGTGCTCAGAGGTGGGCGTAGACGTCGTCCAGGGAGATGCCGCGGGCGACCATCATCACCTGGACGTGGTACAGCAGCTGCGAGATCTCCTCGGCGGCCGCCTCCTTCCCCTCGTACTCGGCGGCCATCCAGACCTCGGCGGCCTCCTCGACGACCTTCTTGCCGATGGCATGGACGCCCTTGCCGACCAGTTCGGCGGTGCGGGAGGTGGCGGGGTCGCCGTCGGCTGCCTTGTGCTGGAGCTCGGTGAAGAGCTCCTCGAACGTCTTCTTGGACATGGTGGTGCCAACCCTACGCGCTCCGGGCGGCTGCTCACCGCCAGGGTTCGGATACCGAGCGGAGCGTGGCGGCGGTCGCGACCGCCGCGGTGACCGCCTCGTGGCCCTTGTCCTCGCTGGACCCCTCGAGGCCCGCCCGGTCCAGGGCCTGCTCCTCGGTGTCGCACGTGAGCACGCCGAAGCCGACCGGGACGCCGGTGTCGACCGACACCTGGGTCAGGCCGACCGTGACTCCCTGGCACACGTAGTCGAAGTGGGGGGTTCCGCCGCGGATGACGACGCCGAGGGCGACGATCGCGTCGTAGCCGCGGCCGGCCAGGACCTTCGCCACCACCGGGAGCTCGAAGCTGCCGGGGACCCGCAGCAGGGTCGGCTCGTCGATCCCCAGTTCGTGCAGGGCGCGCAGGGCCCCGTCCACCAGTCCGTCCATCACCTTCTCGTGCCACTGCGCCGCGACGACGGCGACCCTGAGGTCCCCGACGTTCTGGACGGACAGTTCCGGTGCACCCTTGCCGCTCACGTGTCTCCTCGCGTCTGTTCGCTTACTGGTTGCCGCAGGTGGACACGGCGGTGGTGTCCAGCCAGGGCAGGTCGTGCCCCATCCGGTCCCGCTTGGTGCGCAGGTACCGGAGGTTGTGCTCGCCGGCCTGGACGGGCATCGGCTCCCGTCCGGTGACCTTCAGGCCGTGGTGGAGCAGGGCGTCGGTCTTGTCGGGGTTGTTGGTCAGCAGGCGGACGCTCGTCACCCCGAGGTCCTGGAGGATCCGCGCGCCGGCGCCGTAGTCGCGGGCGTCGGCGGGCAGTCCGAGTTCGAGGTTGGCGTCGAGGGTGTCCCGGCCGCGCTCCTGGAGCTCGTAGGCGCGCAGCTTGGACATCAGGCCGATGCCGCGCCCCTCGTGGCCGCGCAGGTAGACCACCACTCCGCGGCCCTCCTGCTGGATGCGTTCCAGGGAGGTGTCCAGCTGGGGGCCGCAGTCGCAGCGCTGGGAGCCGAAGACGTCTCCGGTGAGGCACTCGGAGTGGACGCGGACCAGGACGTCCTCGCCGTCGCCGATCTCGCCGTGCACCAGGGCCACGTGCTCGACGCCGTCGGCGGTGGAGCGGTAGCCGTACGCGGTGAAGACGCCGTGCGCGGTGGGCAGGCGGACCTCGGCCTCGCGGAGGACCGCGGGCTGGGACAGCCGTTCCCCCTGCTCGGGCAAGTCCGGGAGTCCGGGCGAGCGGCGGTGCGCGATCAGGTCCTCGATGGAGATGATCGTCAGGCCGTGCTTGCGGGCGAAGACGATCAGTTCGGGCAGGCGGAGCATCCGGCCGTCCTCGCCGGCGATCTCGACGATCGCGCCGGCCGGACGGAGCCCCGCGAGCCGGGCGAGGTCGACGGCCGCCTCGGTGTGGCCGGGGCGGACGAGCACCCCGCCGGGGCGGGCGCGCAGCGGGAAGACGTGGCCGGGGCGGACCAGGTCGGCGGGCTGCGCTGTGCCGCTCGCCAGCAGCTGGAGGGTGGTGGCCCGGTCGGAGGCGGAGATGCCGGTGGTGACGCCGTGGGCGGCGCCGGCGTCGACGGAGACCGTGAAGGCGGTCTTCATCGACTCGGTGTTCTCCTCGACCATCTGCGGCAGCTTCAGCCGGTCCAGCTCCTCGCCCTCCATGGGGGCGCAGATCAGGCCGCGGCACTCGCTCATCATGAAGGCGACGATCTCGGGAGTCGCCTTCTCGGCGGCGATGACGAGGTCGCCCTCGTTCTCGCGGTCCTCGTCGTCGACGACCACGACCGGGCGTCCGGCCGCGATGTCGGCGACGGCCTGCTCGACGGGGTCGAGGGTGAAGTCCTCCATGGTGTCGGTGCCGTAGAGGACGGGTGCCGCTGTCATGCGGGCGCTCCTTCCAGGACCGGCCGCGCGTCCGTGCGGGTGCGCAGCCACCAGTCGCGCATGCCCCACAGGACGAGCGCGCCGTAGATGATGTAGACGAAGCCGGAGAAGGCGAAGCCGTTGGCGAAGTTGAGCGGTACGCCGACGACGTCGACGAGCAGCCAGGCGAACCAGAACTCGACCATGCCGCGCGCCTGCGCGTACATGGCGACGACGGTGCCGACGAAGATGTAGGCGTCGGGCCAGGGGTCCCAGGACAGCGACGGGTAGGCCTGGAACAGTCCGGCGACGGCGACCGTGCCGACCGCGGCGGCGCCGAGCAGTACGGCACGCTCGCGCCAGGTGGCGAACCGTACGGCGATGTGGCCGTCCGCCGCCCCGCCCTTGCCGCGGTTCCACTGCCACCAGCCGAAGACGGCGACGACCATGACGACGATCTGCTTGCCCGCGCTGCCCGAGAGGTGGGCGGTGGAGAACGCGGCGAACAGGATCAGGCCGGACGGGAACTGGGTGGGCCAGCTCCAGATGGAGCGCCGCCAGCCGAACGCCAGGCCGAGCAGCCCGATGACGTTGCCGGTCATGTCCGACCACTTGATGTGCTGGCCGAGGAGGGTGAACGCCTCGGAGTTGAGCCAGTTCACCGTCCGGCTCCTCGGGAACGGTCGCCGAGCAGCCGCTCGACGTACTTGGCGACGACGTCCACCTCGAGGTTGACCGGGTCGCCCGGCTGCTTCAGGCCGAGGGTGGTCAGGGCCAGGGTGGTGGGGATGAGGCTGACGGTGAAGTGCGCGTCGCCGGCCTCGACGACGGTGAGGCTGATGCCGTCGACGGTGATGGAGCCCTTCTCGACGACGTAGCGCGCGAGGTCCGCCGGCAGCGAGATCTTCACGATCTCCCAGTGCTCGGAGGGGGTGCGCTCCAGGATCGTGCCGGTGCCGTCGACGTGGCCCTGCACGATGTGGCCGCCGAGGCGGGCGCCGACGGCGGTGGGGCGTTCGAGGTTGACGCGGGAGCCGGTGGTGAGGACGCCGAGGCTGGAGCGCTTGAGCGTCTCCGCCATCACGTCGGCGGTGAACTCGTCGCCCTCGTGCTCGACGACGGTGAGACAGACGCCGTTCACGGCGATGGAGTCGCCATGCCGCGCGCCCTCGGTCACGACGGGGCCGCGGAGCCGGAAGCGGGCGGCGTCGCCGAGGTCCTCCACGGCGGTGACTTCGCCCAGCTCTTCGACGATTCCGGTGAACACTTCCCGGGTCCTCCTGCCTCTTCGGGCACGGACTCCGGGGGCTGCCGACGTCGACAGACTGCACGAACGAGGACACTCGGAGGACGACGCCGGACGGGACCCGCCCGCGGAGGGCGAGCCCAGAGACGGCGGCGCACACGGATGTGCTCGCTCGCCGCGCACTGCCTCCCATCCGGACTTTAACCGTCGGTCCAGGAATTCCACCTGGTCAACCGGCCGCTGGAAGCGACCGGGTCGCGGACTGTAACCGCCGGTTCGGACTTTCACCGACCCCGGAGTGCGCTGCTACTGGTACAGAGCCAGTGTGCCACGCCCGATCGGCGTGACCACGGACGAAGTGTGTGGGGTGGCTCACAGAACGTACCGCCCGCGGGGCGGTGCGCGGGCGTGGAGGTCCGGCGGCGGGCAAGGGCCGTCGTCACCGCCGCCGGACCGGTCTGCGCCGCAGTCCGACCCTAAATGGACTAGACCAGACAGGTCAACAGATGCATGGGGCAAGCAAGTTCCACCCCACCGTCCCGAACGCCCGCCCCGAGCTGCGCAGTTCGCACGGGGCTGGGCCCGACTCCCTTACGGCGCCGGGCCGATGCCGGAGGTCCCGGCCCGATTCCGTGAGGCGCCACGCCGACTCCGTAGAACGCCGGGCTGACTCCGTGGAGCGCCGGTCTGACTCCGTAGGACGCCAGGCAGTCTCCGTGGAGCGCCAAGCAGACTCCGTGGAACGTCGGTCTGACTCGGTGGAGCGCCGGTCCGACTCCGTGGAGCCGCCGGGCCCGGCTTCCTCACGGCGCCAGGCCGATGCCGTGGGACGCCGGCCGACTTCCGCGCGACGCCGGGCCGACACCCGTGCGGCGTCAAGTCGTCTTCCGTGAGGCGCCGAGCCGGCTTCCTGGCGATGCCGAGCCGACTCCGGGCGGCCTCAGCGCTCCGGTGGGGCGAACAGGTCGTCCTGGGCGCAGTCGCGGGCGGTCACGAGCGCGCCGCGCAGCACCGCCCGGCCGCCGAGCGTGCCCGCCCTCACCTCGGTGGGCAGCGGGGACATCCGGGCCACGCGCTCCGCCACGCGCGCGGCGAGCACATCGCCTCCGGCCTGCCCGATCTCGCCCCCGAGGACCACGCACCCGGGATCGAGAACGGCCACCACGGAGGCCACCCCGAGGACGACGCGGTCGGCCAGGGCGTCGAGGAAGCGCGAGGCCGCCGCGGAGCCGGCGGCCCCCGTGGTCGCCCGTGCCGCCGCCCGCACCAGTTCCGCCGCGACCGGCTCCGCACCCGTTCCCCCCGCGCGGTCCGAGCCGGTTCCGTTGGCCGACAGCCCGTGCCGCTCGGCCAGTTCCGTCACCGCCGCGGCGCCGGCCAGGGAGTGGAAGCCGTCCGCGCAGCCCGTCGCCGAGGGCAGGCCCTCGGTGCCCGGGACGGGCAGGAAGCCGATCTCGCCGGTGCCTCCGGAGGCACCGCGGCGCAGGGTTCCGTCCAGGACGACGGCCGCGCCGGTGCCGTGGCCGAGCCACAGCAGGACGAACGTGTCCCGGCCCCGGGCGGCCCCGTCGCGCTGCTCCGCCAGCGCCGCGAGGTTGGTCTCGTTCTCGACGATGACCCGGGCCCGCGGCAGCCGCTCCTGCAGGGCGGCCACCAGCCGGCGGTGCCATTCGGGCAGTCCCGTGGAGTCGCGGAGTTCACCGGTGACCGGATCGATCAGGCCCGGCGCGCCAATGCCGACCGTGTGCAGCCGCTCCGCCCCCGCCTCCTTGACCACCCGCTCCACCAGACCGACCGCCTGCTCCAGCGCGGGCCCGGTGCCCGCGTCGCCGCCGATCGGCACGGACTCCGCGGCCAGTTCCCGGCCCAGCAGGTCGGCGACGGTCACGGACACGCTGTCCGTGCGGACGTCGAGGGCGGCCAGATGGGCGCGGTCGGCGACGATGCCGTACAGCCGCGCGTTGGGCCCGCGCCGCTGCTCGCCGGACTCACCGACCACGGCGATCAGGCCGGAGGCCGTCAGTCGCTCGACGAGGTCGGCGACGGTGGGCCGGGACAGGCCGGTGAGCTGCTTCAACTGCCCTGCCGTCAGAGGCCCTTGCTGCTGAAGCAGCCGCAGGGCGAGCCGGTCGTTGATGGCCCGGGCGGTGCTCGGGGATGCGGGCATGCCGGGAATCCTCCCAGATCTGCGGGCTGCTGCCGTCCGCGATATCGGCTATCTATCAGGCAGGTTCCCTGATAGTTTACGTCGGCGCGAGAGCGCGAGGGGCAACGACGGTCAGCCCGGGAGGGGCCGGACAATGAGCGCAGTGGTCTACGAACAGCGCGAGGTACGGCGCGCCCGGTACGCCGTGGCCGCCGTCTTCGCCGTGCACGGCGCCGTCACCGGCTCGTTCGCGACCCGTGTGCCGTGGATCCAGGACCACACCGGGGTCAGCGCCGGGCAGCTCGGCCTCGCGCTGGCCTTCCCGGCGCTCGGCGCGTCCCTCGCGATGCCGCTCGCGGGCGGCATCAGCCACCGCTTCGGCGCCCGCAACGCGCTGCGCGGCCTGATCGCGCTGTGGACGCTCGCACTCGTCCTGCCCTCCCTCGCGCCGAACCTCCTGACCCTGTGCCTCGGCCTCTTCCTCTACGGCGCCACGGCGGGCATGGCGGACGTCGCGATGAACGCCCTCGGGGTGGAGGTCGAGAACCGGCTCGACCGCTCGATCATGTCCGGCCTGCACGGCATGTGGAGCGCGGGCGCCCTGGTCGGCTCGGCGGCCGGCACGGTGGCAGCCCACCTCGGCTCGGACGCGCGGCTGCACCATCTGCTGGCAGCCGCCGTGCTGACCGTGCTGGGCGTGGCCGCCTGCACCTGGGTGCTGGACCTCCAGCCCGCGCAGGACGAGGAGCCGCCGCCCCGGTTCGCGCTGCCGCCGAAGTCGGCGCTGCTGATCGGCGCGATCGGGTTCTGCGCGGTGTTCGCGGAGGGCGCCAGCCTGGACTGGTCCGCGGTCTATCTGCGGCACCAGCTGGAGACCTCGGCCGGGCTCGCGGCGGCCTGCACCACGGGCTTCACCCTCACCATGGCGATCGCGCGGATCGCAGGCGACCGGGTGGTGGACCGGTTCGGCGCCGTGCGCACGGTGCGGGCGAGCGGCGTGCTGGCGGTGCTCGGCGGCCTGCTCGTCGTCACCGGGGGCCATCCGGCGGTGGCGATGACCGGATTCGCGCTGATGGGCCTGGGTATCGCGGTCGTCGTACCGCTGTGCTTCGCCGCGGCCGGCCGCAGCGGCCCGAACCCCAGCCAGGCCATCGCCGGTGTCGCGACCATCACATACACCTCCGGGCTCGTCGCGCCGAGCGCGATCGGCGGACTTGCCCAGGCGACCAGCCTGGTGGTCTCCTTCGGCCTGGTGACCCTCCTCGCGTGCGGTCTGGTCGCCTTCGCGGGAGTGCTCAGGGCGGGCGACCGGAACCGGACGAAGACCGGCCCCGCGAGCCACGCGGTGCCCGACCCGCGGCCCTGAGCGGCGCCTGAGCGCGGCCTCGACGGCGCTGAGCAGGGGCGGGTGGGGACGGGACCCTCCGGCACCCCCGACAATGGTGCGGACAGGCTCCACGTACAGAGAAAGCGAAATCCCACCATGGACCTCGGCGTGCGCTGGAAGCTGCACGGTGACGGGCGCACGCCCGCACCCGGAGCGGTGGTACGGCCCGACGAACGACTCTCCTGGCCCCGCACGGCAGGACTCGGCGCGCAGCACGTCGTGGCCATGTTCGGCGCATCCTTCGTCGCCCCCGTGCTCATGGGCCTCGACCCCAACCTCGCGATCATGATGTCGGGCGTCGCGACCGTGATCTTCCTGCTCGCCACCCGCGGCCGGGTGCCCAGCTATCTGGGCTGCTCGCTCTCCTTCGTGGGCGTCGCCGCGGTCATCCGGGCGCAGGGCGGCACCAGCGCCACCGTGACCGGCGCGGTGTTCGTCGTCGGTGCCGCGCTGTTCCTGGTCGGTCTCGCCGTGCAGCGCTTCGGGGCACGGATCATCCACGCCGCGATGCCGCCGATCGTCACCGGCGCGGTCGTCATGCTGATCGGCTTCAACCTCGCTCCCGTCACCGCCTCCACCTACTGGCCGCAGGACCAGTGGACGGCCCTGCTCGTCATGCTGTTCACCGGTCTGGCCGTCGTGTGCCTGCGCGGCTTCTGGTCCCGGATCGCGATCTTCCTCGGGCTGGTCTTCGGCTACGGCATCTCCTGGGTGTTCGACCGGGTCCTCGGAAAGATCCACTCCGTGGACGCGGGCGGCAGGCTCACCGACCACTGGCGCCTGGACCTCTCGGGTGTGGGCAAGGCCGACTGGATCGGGCTGCCGTCCTTCCACGGACCCAGCTTCCAGTGGTCGGCGATCCTCGTGGCACTGCCCGTCGTCATCGCGCTGGTCGCGGAGAACGCGGGGCATGTGAAGGCGGTCGGCGAGATGACCGGCGACCCGCTGGACGACAAGCTCGGCACCGCGATCTCGGCGGACGGTGTGGCCTCCATGCTGTCGACCGCGGTGGGCGGTCCGCCGAACACCACCTACTCCGAGAACATCGGCGTGATGGCCGCGACCCGCGTCTACTCCACCGCCGCGTACTGGGCCGCCGCGGGATTCGCGCTGCTGTTCGGCGTCTGCCCCAAGTTCGGCGCGGTAGTGGCCGCGATCCCGGGCGGTGTCCTCGGCGGCATCACCGTCATCCTGTACGGCATGATCGGTCTGCTCGGCGCGCAGATCTGGATCAACGCCAAGGTCGACCTGCGCAATCCGCTGAACCTGGTGCCGGCCGCGGCGGGCATCATCATCGGCGTGGGCAACGTCAGCCTGAAGTTCAGCGACACCTTCTCCCTCAGCGGCATCGCGCTCGGCACCCTGGTCGTCATCACGGGCTACCACGCGCTGCGCGCCTTCGCGCCGGCCCACCTCAAGCGGCAGGAGCCGCTGCTGGACGAGGGCACGTCGTCGTACGGCGAGGAGGCCGAGGGCACCCGGCCGGCCTCGTAGGCCGCCGCCCCGCCTGCCCCGTGGGAGCGCCCCGCCCGTTCCGTCGGCGGGCGCGTTCCCTCGTTCCGGGGACGCGCCGGGCCCGTCGGCGCCCGGGCCGGCCGGGGCCTGGGACGCTGCCTCCATGGGGCAATCGGCACAACTCACCCATGGCGGTCCGGGCCCAGGCGGCGCGGTGGACGCGACGGTCGTCCGGATGCGCGACCTGGCCGCCGCGCTGCCCGAGCGCGACGGGATCGCGGTCTTCCACCGTGTGTACCTCGCCGTCACCGAGGCGGCCCGCCGGTGGCCGGCGACCACGCTGGACGCGCCGCTCGCCGGGCGGTACCTCGCCGCCGTGGACGCGGCCGCCGACGCGCGGCGGACACCCGCCTGCTGGCGGCCGGTGCTCCAGTTCCGCCGGCACCCCGGGGTACGGCCGGCGCAGTTCGCGCTGGCGGGCCTCCACGCCCACATCGGCCACGACCTGGCCCTCGCCGTGCTGGACGCCTGCCGGGCGGCGCGGTGCGAACCGGTCGACCTGGAGGGCGAGTTCGACCGCGTCGGCGACTTCCTCCTGGCGCTGGAGGAACGCGTCCGCGAGGACCTGACGCCCGGTCCCGAACTGCTCCGGATCACCGACCCCCTCACCCACCTGCTCGGTTCATGGGACCTGGAGCGGGCGCGGGAGGCGAGCTGGTCGGCGGCGCGGGCGCTGTGGGCCCTGCGCCGACTGCCCGACGTGGCCGAGGAGTTCGCCCGGCGGCTGGACACGGCGGTCGGCTTCGACTGCCGCATGATGCTCACTCCGCTGTCCGGCTGATCCGGACATCCGCGGGCACCTTCCCGGAACAGCCTCATGATCACTGTACGTTGACCATGGGACACGGACGATCACGAAGGAGCGCACCGTCATGGCGACCCGGCTGGGAATCGGCCTTCCGCAGAACCGTCAGTACGACCTCGGCAGGGACGTGCCCGACGTGGCACGCGCCGTCGAGCGCGTCGGCTACGACAGCGTGTGGGTCTACGAGCGGGCCCTGTTCCCGGAGCCCGCCACGCAGGGGCTGTACGGCATGGAGGGCGTGCCCTGGCCCGACTCCTACCGGCACGTGGCCGACCCGCTGGTGACCCTCGCCCTGGCCGCGGCGGCCACCGAGCGGGTCGGGCTGGGCACCAGCGTGCTGGTCGCGCCGCTGCACGTGCCGTTCCAGCTCGCCCGGTCCCTCGCCTCGCTGGACGCGGCCTCGGGCGGCCGGGTGATCGCCGGCTTCGGCACGGGCTGGTCGCTGGACGAGTACGCGGCGACGGGGATCCGGCCGATCAAGGAGCGCGGCCGGGTGCTGGACGAGGTGATCGACGTCTGCAGGGCCGTGTGGGGGCCCGACCCGGTGCGCTACGACGGCCGTATCACGAAGATCGAGTCGGCCGTGGTGGGCCCCAAGCCGGCCCGGCCGATCCCGATCCTGCTGGCCGCGAGCACCCGAAAGGCCAGGGAGCGGCTCGTCGAGCACGCCGACGGCTGGCTGCCGGTGGCCGCGGGCGGCGCCGAGCGGCTCGCGAGCGAGTGGGACGCGGTGCGGGACCTGGCCGCCGAGCGGGGCCGGCAGCAGCCGATCCGCACGGTGCTGCGGGTGAACGCGGCGTACTCGGCCAAGGCGTACGACGGTGCCGGGCGCCGGCCCTTCCAGGGCAGCGCGGCCCAGATCGCCGAGGACCTCCTCGCGTACGCGGCGATCGGCATGGAGGAGATCCTGATCGATGTGCAGGGCCGCCTGCGGGACGCCGAGGAGCTCAAGGACGTCGCCGCGGAGGTGTTCGGGGCTGCGCGGGCGGCCGGGGTGTGACCGCCCTCAACTCCCCTCAGTCCTCCGGGAGTTCGACCGGAGCGATCTCGTCGTAGACGTCGCCGGGGCCGGGGTTGGCCGGGTCGGTGCCGCCGCCGAACTGGTGCATGACACCCCAGACCGCGTTCAGCGCGGTCTGCACGGCGCCCTCGGCCCACCCGGCCGTCCAGGAGATGTCGTCGCCGGCGAGGAAGACACCCCGCTTGTCCTCGGGCAGCCGGTCCTGCATGAAGTGGGTGAACAGGCGCCGCTGGTAGCGGTAGTGGCCGGGCAGGTTGGCCTTGAACGCGCCCATGAAGTAGGGCTCGTTCTCCCAGGACACGGTCACCGGGCTGCCGATGATGTGCTTTCGGATGTCGACGTTCGGATAGATCTCGGACAGTGACTTCAGCATGACCTCCATCCGCTCGTTCGCGGACAGCGGCAGCCACTTCAGGCTGTCGTCGCACCAGGTGTAGGAGAGGCAGATGACGGCGGGCCTGTCCGGGCCGTCGTCGAGCAGGTAGGTGCCGCGGGTCATGCGGTCGGTGAGCGTCATCGACATCACGTCCCGGCCGGTCGGCTCGCCCTTGTCGTCGACGGCCTTGTCCAGCCAGAAGGGCCGGTCCACGGGCACGAACAGCTTGCTGGACTCCATGTAGTGGGTGCGCTCGATCGCGGTCCAGTGGTCGATCGGGAAGAGCGCGTCGTCGCACTGGACCTTGGACAGCAGCATCCAGGACTGGGCGGTGAAGATGGCGGCCTTGTAGGTGCGGATGTCGCCGTTCGCGTCCGTCACCGTGATGTGGTTGTTCGCGGTGCGGTGCAGCCGGGTCACGGCGGGGCGCGGTTCGCCGTCCACGTGCAGGGACCTCAGCGACGTGCCGTAGGGCCAGTGCACGATCTTCTCCGGTTCGCGCTCCCACAGCCGCAGAGGCAGTTGCTGCGAGCCGCCCACGATGCCGCGGTGGTGGTCGTCGGCCTCGGTGTAGACGACGCGCAGGATCTCCAGGATGGAGTTGGGGAAGTCTGTGTCCCAGCCGCCGGTGCCGAAGCCGACCTGGCCGAAGATCTCCCGGTGCCGGAAGGACCGGAAGGCCGCGGAGTCGCACAGGAAACCGTAGAAGGTCTGGTTGTCGAGCTTCTCCACCAGCCGGGACCAGATCTCGCGGATGCGCGGCACATCGCGCTCGCGCAGGGCGCGGTTCATGTCGGAGAAGTCGGCGCCCTCCTCCAGGCATCTGTTCCAGGCGTCCGCCACGTCCCGGTAGACCTGCGGCAGGTCGTCGATGGTCTCGGCGTAGTGCGACTCGCCCTTGAGGTCGACGACGGTGGACGGGGTCGCCTCGGCCAGCGGGTTGGGGAAGGGCCGGGTTTCGAGGCCCACCAGGTCGATGTAGTGCTGGAGGGCGGTCGAGGACGGCGGGAAGCGCATGGCGCCCATCTCGGCGGTCAGCGACTCGTCGCAGCCCTCGAAACCGACGGTGCGCAGCCGGCCGCCGATCCTGTCGGCCTCGTAGACGACGGGCTTGAGGCCCATCTTCATCAGCTCGTAGGCGGCGACGAGGCCGGACAGGCCGCCGCCGATGATCGCGACCTCGGTGCCGTGCTCGGTCGCGGGGACCTGGCCGAGACCCGCCGGGTGGGCGAGGAAGTCGTCGTACGCGTACGGGAAGTCCGGGCCGAACATGGTGATCGGCGGCTGCTGCTCGCCTGCGTGCTCGACGGCGTTGGGCACCGTGGACGTCATGGGGTACGGACTCCTTGCGCGAAAGAACTGGGGTGGGGGGTTCGGGTGGTTCAGACGAGGGACCCGTAGAGGCCGGGGCGGCGGCCCTCCAGATACGGGTTGGTCTCGCGGGAGGCGGCGAGGAACGCGGGACCGGCGTCCGCGAGGACCAGTTCCTCGGACCGTCCGGCGCGGGTGCGGGCCACCCCGTCCGGGCCGGCCAGGGCGGAGAGCCCGACGAACTCGAACTCGCCCTCGGTTCCGACCCGGTTGACGTAGGCGATGTACATCTGGTTCTCGAAGGCGCGCACCGGGACCAGGGATTCGGCGACGAACTGGAACGGGTGCATCAGCGCCGTCGGGACGACGAGGAGGTCGGTGCCGGCGAGGGCGTGGGCGCGTACGTTCTCCGGGAACTCCACGTCGTAGCAGATGATCAGGCCGACGGTCAGTCCGTTCAGCTCCGCCTGGACGACCGGCTGCTCGCCCGGTGTGAACTGGGCGTGCTCGAAGTCGCCGAACAGGTGCGTCTTGCGGTAGTTGGCGAGGCGGGTGCCGTCGGCGGAGATCAGCTGGACGGAGTTGTGGACCGTCTCGCCCTCCCGCTCCGGGTAGCCGTAGGCGACGGCCAGTCCGTGCCGGCAGGCCAGTTCGGCGACCGCGTCCGCCCAGTCGCCGTCGGCGGGCTCGGCGAGCCGGCCGATGTCGTCGCCGATCGCGTATCCGGTCAGGAACAGCTCCGACGTCGCCAGCAGCCCGGCCCCGGCGGCGGCGGCCCGGCCGGCGGCGGCGTCGAGGACCTTGAGGTTCTCGCCGACGGAGCCGGGACGGCCGGAGCTCTGGAGCAGGGCGGTGCGCATGGATGTTCCTCAGCGGTACGGGGCGTCGGGGGTCGCTTAGACCGTATGTTCGGCCGTCTTCGGCGGACAAGCAGGAGCCGTTGCGCGCCGGTGAGCGAATCGTTGCGTGCAACCAGGATGAACGGCGATTCGTTGCGCCCCCGCGCGACGAGGTCGCAGCACGGGCCCCGCAGCCGCCCCGCGGCCTCCCGCGACGGCTCCGGGCCGACCCCCCGGGCACTCGCCACGCGCCGCGCCGGCCTCGGGGTGCCCCTGACGTACGTCCGGGGAGTCGAGGACCTGGGTGCGCCGACCGCGCGCTGTCCGGACCGCGCCCCTTCGCGGAGGGCTCGACTCTCCCCGGGTTCCGGGTGGTCGCCGCCGACACGGGCCGGGAGCTGGTCCTCACCGGATGCCACCGCTTCTCGTCGTACGCGCTGACGTTCCGCCTCGAACCGGCCGGTCCCGGGCGTTCGCGGCTGTGCGCCGAGACCCGGGCCGCCTTCCCCGGCCCGGCCGGAGCCCTCTACCGGCGACTGGTCTCCACGGGCGGGCATGCGATGGGCATGCGGCGCCTGCTCTCGGCGATCGACCGGAAGTCGACGACGCGCTGCCGCCCCTGACCCGGGGTCTTCCGTTCGGATCAGGCCGGATCAGGCATCGGGGCCCGCGAACCCGGCATGGTCCGAGCGGGAGGCCTAACCCGGCGCGCCCGACGAGAAGCGGCGCAGCAGGGGGGAGAGCACCAGGACGGACTTCGTCCGTTCCACGAAGGGCTCGCCGGCGATGCGCTCCAGGACGCGCTCGAAGTGGCGCATGTCGGCGGCGAAGACCTGGACGATCGCGTCCGCCTCACCGGTGACGGTGGAGGCGGACACGACCTCCTGGTAGCGCTCCAGGCCCCGCTGGATCGTCTCCGGCGAAGTATGGCGCCGGCAGTAGATCTCGACGAACCCCTCGGTCTCCCAGCCGAGTGCCGCCGGGTCGACCCGGACGGTGAAACCGGTGATGGCCCCGGTGGCGCGCAGCCGGTCCACGCGCCGCTTCACGGCGGGCGCGGACAGGCCGACCAGTTGCCCGATGTCCGAATAGGAGCGGCGGGCGTCCTCGGCGAGGGCGTGCACGATGCGTTCGTCGAGATCGTTCAGCACTGTCGGTGGTTCACTTCTCGGGTACTCGGCGGGCTCAGTTCCAGCTGGCGTGCAGCGGCTTGCCCTCGGCGTAGCCGGCCGCGCTCTGGATGCCGACGATGGCCTTGTCGGCGAACTCCTCCAGGGAGCCGGCCCCGGCGTAGGTGCACGAGGAGCGGACGCCCGCGATGATCGAGTCGATCAGGTCCTCGACGCCCGGCATGGCCGGGTCGAGGAACATCCGGGAGGTGGAGATGCCCTCCTCGAACAGCGCCTTGCGGGCGCGGTCGTACGCCGACTCCTCGGAGGTGCGGTTGCGCACCGCGCGCGCGGAGGCCATGCCGAACGACTCCTTGTAGGGACGGCCGTTGGCGTCGTGCTGGAGGTCACCCGGCGACTCGTAGGTGCCCGCGAACCAGGAGCCGATCATCACGTTGGAAGCGCCGGCCGCGAGCGCCATCGCCACGTCGCGCGGGTGGCGGACACCGCCGTCGGCCCAGACGTGCTTGCCGTACTTCCTCGCCTCGGCTGCGCACTCCAGGACCGCGGAGAACTGCGGGCGGCCCACGCCGGTCATCATGCGGGTGGTGCACATGGCGCCCGGTCCCACACCGACCTTGACGATGTCCGCGCCCGCCTCGATCAGGTCCTTGACGCCCTCGGCGGAGACGATGTTGCCGGCGGCGACGGGCACCCGCGGGTCGAGGTCGCGCACCAGCTTGACGGCGTTGATCATCGACTCCTGGTGGCCGTGCGCGGTGTCGATGACGAGGGTGTCGACGCCCGCGCCGAGCAGCTGCTCGGCCTTGCCGGCCACGTCGCCGTTGATGCCCACGGCGGCGGCGATGCGCAGCTTGCCCTGCGCGTCGGTGGCCGGGCTGTACAGCGTGGCGCGCAGGGCGCCCTTGCGGGTGAGGATGCCGGCGAGCCTGCCGTCCCTGTCCACGGCGGGCGCGTACCGGCGGTTGGCCCCGTCCAGGGTGTTGAAGGCCTCGCGCGGGTCGATGTCCGCGTCCAGCAGGAGCAGGTCCTTGCTCATGACCACTTCGAGCTGGGTGAAGCGGTCGACGCCGGTCAGGTCCCGGTCGGTGACCACGCCGACCGGCCGGTGCTGCTCGTCGACGACGACGCCGGCGTTGTGCGCGCGCTTGGGCAGCAGGGCCAGGGCGTCGGCGACGGTCTGGTGCGGGGCCAGCACGATCGGGGTGTCCAGGACCAGGTGGCGGCTCTTGACCCAGGAGATCACGTCGGTGACGACGTCGATCGGGATGTCCTGCGGGAGGACCACGAGGCCGCCGCGGCGGGCCACGGTCTCGGCCATGCGGCGCCCGGCGATGGCGGTCATGTTGGCGACGACGAGCGGGATGGTGGTGCCCGTGCCGTCCGGTGAACCGAGGTCCACGCCCTGACGTGAGCCGACCGCACTGCGGCTCGGCACCATGAAGACGTCGTCGTACGTCAGGTCGTACGCGGGCTGGATGTCATTGAGGAAACGCACGTGCCGCACATCCCAGTCGATCAGAGGTGACCCCCGGACAGGTCCGTCAGGGGGAAAGAGCACGTACTTCATTCTCCCATGGCGGGGAGCGTGCCCTGCCCGGACGGAACGTCCAGGCCGGCCGCCGGCCGGCTAGGAGGAACCTCCAAGCGCGAGGGCGACGTCCAGCTCGGGCCGGCCGCCCCTCGCGGAGGCGAACACCTCCTCGGCGATCTCCCACTCCTCCGGCCTGGCCTGCGCGTACGCCTGCCAGTCCCGGACCACGACCAGCATTCCGCGCTTCACGGCCTCGGCGGGCCAGAGGGTCTCGTCACCGAGGCTGTCGGCCAGCGCGTCCCAGTTCCGTCCGAACCAGTCGGGCAGCGCGAGGTCACGGACGGCGCGGTCCATCAGCCCTGCCTTGTCCGTGACACCGTCGAGGTCCAGCGTGACCACGACCCGGTTCGCCAGGTCTTCGCTCATCTCAGTACCGCCCGGAACGTGTTGTAGTGATCATCGGTGTAGTAGAACTCCCCGCCCTGACCGGCGACGACGCGTCTGGCCCCGCGGTCGCGCGACCCCGGGGTCCGCACTGTGTACTCGTGGTAGTAGCCGCGCGGCTCCTTGGGCAGCCGCCCCTCGAAGTTGCCGAACACGGTGTTGTCCTGCCGGTACGGGTAGGGGCCGCCCCTGTCGATGAGGTCGAGGGTCTGCCGGGCCTCGGCCGGCAGCCGGGACCGGCTGACCGTGGCCATCCCGCGGGCCCACGACGGCGCGGAGGGGTCGGAACCGGCCTGCCCGGAGGGCGAGCAGCCCGTCAGGAGGACGGCGAGCGTGACGAGGAGCCCCGCGAACACACGGGGGACGAACCGCAGCAGCATGCCGACGATGCTCCCACGGCCGCCCCGCCGTGTGCTCGTCAGGTGCCGTCCGGGTCCGCCCTGTTGAGAGCGGACCGGGGGGCGGGGCCCGCCGTCATCAGATAGTCCGCGGCCGAGGTGTCCGTGACGAGGCTGGTGACCAGGCCGGACCGCAGCACCGCGTCGATCGCGGCCGCCTTGCGCTGCCCGCCCGCGATCGCGACGACCTCGGGGATACGGCGCAACTGGTCGGCCTTGACGGTGATGCACCGCTCCCCCAGGTCCCGTCCGATCCGGCGGCCCTCGGCGTCGAAGAGGTGCGCGGCCATCTCGGCGGCGACGCCGAGCGAGGCGTAGTGGGCCCGCTCCTCGTCGCTGAGCATGTCGTGCACCGTCGAGATGCCCGGCTCCCAGGAACCGATGGACACGCAGGCGACCGTGACCTTGTCGAAGTATTCGAAGGCGCGCGCGATTCCGGTCTGGTGGCGCAGCGCGGTCGCGGTGGCCGCGTCCGGCAGCAGCATCGGCGCGTAGATGGGGTGGGCGTCGCCGCCCGAGACCTGGGCGGCGCGGCGCACGGCCTCCACCGAGCCGCGCTCCGAGGTCCCGGCGTCGTACACGCCGGTCAGCTGCACCACCGTGCACGGCGGCAGCCGGTTCAGGGCCGCCGCCATGTGGATGGTGGACCGGCCCCAGGCCAGACCCAGCACGTCTCCCTCGTCGACGAGCTCGCCGAGCAGATCGGCGGCCACTTCGCCGAGGTTCTCGGGGTCCGGCGTCTCCTCTGCCTCGGCCGGGGACTCGACCACGACGGCGTGCCTGAGGCCGTAGCGGGCGCGGAGCGCGTCGGAGCGCTCGGCGTCCAGCTCGGCGGGCACGCGGATCTCGATGCGCACGAGATCCCGTTCGAGAGCGGTCTCGAGGACCCGGGCCACCTTGAAGCGGCTGACGCCGAACTCCTCGGCGATCTGGATCTTCGATTTGCCCTCGAGGTAGAAACGGCGGGCCATGGCCGCCGCCTGCACCAGCTCAGCGGGCCCCATCCGCATGGCTGACCGGCCCGCCGACATACCCGACACGGCGATCTCCTCACTGCTGTTCACACTCTGGATTCACCGTTCATCCTTGCAGATGCGGCGCGCTTGATCAGCCCTGATGGTTGCCGTTCACGCAGCCGTTGTTCAGTGGCCGCATGCCCAGGACCCCTTGGCGGTGGCCGATTCTGCCTGACCGCGCAGGACACGCACCGCTTCCGCGGGGTCCTCGGCACCGTAGACCGCCGAGCCGGCGACGAACACGTCCGCGCCGGCCTCCGCGCACCGCTCGATCGTCGAGGCCGACACCCCGCCGTCCACCTGGAGCCACAGCTGAAGGCCGTGCTTGCCGATCAGCTCACGGGTGCGGCGGATCTTGGGCAGCATGATGTCGAGGAAGGCCTGGCCGCCGAAGCCCGGCTCCACCGTCATGATCAGGAGCATGTCGAGCTCGGGAAGCAGGTCCTCGTACGGCTCGATGGGGGTGGCGGGCTTGAGTGCCATCGAGGCCCGGGCACCCTTGGCGCGGATCTCACGGGCCAGCCGGACGGGGGCGGCGGCCGCCTCGACGTGGAACGTCACGGAGGAGGCGCCCGCCTCGACGTACTGCGGCGCCCAGCGGTCGGGCTGCTCGATCATCAGGTGGCAGTCCAGCGGGGTGTCCGTAGCCCGGGCCAGGGACTCCACGACGGGCACGCCGAGCGTGAGGTTCGGGACGAAGTGGTTGTCCATGACGTCCACGTGGAGCCAGTCGGCCCCTTCGACCGCCTTGGCCTCCTCGGCGAGGCGCGCGAAGTCGGCGGACAGGATGCTGGGGTTGATCTGCACGGCCATGCCCCAAGCGTGCCATGTCCCGGCCCTCCGGTCCGCCCCGGTACCCCACTGGAATCCGAATCCGGGAGACGGCGGCGATGGTGCCCGGACGGGGCCGCCCTCCGCGGGGGCGGATCGGGGGCGGCGCGCCCGGCCCGCCCCCGCGAAGGGCCCGCTCCACGGAGGGTCCGCGAGGCGGCGGGGCCGGTCAGCCGGTGCGGCGGATCAGGGCCAGGTACATCGCGTCGGTTCCGTGCAGATGCGGCCACAGCTGTACGTCGGGGCCGTCGCCGAGGGCCCCGACGCCCGGCAGCAGGGGGCGGGCGTCGATCAGCTCGGTCTCGGGGAACTGCTTGAGCACGTCGCCGACCACGGCACGGGTCTCGGCCAGGTGCGGGGAGCAGGTCGCGTAGCCGACCACACCGCCGACGCGCACCGACTCCAGGGCCGTGCGCAGCAGGCCGCGCTGGAGCGGGGCGAAACCGTCCAGGTCCTCCGGGCGGCGCCGCCACCGGGCCTCGGGACGCCTGCGCAGGGCACCGAGGCCGGTGCAGGGGACGTCGACGAGGACACGGTCGAAACTGTCGGGCCGCCACGCGGGGCGCGTGCCGTCGGCGGCGATCACCTGGTAAGGACCGGGGTTGCCCGCCAGTGCCTTGGCCACGAGTCCGGCCCGGTGGGGCTGCTTCTCGGAGGCGAGCAGGACGGCTCCGCGCTCGGCGGCCAGCGCGGCCAGCAGGGCCGCCTTGCCGCCGGGGCCCGCGCATCCGTCGAGCCACTTGCCGTCGGGACCGTCGAGGGGGGCGTTCGCCAGGGCGAGCGCGACGAGCTGGCTGCCCTCGTCCTGGACGCCGGCCCGGCCCTCCCGTACCGCGTCCACGGCTCCGGGTTCGCCACCCTCGGTCAGCCGCACGGCGTACGGCGACCAGCGGCCCGGCACCGCGGCCTCCTCGCGCAGCAGCTCCTCGGTGGTGGCCCGTCCGGGCCGGGCGACCAGTGTGACCTCCGGCCGCTCGTTGTCTGCCTCCAGCAGGTCCTCGATCCCGGCGCGTGGGCCGCCGAGGGAGTCCCACAGGGCGGAGACGACCCAGCGGGGGTGGGAGTGGACGACGGCGAGGTGGTCCTCGGGGTCGTCGTCGTAGGGCGGGGCGACCTTCTCCAGCCATCCGTCGAGGTCGTTGCGCGCGACCTTGCGGAGCACGGCGTTGACGAACTTGGCCCGCCCGTCGCCGAGGACGACCCGGGCGAGCTCGACGGTGGCGGACACCGCGGCGTGGCTCGGGATGCGTGTCCCGAGCAGCTGGTGGGCGCCGAGCGACAGCACGTCCAGGACGGGCGGGTCGACCTCCCGCAGCGGGCGGTCGACGCAGGCCTCGATGACCGCGTCGTACGTCCCCTGGCGGCGCAGCGTGCCGTACACCAGCTCGGTGGCCAGCGCGGCGTCACGGCCGTCGAAATCGCCCTTCTCGCGCGCCTTGCGCAGCAGCGGGGGCAGGACGAGGTTGGCGTAGGCGTCCCGCTCGTCCACGGCGCGCAGCGCCTCGAAGGCGAGGATGCGGACGGGGTCCTTCTGGGGCCGGCGGTAGGGCTTGGCGGGCCTGCGGGGCCGACGGGTGTCGCTCACGAAAAAGGTGCTCCGGTTGTCTGGGTGCGCCGCGCTCGGACACGCGGTGCTCCCAGCCTACGTCCCGGTCCGTGCCGCCCGGTCAGCCCCCGAGCGTCTCGCCCTCGGCGATGCGCGCGCCGCGCGCCCAGTCCGCCGCCCGCATC
This sequence comes from Streptomyces sp. NPDC087787, assembly GCF_044743035.1. NCBI lineage: Bacteria > Bacillati > Actinomycetota > Actinomycetes > Kitasatosporales > Streptomycetaceae > Streptomyces > Streptomyces sp. NPDC087787. Next base: position 77,385 of record NZ_JBIUVQ010000004.1, read on the forward strand.
GGCTTCTTGCCCTGCGCCTGGACCCACAGCAGCTCGACGGCGTACGAGCCGGTGCCGACGTGGACGTCGTTCTTGCCGACCGCGAGCGCGCCAGGGGCGAGGTCGGTGCGCTGCGGCGCCGGGGCGGCGTGGATCAGCTTGAGCCGCTCGCCGCGGAACGTGGTCCAGGCGCCGGGCGCCGGTGTGCAGCCGCGTACCACGCGGTCCACGCGCAGGGCGGGGGCCGTCCAGTCGACCCGGGCGTCCTCCACGGTGATCTTGGGGGCGAGGGTCACGCCCTCGGCCGGCTGCGGCACGGCCTTGAGGGTGCCGTCCTCGATGCCGTCCATGGTCGCGGCGAGCAGTCCGGCGCCGGCGAGGGCGAGCCGGGTGAGCAGGTCGCCGCTGGTGTCGGTGGGCCGGATCACCTCGGTGACGGTGCCGTAGACCGGGCCGGAGTCGAGTCCTTCCTCGATGAGGAAGGTGGACGCGCCGGTGATCTCGTCCCCGGCCATGAGCGCGTGCTGCGCGGGGGCGGCGCCGCGCCAGGCGGGCAGCAGCGAGAAGTGCAGGTTGACCCAGCCGTGGGCGGGGATGTCGAGGGCCACCCTGGGCAGCAGGGCGCCGTAGGCGACGACCGGGCAGCAGTCCGGGGCGATCTCCCTCAGCCGCTCCAGGAACTCCGGGTCCCGCGGCTTGAGCGGCTTGAGCACCTCGATCCCGGCCTCCTCCGCCCGTTCGGCCACCGGGCTCGCGACCAGCCTGCGCCCGCGCCCGGCCGGTGCGTCGGGCCTGGTGACGACGGCGGCCACCTCGTGCCGCCCGGAGGCGAGCAGTGCGTCCAGAGCGGGAACGGCGACCTCGGGGGTACCGGCGAAGACGAGCTTCATGGGGTGGCTTGGGCCTCTCGGGCGGGATGGACGGCGGGCAGCGCACCAGTCTATGACCACGTACTGGCCGCGCAGCGCGCGTCCGGCGCACAGGGGCGTACGTATGTATCCCTACGCCCCCACACCGTGACCCGTGGAGCGCGAGCGCGTTGGTCAAGAAAGAGTTGACCACAGCGGGCCGCTGTTCGGCCCGATTCCTTTCAACGCCGGTTCGAGAGGCTTGTTCATGGCCGACCACGCAACCCACGACGCCCAGGCCCGGGCCAGCCTTCACTTGCTGGTGCGGGACATCGAGCGGGTCCGCCGGCAGGTGGACGCGCTGCGCACGCTCACGGCCCAGCTCGGCAACGTCTACCGTCCGCGCCGCTCCGGCCCCTCCACGGGCTTCGTCGTCTACGGACGTGCCCCAGCCCCGACCGTCCGTCTCGCCCAGGAGCTGCGGGACAGCGTCGAGACCCTGGTGACGGCCGCCGTGGACTTCGACCGCTCGCTCGGCTTCTCGTGGGACGCCGTGGGCTCGGCCCTCGGTGTCACCAAGCAGGCGGTCCACCGGCGCTACGGCGCCCGCCGCGTGGCGGCCCAGGCGGCGGCCGAGGCCGAGCGGGCCCCGGACCCGGCGGGCACCCGTGCGGTCAACGTCGGCACCGGCATCCCCACGGTCCCCGCGGCCCGCTCCATGCCCACCCAGCCGACGGTCGGCAGCCCGGTCCTCCGCGACGACCCCCGCCCCACCGCCTTCCCCGGCCCTCGCAACGGCTGACACCCCCTCCCGGCCGCTGGGCCCTCCCGGCCGGCACCCGGGAGGGCCCAGGCGGAGGCGTCAGCCGATGTCCGGTGGGTCGACGCGGATCCAGACCGGGTCGGCAGTTCCGCGGGTCAGGCGGGTCGCCTGGGCGGATTTCAGGGCGGAGGCCAAGGCGGCCCCGGTGCCGGGCGGAACGCGGATCAGGGCGCGCGTCCAGTGCTCGCCGGGTGGGGGCGCGCCGGAGCGGCGGGGGCGGCCGGCAGGCGTGACCGGCAGCGGGACAGGTCCCAGAACCTCTGCCTCCCGCGGTAGTTCGACGGTGGGAAGGAAGTCCGACACCGCCTCCGCCGGGCCCGACACGGCCGCCATGCGGGACACCGGCGGGAACCCCAGTTCGGCGCGCTCGGACAGCTCTCGCAGGGCGTGGCCGACAGGGTCCCAGCGCACCAGCGCCTGCACCGGCCGCAGGGTCGGTTCGGCCACGACGACCACGGTGCCGCCCTCCGGCTGGGGCCGGACCAGCGCGGCGGCCGCCGTCCACCGCCGCAGCGCGTCCTCACCGGCGCGCAGATCGGGCCGCCCGAGCATGGCCCAGCCGTCCAGGAGCAGCGCCGCCGCGTACCCGCCCTCGGCGACCGGCTCCGCGCCCGGGGTGCTCACCACCAGCGCCGGTGTCCCCGGCACCGTGTCCAGCACATGCTCGCGCCCCGAGGTCCGCACCGGCACGGACGGGAACGCCCGGCCCAGTTCCTCGGCGGTCCGCCGCGCCCCGACGATCTGGGCCCGCAGCCGGAACGAGCCGCACTCCGGGCAGTGCCAGCCCGGCTCCTCCCGCCCGCACCAGCCGCAGCCGAGCGCCCCGGCGTCCTGCCCCTGGAGGGGTCCCGCGCAGTGCCGGCACCGCGCGGGCGCCCGGCACTGCGCGCAGGCCATCCGCGGCACATAGCCCCGGCGGGGCACCTGCACCAGCACGGGCCCGTGCCGCAGCCCCTCCCGGGCCGCCTGCCAGGCGAGCGAGGGCAGCCGGGCCGCCCGCGCGGCCTCGTCCCGGGCGAGTTCGGCGTCGCCCACCGTGCGCACGAGCGGTGCCGCCCGCCGCACCTGTTCCCTCGCGGCGACGAGCGGCCCGGCCCAGCGGCTCTCGACGAGCTGCGCCGCCTCCACCGTGCAGCTCCAACCGCCCAGCAGGAAACCGCAGTTGTCCTGCGCGGCGCGCAGCAGCAGCACCTCGCGGGCGTGCGGCTGCGGCGCGTGCTGCTCGCTGTGGCTGTCGTCCCCGTCGTCCCACAGGGCGACCAGGCCGAGGTCCCGCACGGGCGCGAACATGGCGGCCCGGGTGCCGACGACGGCCCGCACCGAGCCCCGGCGTACGGCGAGCCACTGCCGGTACCGCTTCTCCGGCCCCGCGTCGGCGGTGAGCAGCGCGTGCCGTCCCTCGCCGAGGAGGGCCGTCAGCGCGGCGTCGACCCGGGCAGCGGCCCGCCCGTCCGGGACGACGACGAGCGCGCCGCGTCCCGAGGCGAGCGCGGCGGCGACGGCGCGGGCCAGTTCCTCGCTCCACTCGGGTCCGGGCAACGCGTTCCACACGGCGCGCGGCGAGCCGCCCGCGGCCAGGGCCCGCACGAACGCGGCCCCCCGTTCGTAACGGGCCCAGGAGCCCGCGTCGGGTGCGGACGGCGGCGGCAGCGGTGCGGGCGAGGGCCGTTCCTCGGCGCGCGCCCTGCGCGGCGGCACGGCGAGTTGGAGCACGTCGGCGAGGCTGCCCGCGTACCGGTCGGCAACGGCCCGGGCCAGGCCGAGCAGTTCCTCGCCGAGCACGGGCTCGGGCGAGACGACCTGGGCGAGCGCGGCGAGCGGCCCCGCGTAGTCGGACTCGGCCCGGCGCTCGATCAGGTACCCGTCGATGAGTCCGCCGCCCTCGCGCCGCCCCTCGCGCACCCGGTGCCGTCCGGCTCCGAACCGCACGCGCACGCGCACTCCGGGCTGTGCGTCCGCGTCCAGTTCGGCGGGTACGGCGTAGTCGAAGTACCGGTCGAGGTGCAGTGCGCCCTTGTCGACCAGTACGCGCGCCACGGGGAGTTGCCCGGCGAGCGCGGCACCGCGCCAGGTGCGCGGCTTGGCCCGTGGCTCCTTCGCCTTGCGCACGGTCTCCCGGATGAGCGCAAGCTGCTCCGGCGGCGCCCCCGCGGCCCCGCCGTCCCCCGTCCCGTTCTCGCTGCTCACGCTTGCATTCTTACCAAACGGGACCGACAACCGACGGCGAGCGAGGCCCGGACCCACGTGGGGTCCGGGCCTCGCTCAGGTCTCGCGGCGGCCGGGGGGCCTTGTGGCCCCGGCCCTACAGGCCCGCCGCCTCGCGCAGCGCGTCCACGCGGTCCGTGCGCTCCCAGGTGAAGTCGGGCAGCTCACGGCCGAAGTGGCCGTACGCGGCGGTCTGGGCGTAGATCGGGCGGAGCAGGTCGAGGTCGCGGATGATGGCGGCCGGACGCAGGTCGAAGACGTCGTCGATCGCCTTCTCGATCTTCTCGGGCTCCACCTTGTGGGTACCGAAGGTCTCCACGAACAGGCCCACCGGCTCGGCCTTGCCGATCGCGTAGGCGACCTGGACCTCGCAGCGGGCGGCCAGACCCGCCGCCACCACGTTCTTGGCGACCCAGCGCATCGCGTACGCGGCCGAGCGGTCCACCTTGGACGGGTCCTTGCCCGAGAAGGCACCACCGCCGTGGCGGGCCATGCCGCCGTAGGTGTCGATGATGATCTTCCGGCCGGTCAGGCCCGCGTCGCCCATCGGGCCGCCGATCTCGAACCGGCCGGTCGGGTTGACCAGCAGCCGGTAGCTCTCGGTCTCCAGCTTGATGCCGTCGTCCAGCAGCGCCTTCAGCTCCGGCTCGACGACGAACTCGCGGATGTCGGGCGCCAGCAGCGAGTCCAGGTCGATGTCGGAGGCGTGCTGCGAGGAGACCACCACGGTGTCCAGGCGGACCGCCTTGTCGCCGTCGTACTCGATGGTGACCTGGGTCTTGCCGTCCGGGCGCAGGTAGGGGATCGTGCCGTTCTTGCGCACGTCCGACAGGCGCTTGGACAGCCGGTGCGCCAGGAAGATCGGCAGCGGCATCAGCGTCGGCGTCTCGTCGGAGGCGTAGCCGAACATCAGGCCCTGGTCGCCCGCGCCCTGCTGGTCCAGCTCGTCCTCGTCGCCCTCGACCCGCTGCTCGTACGCCGCGTCCACGCCCTGGGCGATGTCCGGGGACTGCGCGCCGATGGAGACGGACACACCGCAGGAGGCGCCGTCGAAGCCCTTCTTGGAGGAGTCGTAGCCGATCTCGAGGATCTTGTCGCGGACCAGGGTCGCGATGTCCGCGTAGGTCTTGGTGGTGACCTCGCCGGCCACGTGCACCAGGCCGGTGGTGATCAGTGTCTCCACGGCGACCCGGGAGGTCGGGTCCTCGCGCAGAAGCGCGTCGAGAATGGTGTCGCTGATCTGGTCAGCGATCTTGTCGGGGTGACCCTCGGTCACGGACTCCGAGGTGAACAGGCGACGGGACACAACGCTCCCTGTGGTTGCAGCGGCTGCTGGCTGATCATTGGCGGACGGGCACGGGGCTGCGCCGGCGTCGTCCGAGAACAGTTTATCGGTCGCGCTCGGCCGCCGGCCCACCTGTCTCGCCTCTCGGGAGTGCTGTGACCTGCGGCACGGGCATTGTGCCGAAGCCCGGCGACCTTGACCAGAGCCGCCACGCGCCGGGCTTCGAAGTTCGGCGGGGCCGTACGGGCCGGGGGCGCTCAGCCGAGCCGGGCGGCCACCAGGTCCCACACGGTCTCGGCCAGGGCCTCCTTCGGTCCGTGCGGCACGGGTGTCTCGACGCCGTCGGCGGCCAGCACCACGGCCTCGTTGTCCTCCGCGCCGAAGGTCCTGCGCTCCCCCACCTCGTTGACCACGAGCAGGTCGCAGCCCTTGCGGGCGAGCTTCTTGCGCCCGTTGGCGAGGACGTCGTCGGTCTCGGCGGCGAATCCCACGATCACCTGTCCGGGCCGCGCCCGTTCGGCTGATATCTCGGCGAGGATGTCCGGATTCCGCACCAGCGCGACGGGCTCGGGGTCCTCGCCGTCCTTTTTCTTGATCTTGCCGGTCGCGTAGGCCGCCGGACGGAAGTCGGCGACCGCGGCGGCCATGACCACCGCGTCGGCGTCCGCGGCGGCCTTCAGCACGGCCTCCCGCAACTGCACGGCCGTACCGACCCGGACGAGGTCCACGCCCGCCGGGTCCGGCAGGGCGGTGTTGGCGGCGACGAGCGTGACCCGGGCGCCGCGGGCCGCCGCCGTCCGGGCGAGGGCGTAGCCCTGCTTGCCGGAGGAGCGGTTGCCCAGGAAGCGGACGGGGTCGAGGGGCTCGCGGGTGCCGCCGGCGCTGACGACGACGTGCCGTCCGGCGAGGTCGGGCTCGCTCGCGCCCCGGGCCAGCACACGGCGGCAGACCTCGAAGATCTCCGCAGGTTCCGGCAGCCGGCCCTTGCCGGTGTCGACGCCGGTCAGCCGGCCGACCGCCGGTTCGATGACGACGGCGCCGCGGCGGCGCAGCGTCGCCACGTTGGCCTGGGTGGCCGGGTGCTCCCACATCTCGGTGTGCATCGCGGGGGCGAAGACCACCGGGCAGCGGGCGGTGAGCAGGGTGTTGGTCAGCAGGTCGTCGGCGAGGCCGTGGGCGGCCCTGGCGAGCATGTCGGCGGTGGCGGGGGCGACGACCACCAGGTCGGCCTGCTGCCCGATGCGCACGTGCGGGACCTCGTGGACGTCGTCCCAGACCTCGGTGGAGACGCGGTGGCCGGACAGGGCCGACCAGGTCGCGGCGCCGACGAAGTGCAGCGCGGAGGCGGTCGGCACCACGCGCACGTCGTGACCGGACTCGGTCAGCCTGCGCAGCAGCTCGCACGCCTTGTAGGCGGCGATGCCGCCACCGACCCCCAGAACGACCTTGGGCTTGCTCACCGGGCCTCCCCTCACTCGACACACGTACGCCGCGGCTCGTCGGCGTACGCGTCCATGCTGCATCATCGCGGGATCGGCTCCCGCACCCCCCGAGCACACCACAGGCCCGGCAGTCGCGCTGCCGGGCCTGTGGAAAAACCTGCCGCGATCTTCAGATATGAAGAACCGCGGGGACTGCTGGCGGACTACTGACCCGGGCCCTCGACGGCCTCGGACGTCAGCAGACCCGCGTTGATCTCGCGCAGCGCGATGGAGAGCGGCTTCTCGTGGACGTGGGTGTCGACGAGCGGACCGACGTACTCGAGGAGGCCCTCGCCGAGCTGCGAGTAGTACGCGTTGATCTGGCGGGCCCGCTTGGCCGCGTAGATCACGAGGCTGTACTTCGAGTCGGTGGCCTCGAGGAGCTCGTCGATCGGCGGGTTGATGATGCCCTCGGGCGCGGAGATGGAAGAGGACACGCTCTACCTTCCGATGGATGGGAAAGAATCAGTCGGTGCGACCGTCACGTTCACTGTCACGATCACACAACGTCCATCAAGGCTAGCAGCTCGCGAGCCACGTCCTCGACGGAGGTGTTGACCAGGGTCTCGTCGAACTCCGGTTCGGCCGCGAGTTCGATCTTCGCCGCCTCCAGCCGCCGCTCGATGACCTCGGGCGGCTCGGTCCCCCGCCCGGTGAGCCTGCGCACGAGCTCCTCCCAGGAGGGCGGAGCGAGGAACACCAGCCGGCCCTCGGGCATGGACTCACGGACCTGCCGGGCGCCCTGGAGGTCGATCTCCAACAGCACCGGCACGCCGGCCTCCAGGTGCTCCAGCACGGCGGCGCGCGGGGTGCCGTAGCGGTTGCCCGCGAACTCGGCCCATTCCAGCAGCTCGCCGTTGGCGATCATCTTGTCCATCTCGTCGTCGGTGACGAAGAAGTAGTGGACGCCGTGCTGCTCACCGGGGCGGGGCTTGCGGGTCGTCGCCGACACCGACAGCCAGACCTCGGGGTGTTCCTTGCGCATATGGGCGACGACCGTGCTCTTGCCGACCCCGGAGGGGCCGGAGAGCACGGTCAGCCGCGGACGTGCGTCCGGGGGTACGGGGGTCGCGCCCCGGGGTGTTACAGCCATGCGGCGATTATTCCAGCAATCGCGCAGTGCCCGGGACTCCTGTCCGGAGCCGCCGGAATCAGGAGCCGGTGCTGCCGAACTCGCGCTCCAGGGAGGCGATCTGGTTGGACCCGAGGCCGCGCACGCGGCGGCTCTCGGAGATGCCGAGCCGCTCCATGATCTGCTTGGCGCGGACCTTGCCCACGCCCGGCAGGGACTCAAGGAGCGCGGAGACCTTCATCTTGCCGATGACGTCGTTCTCCTGGCCCTGCTTGATGACCTCGTGCAGAGAGGCGCCGGAGTGCTTGAGTCGATTCTTGACCTCGGCCCGCTCCCGGCGAGCCGCGGCGGCCTTTTCGAGCGCGGCTGCGCGCTGTTCAGGGGTTAGGGGCGGAAGAGCCACGCCTACGTCACCTCGGATGTCGAACTGTCGGATACGGACCGGTGAGGAACCTAGTCGCCCCACACCTGGGGAGCCACGAGCAACACGCTTGCCCGTTCTCCCCCACTACCTTGAGGGCGTGGGAGGCGCCCCCACTCGACGGAGACTAGCGGTCCAGTCCGCCGGAGTCAGCGAGAACAGCGGAAAAGTCCTGGTCAGCCTCCGCCAGGCCGGGCATTTAGGACATAATGCCCCGGATTTGAGGATGTATCCAGGCTGAGGCGCGACCCGGACCGCCCGCCGGGGCACTCAGCCGCCGGTCACCGCGTTCCTGATCTCCTCCGCGAAGCGCTGCGCGGCGCCGCGCAGCGCACCCACCTCGGGACCGTGACGCAGAACACCCCGGCTGACGCTCGGGACCACGTTGCGCACGGCGGGGCCGAACACCCGGGGAAGGTCGGCCGGCGTCGCTCCCTGCGCGCCGATCCCGGGCGCGAGCAGCGGCCCGCCCATGTCCAGGTCGTACGACGACAGATCGCCCAGCGTGGCTCCCACCACCGCGCCGAAGGAGCCGAGCGGAGCCTGCCCCGCGTTCTCCTCGGCGAGGTGCGCCAGTACGGTCGCGGCGACGCTGCGGCCGTCGGGCCGCACCGCGTGCTGGACCTCGGCGCCCTCCGGGTTGGAGGTCAGCGCCAGCACGAACAGGCCCGCGCCGCTCTCCCGGGCAAGGTCGACCGCGGGCCTCAGCGACCCGTAGCCGAGGTACGGCGAGACCGTGAGCGCGTCCGAGAACAGGGGCGCGTCCTCGCGCAGGAACGACTCGGCGTAGGCGGCCATGGTGGAGCCGATGTCACCGCGCTTGGCGTCCATGACGACCAGCGCGCCGGCCGCCCTGGCCTCCTCGACCGACTTCTCCAGCACGGCGAGACCGCGCGAGCCGAAACGCTCGTAGAAGGCGCTCTGCGGCTTCAGGGCGGCCACCCGGCCGGCCAGCGCCTCCACCACGGTGCGGCTGAACCGCTCCAGACCGGCCACGTCGTCGTTCAGGCCCCACTCGGCGAGCAGGGAGGCGTGCGGGTCGATGCCGACGCACAGCGGGCCGCGCTCGTCCATGGCACGGCGCAGCCGCGCGCCGAAGGGTTCCAACGGGCTCATGCCGTCTCCCCCGCCTTCCTCACATCGGCGCCGACCGCGTCGGCGAGCGTGGCGTACGGGCTGGTCCGCAGGCGTGCGGCGAGCCCCTTGTGGATCGCACGGCTCCAGAAGGGCCCCTGGTAGACGAAGGCGCTGTAGCCCTGGACCAGGGTGGCGCCGGCCAGGATGCGCTGCCAGACGTCCTCGGCGTTCTCGATGCCGCCGACGCCGACCAGCGTGATGCGGTCGCCCACGCGCGCGTAGAGGCGGCGCAGCACCTGGAGTGAGCGCGCCTTCAGCGGCGCGCCCGAGAGCCCGCCGGTCTCCTTCACCAGCGAGGGCGCGGACGCCAGCCCGAGTCCCTCGCGCGCGATGGTGGTGTTGGTGGCGATGATCCCGTCCAGGACCAGTTCCACGGCGAGGTCGGCGACCGCGTCGACGTCCTCGTCGGCGAGGTCCGGCGCGATCTTCACCAGGAGCGGCACCCGGCGCCCGGGCACGACCCGGTCGGCGGCCTCGCGCACGGCGGCCAGGAGCGGACGCAGCGCCTCGGTGGCCTGGAGGTCGCGCAGTCCGGGAGTGTTCGGCGAGGAGACGTTGACGACCAGGTAGTCGGCGTACGGGGCCAGCCGCTCGGCGGACTTCACGTAGTCGCCGACGGCCTCCTCCTCCGGGACGACCTTGGTCTTGCCGATGTTGACGCCCACGACGGTCCTGAACACGGGCGTGCGCGAGGCGAGGCGCGCGGCGACGGCGAGCGAGCCGTCGTTGTTGAAGCCCATGCGGTTGATCAGCGCGCGGTCCTTGACCAGCCGGAACAGCCGCTTCTTCGGGTTGCCGGGCTGCGGCTCGCCCGTGACCGTGCCGATCTCGACGTGGTCGAAGCCGAGCATCGACATCCCGTCGATCGCCACGGCGTTCTTGTCGAAGCCGGCGGCGAGGCCGAAGGGGCCGTGCATCCGCAGCCCGAGGGCCTCGGTGCGCAGTTCCTCGTGGCGGGGGGCGAGGGCGGCGGCGGCGAACGTGCGCAGCACCGGGACGCGGGCGGCGAGCCGGATCCAGCGGAAGGCCAGGTGGTGCGCCTGTTCCGGGTCCATCCGCTGGAAGAACAGACGGAAGAAAAGCTTGTACATCACTGAGTCACTGAGTCCTCGGGTGTCCTCGGGGCCTCATGGGTCCCCCTGGTGCTCGTGAAGAGGGGGACACCGTTTCCGGTGTCCCCCTCGGGGCCGCTAGTCGCGGGTCGCGGTCAGGAATCCCGCGTGTTCCTGGAGGGAACGGACACCCACCTCGCCCCGGTGCAGGGCGTCGATGCCCTGCACCGCCGCGGCGAGCGCCTGGACCGTCGTCAGGCACGGCACGGAGCGTGCCACGGCCGCGGTGCGGATCTCGTAGCCGTCCAGACGGCCGCCGGTGCCGTACGGGGTGTTGACGATGAGGTCGACCTCGCCGTCGTGGATGAGCTGGACGATGGTCCGCTCGCCGTTCGGCCCGCTGCCCTGGGACTGCTTGCGCACCACCGTGGCGTTGATGCCGTTGCGCTTGAGCACCTCGGCGGTGCCGGAGGTGGCGAGCAGTTCGAAGCCGTGGGCGACCAGCTCACGGGCCGGGAAGATCATCGACCGCTTGTCCCGGTTGGCGACCGAGATGAAGGCGCGCCCCTTGGTCGGCAGCGGTCCGTAGGCCCCGGCCTGCGACTTGGCGTACGCGGTGCCGAAGACGGAGTCGATGCCCATGACCTCGCCGGTGGAGCGCATCTCGGGGCCGAGGACGGTGTCCACGCCGCGTCCCGAGGTGTCCCGGAAGCGGCTCCAGGGCAGCACGGCCTCCTTGACGGAGATCGGCGCGTCCAGCGGCAGTGTGCCGCCGTCGCCGTTCTTCGGCAGCAGCCCCTCGTCGCGCAGCTCGGCGATGGTCGCGCCCAGCGAGATCCGGGCGGCGGCCTTGGCCAACGGCACCGCGGTCGCCTTGGAGGTGAAGGGGACCGTACGGGACGCGCGCGGGTTGGCCTCCAGGACGTAGAGGATGTCGCCGGACAGCGCGAACTGGATGTTGATCAGGCCGCGCACCCCGACACCGCGGGCGATGGCCTCGGTGGAGGCCCGCAGCCGCTTGATGTCGTACCCGCCGAGCGTGATGGGAGGCAGCGCGCACGCCGAGTCGCCGGAGTGGATGCCGGCCTCCTCGATGTGCTCCATGACGCCGCCGAGGTACAGCTCCTCGCCGTCGTAGAGGGCGTCGACGTCGATCTCTATGGCGTCGTCGAGGAACCGGTCGACAAGCACCGGACGGGAGGGGCTGATCTCGGTCGACTCGGCGATGTACGTCTCCAGGCGCGCCTCGTCGTACACGATCTCCATGCCGCGGCCGCCCAGGACGTAGGACGGGCGGACCAGGACCGGGTAGCCGATCTCGTCGGCGATGGTCTTGGCCTGGGCGAAGGTGGTGGCGGTGCCGTGCTTGGGGGCGGGCAGGCCCGCCTCGGCCAGCACCTGTCCGAAGGCGCCCCGGTCCTCGGCGGCGTGGATCGCCTCGGGCGGGGTGCCGACGATCGGCACGCCGTTGTCCTTCAGCGCCTGCGCCAGGCCCAGCGGGGTCTGGCCGCCGAGCTGGACGACGACACCGGCGACCGGGCCGGCCTGCCGCTCCGCGTGGACGACCTCCAGGACGTCCTCCAGGGTGAGCGGCTCGAAGTACAGCCGGTCGGAGGTGTCGTAGTCGGTGGAGACGGTCTCCGGGTTGCAGTTGACCATCACGGTCTCGTACCCGGCGTCGTGCAGCGCGAAGGAGGCGTGGACGCAGGAGTAGTCGAACTCGATGCCCTGGCCGATGCGGTTGGGGCCGGAGCCCAGGATGATCACCGCGGGCTTCTCGCGCGGGGCGACCTCGTTCTCCTCGTCGTAGGAGGAGTAGAAGTACGGCGTCCTCGCGGCGAACTCGGCGGCGCAGGTGTCGACGGTCTTGTAGACCGGGCGGATGCCGAGGGCGTGCCGCACCTCGCGGACCACGTCCTCGCGCAGGCCGCGGATCTCGCCGATCTGCTGGTCGGAGAAGCCGTGCCGCTTGGCCTCGGCCAGCAGTTCCGCGGTCAGCTCGGGCGCCTCGGCCAGCTCGTCGGCGATCTCCTTGATCAGGAACAGCTGGTCGACGAACCACGGGTCGATCTTCGTGGCGTCGAAGACCTCCTCGGGCGTGGCGCCCGCGCGGATGGCCTGCATCACCGCGTTGATCCGGCCGTCGGTCGGGCGGACCGCCTCGCGCAGCATCTCGTGCTTGTCGCCGTGGTCGCCGGTGAACGTGAACCGGCTGCCCTTCTTCTCCAGCGAGCGCAGGGCCTTCTGGAGGGCCTCGGTGAAGTTGCGGCCGATGGCCATCGCCTCGCCGACCGACTTCATGGTCGTGGTCAGCGTGGAGTCGGCCTGCGGGAACTTCTCGAAGGCGAACCGGGGCGCCTTGACGACCACGTAGTCGAGGGTCGGCTCGAAGGAGGCCGGGGTCTCCTGCGTGATGTCGTTGGGGATCTCGTCGAGGGTGTAGCCGACGGCGAGCTTGGCGGCGATCTTGGCGATGGGGAAGCCGGTCGCCTTGGAGGCGAGCGCCGAGGAGCGCGACACGCGCGGGTTCATCTCGATGACGATGACCCGGCCGTCCTCGGGGTTCACCGCGAACTGGATGTTGCAGCCGCCGGTGTCGACGCCGACCTCGCGGATGACGGCGATGCCGATGTCCCGCAGGATCTGGTACTCGCGGTCGGTGAGCGTCATCGCCGGGGCGACGGTGATGGAGTCGCCGGTGTGCACGCCCATCGGGTCGAAGTTCTCGATGGAGCAGACGACCACGACGTTGTCGTGCTTGTCGCGCATCAGCTCCAGCTCGTACTCCTTCCAGCCGAGGATGGACTCCTCGAGGAGCACCTCGGTGGTCGGGGAGAGCGTGAGGCCGGTGCCCGCGATGCGGCGCAGCTCGTCCTCGTCGTGGGCGAAGCCGGAGCCGGCGCCGCCCATGGTGAACGAGGGGCGGACCACGACCGGGTAGCCGCCGAGCTCGTCGACGCCGGCCAGGACCTCGTCCATGGTGTGGCAGATCACCGAGCGGGCGGACTCGCCGTGCCCGGTCTTCCGGCGGACGGCCTCCACGACCGCCTTGAACTGGTCGCGGTCCTCGCCCTTGTGGATGGCCTCGACGTTGGCGCCGATCAGCTCGACGCCGTACTTCTCCAGGACACCGTTGTCGTGCAGCGCGATGGCGGTGTTGAGCGCGGTCTGGCCGCCCAGGGTGGGCAGCAGGGCGTCGGGGCGCTCCTTGGCGATGATCTTCTCGACGAAGTCCGGGGTGATCGGCTCGACGTAGGTGGCGTCGGCGATCTCCGGGTCGGTCATGATCGTCGCGGGGTTGGAGTTGACCAGGAGGACCCGGAGGCCCTCGGCCTTCAGGACCCGGCACGCCTGGGTGCCGGAGTAGTCGAACTCGGCGGCCTGGCCGATGACGATCGGGCCGGAGCCGATGACCAGGACGGACTGGATATCGGTGCGCTTAGGCACGCTGGCCCTCCATCAGGACTGTGCTCATCAAAGACGTGAAGCGGTCGAACAGGTAGGTGGCGTCGTGGGGTCCCGCGGCCGCTTCGGGGTGGTACTGGACGCTGAAGGCCGGCTTGTCGAGCAGCTGGAGGCCTTCCACCACGTTGTCATTGAGGCAGACATGGGAGACCTCGACACGGCCGAAGGGGGTGTCGGAGACCCGGTCGATGGGGGCGTCGACGGCGAATCCGTGGTTGTGCGCGGTGACCTCGACCTTGCCGGTCGTACGGTCCTGCACCGGCTGGTTGATGCCGCGGTGGCCGTACTTCAGCTTGTAGGTGCCGAAGCCGAGGGCGCGGCCGAGGATCTGGTTGCCGAAGCAGATGCCGAACAGCGGCGTGCCGCGCTCCAGGACGCCCCGCATGACGGAGACGGCGTGGTCGGCGGTGGCCGGGTCGCCGGGGCCGTTGGAGAAGAACACTCCGTCGGGCCCGACCGCGTAGACGTCCTCGACCGTGGCCGTGGCGGGCAGCACATGCACCTCGATGCCGCGTTCGGCCATGCGGTGCGGGGTCATGCCCTTGATGCCGAGGTCGACGGCGGCGACGGTGAACTTCTTGTCGCCGATCGCGGGGACGACGTACGCCTCCTCGGTGGCCACCTCGGCGGACAGGTCCGCGCCCTCCATCCGGGGGGACTCGAGGACCCGGGCCAGCAGCGTGGCGTCGTCCTGGACGGCCTCCCCGCTGAAGACGCCGACGCGCATGGCGCCGCGCTCGCGCAGGTGGCGGGTGAGGGCGCGGGTGTCGATGCCGCTGATGCCGACGACGCCCTGCGCGGCGAGCTCCTCGTCCAGGGTGCGCCGGGCACGCCAGTTGGAGGGCCGGCGGGCGGGGTCGCGCACGACGTAGCCCGAGACCCAGATCCGCTTCGACTCGGGGTCCTCGTCGTTGACGCCGGTGTTGCCGACGTGCGGCGCCGTCATGACGACGACCTGGCGGTGGTACGACGGGTCGGTGAGGGTCTCCTGGTAGCCGGTCATGCCGGTGGAGAACACGGCCTCGCCGAACGTCTCCCCCACGGCCCCGTAGGCACGGCCGCGGAAGATCCGGCCGTCCTCGAGGACGAGTACGGCGGGAACCGCCCTGTGCCTCTGCGAGGCGGTCCCCTGGCTGGAGGTGGTCATCGTTCGGCGCCTTCCGTGGTGTTCTTCTCGATCATGGAGTTGAGGGCCTCGACCCACTCGGTGTGCTCGGCCGCCCGGTCGGAGCGGAACCCGGAGTCGATCAGCCGGTCGCCGTGCTCCCAGGTCACGACGAGCAGACCGCCCTCGGTGAGCACCTTGCCGGCGATGCCCTTGTCGAGCCGGGCCCCGCGCAGCCGCGCGGCCGGCACGAAGAAGTCGGCCGCTCCGGGGCGCACCACGTCCAGGCCCGCGTCGGTCAGGGTCAGCTCGGCCCGGCTGCGGGTGCCCAGGCCACGCGCCACGATGCGGTCCAGCCACTGTCCGGCGGTGGTGGAGCCGTGGTAGCGGCCGGTCATCGTCAGGGCCGCCGGGCCGGGCTCCCCGGGCGCGTCCGGCAGCTCGGGCAGGTCGCCCTGCAGGGTGGCGCGCCACTTCCAGCCCTCGCGCATCAGCCAGTAGACGAGGGCGATGAACATGAGCAGGCCGACCAGCCAGCCGACGCGGGCGGCCCAGTCGGTGACCGCGGCCGATTTCCCTTCCGCGGCGATGTCGGTCGCGATCCCGGCCGCGAGCAGAGGTGCAGGTGTCACGTGAGCTTCCCGTCGACGAGCGTGGCCTTGCCCCGGAGCCACGTGTGGGTGACACGGCCCGGCAGCTCGCGTCCCTCGTAGGGCGTGTTCCGGCTGCGCGAGGCGAAGCCCGCGGGGTCCACCTGCCCACGGTATGCCGTGTCGACCAGCGTGAGGTTGGCGGGCTCACCTGCCGAGACGGGGCGGCCGTGGCCGGTGGCCCGTCCGATCCGGGCCGGCGCGAAGGACATGCGGTCCGCGACGCCCGCCCAGTCCAGCAGGCCGGTGTCGACCATGGTCTCCTGGACCACCGACAGGGCGGTCTCCAGGCCGACCATGCCCATGGCGGCCGCGGCCCACTCGCAGTCCTTGTCCTCGTGCGGGTGCGGGGCGTGGTCGGTGGCGACGATGTCGATCGTGCCGTCGGCGAGTGCCTCGCGCAGGGCGCGCACGTCCCGCTCGGTGCGCAGCGGCGGGTTGACCTTGTAGACCGGGTTGTAGGTGCGCACCAGCTCGTCGGTGAGGAGCAGGTGGTGCGGGGTGACCTCGGCGGTGACCTGGATGCCGCGGGACTTGGCCCAGCGGACGATCTCGACGCTGCCCGCGGTCGACAGGTGGCAGATGTGGACTCGGGAGCCGACGTGCTCGGCGAGCAGGACGTCCCGGGCGATGACCGACTCCTCGGCGACGGCGGGCCAGCCGCCGAGACCCAGCTCGGCGGAGACGACGCCCTCGTTCATCTGGGCGCCCTCGGTCAGCCGCGGCTCCTGGGCGTGCTGGGCGACGAGGCCGCCGAAGGCCTTCACGTACTCCAGCGCGCGGCGCATGATCACCGCGTCGTCGACGCACTTGCCGTCGTCGGAGAAGACGGTGACCCCGGCGGCCGACTCGTGCATGGCGCCGAGTTCGGCGAGCTTCCTGCCCTCCAGGCCGACCGTGACGGCGCCGATTGGCTGCACGTCGCAGTAGCCGTGCTCCCGGCCCAGACGCCAGACCTGCTCGACGACGCCGGCGGTGTCGGCCACCGGGAAGGTGTTGGCCATGGCGAACACGGCGGTGTAGCCGCCGGAGGCGGCCGCGCGGGTGCCGGTCAGGACGGTCTCGGAGTCCTCGCGGCCCGGTTCGCGCAGGTGGGTGTGCAGGTCGACCAGGCCCGGCAGCAGCACCTTGCCGTCGGCCTCGACGATCTCGGCGCCCTCGGCGGACAGCCCGGTGCCGACCGCCTCGACGGCCTCGCCGTCGATCAGGACGTCCTGCGGCGCGCCGCCGAGCACCTTGGCACCTCGGATCAGGATCTTGCTCATGTGTCTTACTTCTCCTCGGTGGTGCGGGCTTGAAGGGCGGGCTCGTTGCCGCCGAGCAGCAGGTACAGCACGGCCATGCGGATGGAGACGCCGTTGGTGACCTGCTCGACGGCGGTGCAGCGGTCGGAGTCGGCGACCTCGGCGGTGATCTCCATGCCGCGGACCATCGGGCCGGGGTGCATCACGATGGCGTGCTCGGGCATCCTCGCCATCCGTTCGCCGTCCAGGCCGTAGCGCCGCGCGTACTCGCGCTCGGTCGGGAAGAAGGCGGCGTTCATCCGCTCGCGCTGCACGCGGAGCATCATCACCGCGTCGGACTTGGGCAGGGTGGCGTCGAGGTCGTAGGAGACCTCGCAGGGCCAGGCCTCGACGCCGACCGGCAGCAGGGTCGGCGGGGCGACCAGGGTGACGTCGGCGCCGAGAGTGTGCAGCAGGTCGACGTTGGACCGGGCCACCCGGCTGTGCAGCACGTCGCCCACGAGGGTGACGCGCCTGCCGGACAGGTCCTGGCCGAGGCCCGCGTCCCGGCCGACCAGCCGGCGGCGCACGGTGAAGGCGTCGAGCAGGGCCTGGGTGGGGTGCTGGTGGGTTCCGTCGCCCGCGTTGATGACGGCGGCGTCGATCCAGCCGGAGTTGGCCAGCCGGTACGGGGCCCCGGAGGCGCCGTGCCGGATGACCACGGCGTCGACGCCCATGGCCTCCAGGGTCTGGGCGGTGTCCTTCAGGGACTCGCCCTTGGACACCGAGGATCCCTTGGCGGTGAAGTTGATGACGTCCGCGGACAGCCGCTTCTCCGCGGCCTCGAAGGAGATCCGGGTGCGGGTGGAGTCCTCGAAGAAGAGGTTGACGACGGTGCGGCCGCGCAGGGTCGGCAGCTTTTTGATCGGCCGGTCGGCGACCCGGGCCATCTCCTCGGCGGTGTCGAGGATCAGGACGGCGTCGTCACGGGTGAGGTCGGCGGCCGAGATGAGATGACGCTGCATCTGTCAGGCTCCGTAAGGCGGTTCATTCGGGAGAACGGGAGAAAAGGGGCAGACTGGCGCGTGCGAGGGCACACGCGCGGGGCGTACGGCGATGCGTACGCGCGCGCGTTACGGGTGTTCGCCCTGGGCGGCCGGCGTGGCGCCGAGCAGCACGGTGTCGCGACCGTCCTCCTCGGCGAGCAGGACCTTGACCGTCTCCCGCAGCGACGTGGGGAGGTTCTTGCCGACGTAGTCGGCGCGGATCGGCAGTTCACGGTGGCCGCGGTCGACGAGGACGGCGAGCTGCACCGCGCGCGGGCGCCCGATGTCGTTCAGGGCGTCGAGGGCGGCGCGGATCGTGCGGCCGGAGAAGAGGACGTCGTCGACGAGGACGACCAGGCGGCCGTCGATGCCGTCACCGGGGATCTCGGTGCGGGCCAGCGCACGCGGAGGCTGCATGCGCAGGTCGTCGCGGTACATGGTGATGTCGAGCGATCCGTGCGGGACCTTGCGCTCGGTGATCTGCTCGAGCTTGGCGGCGAGCCGCTCGGCGAGGAAGACGCCCCGGGTCGGAATGCCGAGGAGCACCACGTCGTCGGCACCCTTGGCGCGCTCGACGATCTCGTGGGCGATGCGGGTCAGTACCCGCGCGATGTCGGGGCCCTCGAGAACGGGCCGGGCTTCGGACGCTTGCGCGTCGGCGTGCGTGTCCATACGAAACGGACCTCCTTCTCCGCCTCACGGGACGGACCTTAAAGGACGTCGGAATTGCGCCATACACGCTACCAGGTGCCGGAGACCTCTCCACTCACCCCCTTGGCGCAACCGGCCCCGGCCACCCGGAAGCGGCGGCCCGGACCATTCGGCTTGACGCAGCAGAGTAACGCTGCGTAACCTCACAGTGAGTTACCAGCCGCGCGGTGCGGCAGCGAGGCCGGCCGCGTCGACACAGTGTCCGGGGAGCCATATGTCCAGCGAATACGCCAAACAGCTCGGGGCCAAGCTCCGGGCGATCCGCACCCAGCAGGGCCTTTCCCTCCACGGTGTCGAGGAGAAGAGCCAGGGACGCTGGAAGGCGGTCGTGGTCGGTTCGTACGAGCGCGGCGACCGTGCCGTGACCGTGCAGCGCCTCGCCGAGTTGGCGGACTTCTACGGGGTCCCCGTGCAGGAACTGCTGCCGGGCACCACCCCGGGCGGCGCCGCCGAGCCCCCGCCGAAGCTGGTCCTCGACCTGGAGCGGCTGGCCACGGTGCCGGCCGAGAAGGCGGGCCCCCTCCAGCGGTACGCGGCCACGATCCAGTCGCAGCGCGGTGACTACAACGGCAAGGTGCTCTCCATCCGCCAGGACGACCTGCGCACACTCGCCGTCATCTACGACCAGTCGCCCTCGGTCCTGACCGAACAGCTGATCAGCTGGGGCGTGCTGGACGCGGACGCGCGCCGCGCGGTGGCGTCCCACGAGGAGGGCTGACCGCTCGTCCTGTTCAGCAGAAACGTGCCGCCGGGGTGGCCAGAACCTTCTGGTTCCGGCCACCCCGGCGGCTTTTCCGTGGCCCTGAAGGGACGGGCGCGGACCTGCCTGAGCGGGCCGTTCAGACGGCCGGGGGGCCGGGGGCACGCACGGACGCCGAGAGGCCCGCAGCAGTCGTGCTGCGGGCCCCTGCGAGTCCGTCCGGCGCCGGCCTGTGCGGGGCCGGCTCCTTCTACACCTGATCGCGGCGGAGGGAGGGCTTGAGCTCCTTCAGACGGCCGAGCAGGCCGTTGACGAACGAGGGCGACTCGTCCGTGGAGAACTCCTTCGCCAGCTGCACCATCTCGTCCAGCACCACGGCGTCCGGGGTCTCGTCGGCCCAGATCAGCTCGTACGCGCCGAGCCGCAGGATGTTGCGGTCGACGACCGGCATGCGGTCCAGCGTCCAGCCGACCGCGTACTGCGCGATCAGCTCGTCGATCCGGGTCGCGTGCTCCGCGTAGCCCTCGACGAGCTGCATCGTGTACTCGCTCACCGGTGGCTGCCGGGTGTCGCTCCGGGAGAGCCGGATCCAGTCGGCGAGGACCGTCAGGACGTCGGCGTCGCGCTGGTCGCCCTCGAAGAGGATCTGGAAGGCGCGCTTGCGGGCCGTGTTGCGGGCAGCCACGGTTAGCTGTTCACCCGGCCGAGGTAGTCGCTCGTGCGGGTGTCGACCTTGATCTTCTCACCGGTGGTGATGAAGAGCGGGACCTGGATCTGGTGACCGGTCTCCAGGGTGGCGGGCTTGGTGCCACCGGTGGAGCGGTCGCCCTGGACGCCCGGCTCGGTCTCGGCGACCGTCAGCTCGACGGCGGCGGGCAGCTCGACGAAGAGCACCTCGCCCTCGTGCTGGGCGACGGTGGCCTCGAAACCCTCGATCAGGAAGTTGGCGGTGTCGCCGACGACCTTGCGGTCGATGTGGAGCTGGTCGTAGGTCTCCATGTCCATGAAGACGAAGTAGTCGCCGTCCATGTAGGAGAACTGCATGTCACGCTTGTCGACGGTGGCCGTTTCGACCTTGACGCCGGCGTTGAACGTCTTGTCGACGGTCTTGCCGGAGAGCACGTTCTTGAGCTTGGTGCGCACGAAGGCCGGGCCCTTGCCGGGCTTGACGTGCTGGAACTCGACGACGGACCACAGCTGGCCGCCGTCGAGCTTGAGCACCATGCCGTTCTTGAGGTCGTTCGTGGAAGCCACGGTTGCGGAATCTCCTGGACTGACGTACGACCCGGGGGCAGGCGCACAGCGCGAGGCTAGAGCGCGAGGAGCTCCTTGGTCGTGATGGTGAGTAGCTCGGGTCCGCCGTCCGCCTCGGGGCGTACGACGAGCGTGTCATCGATCCGGACACCGCCCCGGCCCGGGAGGTGGACCCCGGGTTCGACAGTGACCGGCACGCAAGCGTCCAGTTTACCCATGGCCGAAGGGGCCAGCTGCGGGTCCTCGTCGATTTCGAGTCCGACACCGTGTCCGGTGAGGGGTTGAAGGCTCTCGGTGAACCCGGCCGAATCCAGTACCTGGCGTGCGGCGCGGTCGACTTCGCGGTACGCGGCGCCGGGGGCCAGGGCCTCCCGTCCGGCGCGCTGGGCTGCGAAGACGAGGTCGTAGAGCTGGATCTGCCAGTCCGCGGGAGACGTTCCGATCACGAAAGTGCGGCCGATCTCGCAGCGGTAGCCGCGGTAGGCGGCGCCCAGGCACACGGTCAGGAAGTCACCCTCCTCGACCCGCCGGTCGGTGGGCCGGTGGCCGCGGCGGCCGGAGTTCGGACCGGTGGCCACGGAGGTGGGGAACGCGGGTCCGTCGGCGCCGTGGTCGACGAGCCGCCGCTCCAGCTCCAGGGCGAGATGGCGCTCGGTGCGGCCGACCAGGATGGATTCCAGCAGCTCGCCGAGGGCCTGGTCGGCGATCTCGGCACCGATCCTCAGACAGGAGATCTCCTCCTCGTCCTTGACGACTCTGAGCTGCTCGACGGCGCCGCCCAGATCGGCCAGGCGCAGCCGGCCCGCCACCGAGCCGAGGGCACGGTGGCGGGCCACCGTGAGGTGGTGCTCCTCCACGGCGAGCGAGTCGGCGCCCTGGGCCCGCGCGTGGTCGGCGGCGGCGACGGCCGGGTCGCCGCCGGGGGGTTGGGGCAGGACCTGCACCCGCAGTGCCTCGTCGGGGCGGCCCTCGTAGGGCCGGTCGTCCGGCGGGCTCTGGCACACCAGCAGGTCCTCGCGACTTCCGAGAAGCAGGACGGCACCCTGCGGGGCGGCCCCCGCGAGATACCGCACATTGGCGGGACGAGTCACCAGCGCCGCCGCGCTGCCGCCCGCGTTGCAGCGCTCCCTCAGCCGGGTCCGGCGGGCCGCGTACACCTCTGACATGAACCGAGCGTAAGAGTCATGGCTCAATATCGCCGTTCGAGAGGTCCGAGTGGGTCTGCCGGATCCCGGCCGCGGCCCGTCCCGGCCCGCTCGGGGCTGCCGGGCGCGGCCGCGTCCTACCAGTTCGGGGGGCTTGCGATGGCCCGGGACAGGACCTCGTCCAGGACGCGGGCCGTGGCCGGGACGTCGAGCTGGGAGTTGTCGATGATGGGCAGCCCGGAGCCGTACCAGCCGGCCATGCGGCCGTGGATGCGGGCGACTTCCTCGTCGGTCAGTCGGCGGTTGCCGGAGCGCTCGGCGTTGCGCTCCAGGACGATGTCGAGGCCGGGCAGCAGCACGACCGGGAGCAGGCCGGGGCCGACATGGCGCTTCCAGCCGCCGAGTCCGACCACCGGGCGGTCGGGGAAGACGGCGTCGTCGAGGATGCACGAGATGCCGTTGGCGAGGAAGTTGCGGGCGGCGAAGCCGCAGGTGCGGCGGGCGAGCCGGTACTGGGCCTCGGAGTGGTCGTTCCATCCCGACTGCGGGTCGGCGAAGCCGGAGCGGACCCACTCGCGGACGTCGTCGAGGCTGATGTGCGCGGTGGGCACGCGGCGGTGGTCGGCCCAGTACTTGGCGACGCTCGTCTTGCCCGCCCCCGCCGGCCCGATCAACAGCACCGCCAGCGTGGTGGCCGACGGATCGGGCGCACTCTGAGCGGGTGGCGCACTGGGCATCCCGACGGGTCCCCCGGGCGGCAGCCGGACATGCCCGGTCCCGTCCGGCACGGGCGCAACCCCGGACGGCACCCCGGGCGGCGGCACGGCGGGAGCCGGCTGTCGGGGAACCTGGGGGTGCGGCACGGAGGGGGGCGGTCCCTGGGAATGCGAGGCTTGGGGATGCGGCGCGGAGGGGGGCGGGCCCTGCGGGCGCGGGCCCTGGACATGCGGCGCCACTCGGGGCGGGCCCTGCGGGCGCGGGCCCTGGACATGCGGCGCCACTGGGGGCGGGCCCTGCGGGCGCGGGTTCTGGACATGCGGAGCCGACGGATGCGGACCCTGAGGGTGCTGACTCAGGGAAGGCGGCGCAGCGGAGGACGGAGCCTCGGGACGCGGGTTCTGGACACGCGGTCCCGGCGGTTGCGGTGCCGCCGCGGGTGGGCCCTGAAGGCGCGGGCTCTCGGCATGCGGAGCCGACGAAGGCGGACCCTGAAGGCGCGGGTTCTGGGCATGTGGAGCAGACGAAGGCGGACCCTGAAGGTGCGGGTTCTGGGCATGCGGAGCAGACGGATGCGCGACCGGTGTGTGCGGTGCCGATGCGGTTGGGCCCTGGAGGTGCCGACTCTGGGAAGGCGGGCCCGGCGGCTGGTGGTTCGGGGGACCGGGGTAGCCCTGGGGCCGTGCGGCGGGCGGGCCCTGGGGGGCGTTCGGGTGCCGCGGGTCCGGGTGTTGCGCGGCCGGCGCCCAGCCGGCGGCCGGTCCGTGCCCCGGCTGGTGGGGCGGCGGCAGCGGTGAACCCACTGCGTCCTGCATCCGGTGCGACTCCGTCTCGTACGGGGCAAATGGCGCCGACGGCGGGCCCGAGCCCGCCGCCTACCGAACGGTACCGTCCTCGGCCGCCATTTGGTGAACGGCCGGGCACGGTCCGACGTGCCCGGCGCGACAGGCGGAGCGGGGCGGATCCGGCGCGGTGGTACTTACTGTCCGACCTCGCCGTACGCGCCGAGCAGCACGGCCGGGTCGGGTCCCTCCAGGACGGTGGGCTTGGCGAGGCCGTCCAGGACGATGAAGCGCAACAGGTCGCCGCGGGACTTCTTGTCGACCTTCATCGTCTCCAGCAGCTTGGGCCACTGGTCGTAGCGGTAGTGCAGCGGCAGGCCCACCGATTCCAGGACCGTGCGGTGGCGGTCGGCCGTGGCGTCGTCCAACCGCCCGGCCAGGCGACCGAGTTCGGCGGCGAAGTGCATGCCGACGGCGACCGCCGCGCCGTGCCGCCACTTGTACCGCTCGTTCTTCTCGATCGCGTGGCCCAGGGTGTGGCCGTAGTTGAGGATCTCCCGCAGGCCCGACTCCTTCAGGTCGGCGGAGACGACCTCCGCCTTGACCCTGATGGACCGCTCGATGAGTTCGGCGGTGTGCGGGCCGGCCGGGGTCCGGGCGGCCTCGGGATCGGACTCGATCAGGTCCAGGATCACCGGGTCGGCGATGAAGCCGGCCTTGATGACCTCCGCGAGCCCGGAGACGTAGTCGTTGACCGGGAGGGAGTCCAGCGCCGCCAGGTCGCACAGCACGCCCGCGGGCGGGTGGAAGGCGCCCACGAGGTTCTTGCCCTCGGCGGTGTTGATGCCGGTCTTGCCGCCTACGGCCGCGTCCACCATCGCCAGCACGGTGGTCGGGACGGCGATCCAGCGCACGCCGCGCAGCCAGGTCGCGGCCACGAATCCGGCCAGGTCGGTGGTGGCGCCGCCGCCCACGCCCACGATGACGTCGGTGCGGGTGAACCCGCACTGGCCCAGCGCCTTCCAGCAGTAGGCGGCGACCTCCGCGGTCTTGGCCTCCTCCGCGTTCGGCACCTGGATGGCGACGGCCTCGTAGCCCTGCTCGGCCAGGTCGGCGCGGAGCGCGTCCCCGGTCTCGGCGAGTGCCTCGGGGTGGATCACGGCGACCCTTTGAACAGGGCCTGGGCGCGAAGCGCCTCCCTTGAGGGTGGCGGTGGGCGACGGGTGGGCCTTCTCACCGACCAGACCCGTGAGTTCGCCGAGGAGCTGACGGCCGACCAGCACGTCGTACGCCTCGGTGCCGGCCGTGCCGGCGATGTGGATCCGCGTGACCGGCTCGCTCATGCTTCCTTCAACTCCAGTGCGTCCAGGGCGGCTTGGGTGACCTCTTCGGGGCTGCGCCCATCGGTCGGCACGACCGCGGTGGCCACCTCCTCGTACAGGTGCCGCCGGGCCTCCATCAGCTCGCGCCACTGCTTGCGCGGGTTCACGGCGAGCAGCGGGCGGGCCACGTTCAGGCCGGTGCGCCGGACGGCCTCCTCGACGTCCATCGACAGGTACAGGACCGGCAGCGAGGAGATCAGCGCCCGCGTGTCCGAATCCAGGATCGCGCCACCGCCGAGGGCCAGTACGCCGTCGTGCTCGGCGAGCGCCCGGCGCACCGCATCCTTCTCCGCGGCGCGGAAGAACGGCTCGCCCTCGTCGACGAAGATCTCGGCGATGCTGCGGCCCTGCTCCGCGACGATGTCGTCGTCGACGTCCCGGTAGGCGAGCCCGAGGCGGTCGGCCAGCATCCGCCCGACGGTGGACTTGCCGACGCCCATGGGCCCGACCAGGACGACGACCGGTTCGGCGCTCACCGGATCGCCAGGTTCTCGAGGTAGGACCGCACGTTCCGGCGGGTCTCCGGCACGCTGTCGCCGCCGAACTTCTCCGCGACGGCGTCGGCGAGGACGAGGGCCACCATGGCCTCGGCCACGATGCCGGCGGCCGGCACCGCGCACACGTCGGAGCGCTGGTGGTGGGCCTGCGCGGCCTCGCCGGTGGCCACGTCCACGGTCCGCAGGGCCCGCGGCACGGTCGCGATCGGCTTCATCGCGGCCCGCACCCGCAGCAGCTCACCCGTGGTCAGGCCGCCCTCGGTGCCGCCGGAGCGGCCCGTGGCACGCCGGATGCCCTCGTCGGTGGTGACGATCTCGTCGTGCGCCTTGGAGCCGGGCACCCGCGCCAGGTCGAAGCCGTCGCCGACCTCGACGCCCTTGATCGCCTGGATGCCCATGAGCGCGGCCGCGAGCCGGGCGTCCAGCCTCCGGTCCCAGTGCACGTGGGAGCCGAGGCCCACCGGCACGCCGTAGGCCAGCACCTCCACCACGCCGCCGAGCGTGTCGCCGTCCTTGTGGGCCTGGTCGATCTCCGCGACCATCGCCTTGGAGGCGTCGGCGTCCAGGCAGCGCACCGGGTCCGCGTCCAGCTTCTCCACGTCCGCCGGGGTCGGGTACACGCCGTAGGGCGCCTTGGCCGCGGCCAGCTCGACGACATGGCTGACGATCTCGATGCCGGCCGTCTCCTTCAGGTACGACCGGGCCACGGCGCCCAGCGCCACCCGGGCCGCGGTCTCCCGCGCGGAGGCCCGCTCCAGCACCGGCCGGGCCTCGTCGAAGCCGTATTTCTGCATGCCCGCGAGATCGGCGTGTCCGGGCCGGGGCCGGGTCAGCGGCGCGTTGCGCGCCACCTCGGCCAGCTCCGCCGGATCCACCGGGTCGGCGGCCATGACCTTCTCCCACTTGGGCCACTCGGTGTTGCCCACCATGATCGCCAGCGGCGAGCCCAGGGTGAGGCCGTGCCGGACGCCGCCGAGGAAGGTGACCTCGTCCCGCTCGAACTTCATCCGGGCGCCGCGCCCATAGCCCAGACGCCGCCGTGCGAGGTGGTCCGCCACCATCTCCGTGGTGACGGGCACGCCGGCGGGAAGGCCCTCCAGCGTGGCGACGAGTGCGGGTCCGTGGGACTCCCCCGCGGTCAGCCAGCGCAACCTGCTCAACGGTGCTCCTCATGCTCGCGCCTGGAACTGCGACGACGCGACCGGGTGCGCGGCCCTGGCCCGCCACCTCCGATCCTCCCACGTCCGGCAACCGGGCCCTGTCACCAGTCCATCTGACGGACGGGCCCGGTGACCGGCGAGCACGAGTCCGCCGGCCCTCCGCGTCAGCCGCAGTTCGCGAAGGCGCTGGTGTGGTACCAGTCACGAATGCTGGATGCGCCGATCTCCTCGTAGTGAGCCCAGAACCGCACGCACTTGCCGGGCGCGTAGAGATACACGGGACCCGCGTAGTACTTGTAGTCCTTGTCGTCCTTGTGCCACACGTCGCCCTCGGCCTGGATTCCGGCACCGAGGCCGGTGGCCGTGCCGTAGTAGGCCCCGGAGTTCTCGTGCTTGACGGTGACAACGCAGTTGTTCTTCGTCGAGGAGCTGTAGAGCTGGTAGACGGTGACGTTCTGCCCCAACCCCATGGTGTAGCTGTGCTGCACGTAATAGCTCGAACCGCAGGCGGCCACCGCCCGCTCCGCGGGTGTCGCCGCGTGGGCCACACCGGACCCGGCCAGCAACATCCCGAAAGCTGCCGCCATCAGAGCACAGACACGACTGACCGACTTACGCATGGCTCTCCCCTCACCGGTGTCCCTCGACACCGCCGAGTGGGAATGTAGCCGCGCAAGATCGTCTTCTGACAGGCTCTGCATCAGATCCGGTCAGATCATGGCTAAAATCAGACGCCTGTCTCCTTCAGTGCCCGTTCACCCGCCGCCCTCATGGCGCCGAGCGGCGCGGGTGCACACCCTGTCATCCGCTCCACTTGGAGCACGGCCTGGTGGAGCAGGAGATCCAAACCGCTCACGACCGCGCCCCCGTGTTTCCCCCAGGCTGCAGCCAAGGATGTCGGCCACGGCGCGTACAGCACGTCGAAGAGAGTGCCGGGCCGGTCGGGCACACGCGGAGCCAGGAAATCGGTGGCCCCCGCCGGAGTGGTCGCGATGACCAGGGGGGCCTCGAGGGCGCGGTCCGCATCGGCCCAGTCCGCGATCCGCACCTCCACGCCGAGACGTCCGCCCCAGTCCCGCATCTCGCCGGCGCGCGCCTCGCTCCGGACGAAGACGGTCACAGGCCCCGAGCAGATGCCGGCCAGCGCGGCGAGCGCCGACGATGCCGTGGCGCCGGCGCCGAGGATCGCCGCGGTCCCCACCTCTTCCAGACCCCGCTCCCGCAGCGCGGCGACCACGCCGGGGATGTCGGTGTTGTCACCGATGCGGCGCCCGCCATCCGTGATGACGACCGTGTTGACGGCTTCGACGGAGCGGGCGGTCGCACTGATCTCGTCGAGCAGCGGAATGACCGCTCGTTTCAGCGGCATGGTGAGGGACAGCCCCGCCCATGACGCGTCGAGTCCCTTGAAGAAACCGGGCAGCGCCGCCTCGTCCACGTCGAAGCGGCCATACGTCCAGTCGGTGAGACCCAACTCCGCGTAAGCAGCCCTGTGCAGCACAGGGGACAAGGAGTGCGCGATGGGCGAGCCGAGAACCGCGGCACGCTTGGCCGTGTTCATTGACCTGATTTTTCCCGTTCCTTCTTGTATTCTTCCACGTTCCTGTTGTGCTCTTCGTTGGTCACCGAGAACACCGTCTTGTCCTCGTTGATCGACACGAAGTAGTACCAGGGGCCCGGCGTCGGTTTCATCGCGGCTTCGACGGCCACCTTGCCGGGGTTGCTGATGGGCCCCGGCGGAAGTCCCTTTATGTTGTACGTATTGTACGGATCGTCGATCTGCCGCAGGTCCTTCACCTGGCCGACGTCCAAGGTGCTCTGGCCCTTGAGGTAGTTGACGGTGGAGTCCATCTCCAGTCGGCCGGCCGTCTCGACATTGTCCGGCTTGAGGCGGTTGTAGATGACACGGGCGACCTTCGTGAAGTCGTGCTGGTACTTGCCTTCCACCTGGACGATGCTCGCCACCGTGAGGAGTTGCCACGGGCCGTCGAGCCCGAGGCGTTTGGACTCCTTCTCGAGGCCCATGCTCGTGTACTCCGCGCCGGCCCGCGCCACCATCTGCTTCAGAACGTCCTTGGGCTTCTGCCCCTTGGCGGCCGAATAGCTGGACGGGTAGAGGAAGCCCTCCAGCGGATCCTTGACGTTCTTCTGATTCACCGCCCAAGCGGGCAGACCGAGGCTCTTCCATTCGCTCTTGGCGACCTTGGCCGTGGTGCCCTCGTCCAGTTCCAGGCGCTTGTCGATGAGCTGGTAGATGTCGGCGTTGCGCAGGCCCTCGGCGATGATCAGGTTGCTGCGGCTCTCGGGGCTGAGCATCAACCGGACCGCGCTCGCGGCCGACATGTGCTTCTTCAGCGTGTAGACGCCGTCCTGGATCTGCTTGCCGTTGGGGTTCGCACCCTGCGCGGAGACGAACGCGTCCACGCTCGCGACGACGCCCGCCTTCTTCAGCTCCTGCCCGATCACATAGCCGCCGGCCCCCTTGGGGATGACGACCGTGACCTGCTCGGCATTGCCGTCGCCCGCGAAGTCCGGCGCGGCGCCGAAACGGTTCTCGTAGAACTGGTAGCCGTACCAGACGACTCCGACCGTGCCACCGCCGAGCACCAGGGCGACGATCAGGCAGGCGCAGCCGCTACGGCGCTTCTTGCTCTTGCCCTTGCCGCCGCGGCCCTTGCGGTCGCCGCGCCCCCGGCCTTCCTTCGGATCGTCGCTGTCGGCGTCGGCGTCCTCGTCGTCGCCGCC
This sequence comes from Streptomyces sp. NPDC087787, assembly GCF_044743035.1. NCBI lineage: Bacteria > Bacillati > Actinomycetota > Actinomycetes > Kitasatosporales > Streptomycetaceae > Streptomyces > Streptomyces sp. NPDC087787. The sequence continues at coordinate 106,270 of NZ_JBIUVQ010000004.1, forward strand.
TCCGCCCGCGAAGAACGCGTGATCGTCCTGCTCGGGTTCGGGATCCGGGTCCCAGTCCGGCCGCGGCTCCGGCTCGGCGCGCCGACGGCTCGGCGGCTCCGGCGGCGGGTAGGCCTCGGGAGTGCCGTAGAGATCGGGCTGCTCAGCGCCGTAGGCCGCGGTCTGCTGGCCGTACGGGTCCGCCGGGTCGGCGGGGTAGGCGGGCTGCTGCTGTCCGCCGGCGCCGTCCCAGCCGCCCTGGTCGTGGCCCTGCTGCTGAAGGTGCCCCGCGTACTGCTGGTCGTACTGCTGCTGGCCCTGCTGGTCGTACTGCTGCTGGCCGTGCTGCTGCTGACCTTGCTGCCCGTACTGTTGCTGACCTTGCTGCCCGTACTGCTGCTGGCCCTGCTGGTCGTACTGCTGCTGACCCTGCGGGTCGTAGTGCTGCTGCTGGTACTGGCCGCCGTAGCCGTCCTGCTGACCCTGACCCCAGTCCCCGTACTGCGCCTGCTGCGACTGCTGCGGGTGGTGCTGCGGCCCACCGCCGTAGGGGGACTGCGGGCCCGCCTGGGCCTGCTGTCCTCCCCATCCGCCGTCCCCGTACAACGGGTCCTCCGGATGCCACGGTTCGGGACCTGGGTCCCGGCCATACTCAGTCATCGATCCCCTAGAGCCGCGAGGCGGCGGTCACACGGCCGTGTGCCCCGGCTTCCGTTCCGCCTCTTTCTCTGCGTCGTCTGTTCGAACACAGGCGCATCGCGCGGAACGTTACCGTATCGCGATCAGATGACCACTTCGACGCCCTCACCGGGTGCTTTCCCTGACACCCGTTCGGATTCGAGGGCCTGCTGCAGGATGATGACGGCCGCGGCCTGGTCGATCACGGAGCGTCCCTTCCTGGACTTCACGCCCGAGGCCCGCAGCCCCTGACTGGCCGTCACCGTGGTCATCCGCTCGTCCACCAGGCGGACCGGGACCGGGGCGATGCCCTTGGCCAGCTCGCCGGCGAAGGCGCGGACCTTGACCGCGGCCGGGCCCTCGCCCCCCTTGAGGGAACGCGGGAGCCCGACGACGACCTCGATCGGCTCGTACTCCTCGACGAGCTGCCGGAGCCGGCGGTGGGCCGCGGGAACGTCACGGCCAGGAACCGTCTCCACCGGGGTGGCGAGGATCCCGTCGGGGTCGCACGAGGCGACCCCGATCCGGGCGTCCCCGACGTCGATCGCGAGCCGACGTCCTCTTCGCATCACTTGGCCGTTTCCGCCACGAGCCGCTCCACGGCGTCCACGGCCTCGCCCACGGCGGCCGGGTTCTGCCCGCCGCCCTGGGCGACGTCCGGCTTGCCGCCACCGCCGCCGCCGAGGGTCTTGGCGGCCGTGCGGACCAGGTCACCGGCCTTCAGACCGCGCTCGCGGGCGGCCTCGTTGGTGGCGATCACCGTGAGCGGCTTGCCGTTGTTCACGGTGAACAGGGCGACCACGGCGGCCCGGCCGCCCTGGATCCGGCCGCGCACGTCGAGCACGAGCTTGCGCAGGTCGTCCGGTGTGGTGCCGTCCGGGACCTGCCCCGTGACGACGGCCACACCGCGGACGTCCTTGGCGGACTCGGCGAGACCGGCGGCGGCCTGGAGCACCTTCTCGGCGCGGAACTTCTCGATCTCCTTCTCGGCGTCCTTCAGCTTGCCGAGCATGGCGGAGATCTTCTCCGGCAGCTCCTCGGGGCGGCCCTTGACCAGCTCCTGGAGCTGGGCGACGACCGTGTGCTCACGGGCCAGGAAGTTGTAGGCGTCCACTCCGACCAGGGCCTCGATACGGCGCACACCGGAGCCGATCGACGACTCGCCGAGCAGCTTCACCAGGCCGAGCTGGGCGGTGTTGTGGACGTGGGTGCCGCCGCACAGCTCCTTGGAGAAGTCGCCGATGGTCACCACGCGCACGCGCTCGCCGTACTTCTCGCCGAACTCGGCGATGGCGCCCTGCTTCTTGGCGTCGTCGATGCCCATGACCTCGGCGTGCACGTCAAGGTCGCGGGCGAGCACCTCGTTGATCTTCTGCTCCACGTCGGTCATGACCGCCGTCGGGACGGCGGACGGGGAGCCGAAGTCGAAACGGAACCGGCCGGGCTGGTTCTCGGAGCCGGCCTGGGCGGCCGTCGGGCCGAGGGCGTCGCGCAGCGCCTGGTGGGTCAGGTGCGTGGCGGAGTGGGCGCGGGCGATGGCCTTGCGGCGGCGCGAGTCGATCGAGGCGTGGGCCCTGGCGCCGACGGTGACCTCGCCGACCTGGACGACGCCCTTGTGGACGTACACGCCCGGGACCGGCTTCTGGCAGTCGCGGACCTCGATGACGGCGCCGGAGTCCACCTTGATCCGGCCGGTGTCGCCGATCTGGCCGCCGCCCTCTGCGTAGAAGGGGGTGCGGTCGAGGACGATCTCGACCTCGTCGCCCTCGGTGGCGGCCGGGGAGGAGGCGCCGTCGACGAGGATGCCGACGATCGTGGACTCGCCCTCGGTGTCGCTGTAGCCGATGAAGTCGGTCTCGCCGGCGGAGTCGGCGATCTCCCGGTAGGCGCCGAGGTCGGCGTGGCCTGTCTTCTTGGCCTGGGCGTCGGCCTTGGCGCGCTCCCGCTGCTCCTTCATCAGGCGGCGGAAGCCCTCCTCGTCCACGGAAAGGCCCTGTTCGCCGGCCATCTCCAGGGTGAGGTCGATCGGGAAGCCCCAGGTGTCGTGGAGCAGGAAGGCCTTGTCGCCGGAGAGGACCTTGCCACCGGCCCGCTTGGTCTCGGTGACGGCGGTGTCGAGGATGTTGGTGCCGGCCTTCAGCGTCTTGAGGAAGGCGGCCTCCTCGGCGAGGGCGACCTTCTCGATCCGCTCGCGGTCGGTGACCAGCTCCGGGTACTGCTGCCCCATCATTCCGATCACCACGTCGATCAGGTCCTTGACGACCGGACCGGTGGCGCCGAGCAGGCGCATGTTGCGGATCGCGCGGCGCATGATGCGGCGCAGCACGTAGCCGCGGCCCTCGTTGCCGGGGGTGACGCCGTCACCGATGAGCATGGTGGCGGTGCGCATGTGGTCGGTGACCACGCGCAGCGACACGTCGGAGTCGTGGGCGTCGCCGTAGGCGACACCGGTGAGCTCGGTGGCCTTGTCGATGACGGCCATGGACGTGTCGATCTCGTACATGTTCTGCACGCCCTGCAGAATCATGGCGAGCCGCTCCAGGCCGAGCCCGGTGTCGATGTTCTTGCTCGGCAGGTCGCCGAGGATCTCGAAGTTGTCCTTGCCGGTGCCCTCGCCGCGCTCGTACTGCATGAAGACGAGGTTCCAGATCTCCACGTACCGCTCGTCGTTGACGGCGGGGCCGCCCTCGACGCCGAACTCGGGACCGCGGTCGTAGTTGATCTCGGAGCAGGGGCCGCACGGGCCGGGCACGCCCATGGACCAGAAGTTGTCCTTCTTGCCCAGGCGCTGGATGCGCTCCTTGGGCACGCCGACGACCTCGTGCCAGATCCGCTCGGCCTCGTCGTCGTCCTGGTAGACGGTGATCCAGAGCTTCTCCGGCTCCAGGCCGTAACCGCCCTTGTCCTGGGGCGCGGTGAGCAGCTCCCAGGCGAGCTTGACGGCGCCTTCCTTGAAGTAGTCGCCGAAGGAGAAGTTGCCGCACATCTGGAAGAAGGTGCCGTGCCGGGTGGTCTTGCCGACCTCTTCGATGTCGGGGGTGCGCACGCACTTCTGCACGCTGGTGGCGCGCGGGAAGGGCGGCTTGACCTCGCCGAGGAAGTAGGGCTTGAAGGGCACCATGCCGGCCGGGACGAGGAGCAGAGTCGGGTCGTCCGCGATGAGCGACGCCGAAGGGACGACGGTGTGCCCGCGCTCCTCGAAGAAGCTCAGCCAGCGGCGGCGGATCTCAGCCGACTCCATCAGTGGTCCTCATTCCGGTTGTACGAGTACGTCGTGTGCGGGTGTTCCGAGGACGCCGGGCCCTCGACGTACTTCGGGTGGTTGCGGTTCTCGATGGCGGTGTACCGCCTGGACGGGGGCAGTTCCGGGCCGACGGGGGCGTTCATGCCCAGTGCCTCGCCGAGTTCGGCCTCCCGCTGGGCCATGTTGTCGCGGACGTCGAGCGCGAAGCCGAGGGCGCGGTCCTTGAGCCGGTGGCCGGCATCGACCGCCTTGGCCGCCGCGGTCACGGCGAGGCTCTCGGGGGTCAGCTGCTTGAGTTTGCGGTTGACCTTGGTGGTGGCCCACACTCCGGCGGCGACACCGGTGGTGAACCAGAACGTACGGCGGAACATCGCTAGTCCTTACTTCTCCCGGTTGTTCCGCTTTCCCCGCCGCGCGGCCGGGACGGTGCGGCCCACGATCACGGTACGCCTCGGCGCCTTGCCGGGCGCGTCCTCCTTGCGGCCGCCCAGTGCCCTGCGCACGCCGTAGCCGAAGGCCGCGACCTTGACCAGCGGGCCGCCGAAGGTGGAGGCGACGGTGGTCGACAGCGCGGAGGCGTTGGACGTGACCTCCTGGACGTCGGAGGCGATCGCGTCGACGCGGTCGATCTGGGTCTGCGCGGAACGCACCGCCTGGGAGGCCTCGGCCAGCAGCGGGACGGCCTGGTCGGTCACGTCCGCGACGAGTCGGGTGGTCGCCTTGAGCGTCTGGGCCAGCCTCGCCAGTGCGACGGCGAGGAAGGAGACCAGGATCGCCCAGAAGACGGCCACCAGGATCCCGGCCACCTCTCCACCGGACACTGTGCGCACCCGCTCCCTGAAACGTGCCTGTACATCGAGAAAGTCGTGCACCGAGCCTATCGCGCCGAGGGTGCGGCTCCGTACCGGATTTGCGCCCGTGTGCCGGTGGCACGAGCGAGCCCGCCGTCCCGCCCGCCTGAGAGGGCGGGGAGACGACGGGCCGGGTGGTGCTGCGGTGCTACGGCCTGCCGGTGATCAGCGGGCGTAGTACTCGACGACGAGCTGCTCGTCGCAGATCACCGGGATCTCCTTGCGGTTCGGCTCGCGGTCCAGGCGGAACGCCAGGGCCTTGAGGTTCACCTGGAGGTAGCGGGGGGTCTCGCCGTCGGGGGCGAAGCCACCCTCGCGGGAGACCTGGAAGAGGGTCTTCTCGCGGCTGCGCTCGCGGACCTGGACCACGTCGTCGGGACGGACCTGGAAGGACGGCTTGTCGACCTTCTTGCCGTTGACCTGGATGTGGCCGTGGACGACCATCTGGCGGGCCTGGTAGATCGTGCGGGCGATGCCCGAACGCAGCACCAGGGCGTCAAGACGCTTCTCGAGGTCGATGACCAGGGCTTCACCGGTCTTCATCGACGTCTTGGCGGCACGCTCGTAGGCGCGGACGAGCTGACGCTCGCTGACGTCGTACTGCGCGCGCAGACGCTGCTTCTCCAGCAGACGGACCTTGTAGTCCGAGTTCTGCTTGCGGCCACGACCGTGCTCACCCGGCGGGTAGGGGCGCGCCTCGAAGTACTTGACGGCCTTCGGGGTCAGCGCGATGCCGAGGGCACGCGACTTCTTGACCTTGGGGCGGGACTGGTTCGCCATGAACCAAACACCTCTTGTCTTCTGTACGAATACGGCTTCACCAGGGTTAGGGGAGGTCGCATCCGCAGCCGGGGAAACCCGCCGGAACCCTGCCGGGCCGGAGGGCAGCCGCTCCCCTGGTCTGGGCACATACGTGCAGCACGCGAGTGGCCCACCGGCCGTTCCCGGAGCTCCGGGTGGTGGTGGGCTGCCCGCGACACCGTTCGACGGTGCGCGACGCTCCTGGATCCCCGCCGCTCTGCGAACGGCGGAGTTCCGGCTGAATGTCCCGCTCTGGTGGCGCCGGTTCCCCTTTCGGGGTTCCGGACACGGAACTCAGCGCTTCGAGGCAGTCTACAGGGCGCTCAGGACCGCTTCCGACCCAGGTGCTTGCGGGTCCACTCCACCGCGTCCGCGTACCGCGCCTCGGCGCCGTGCCGGCCCGGGGCGTAGTACTCGCGGTCCTTCAGGGCGTCCGGCGCGTACTGCTGGGCGGCGATGCCCTCGGGCAGGTCGTGCGGGTAGACGTACCCCTGTGCGTGCCCGAGCTTGGCCGCGCCCTTGTAGTGCCCGTCCCGCAGATGGGGCGGGACCGCTCCGGCCAGTCCCTTGCGCACGTCGTCGAGGGCCGCCCCGATCGCCGTCGTCGCCGAGTTGGACTTGGGGGCGAGGGCCAGGGCGATGGTGGCGTGGCTGAGGGTGAGGGCTGCCTCGGGGAAACCGATCATGGCGACGGCCTGGGCGGCGGCGACCGCGGTGGGCAGCGCGTGCGGGTCGGCCAGACCGATGTCCTCACTGGCGGAGATCATCAGGCGGCGGGCGATGAACCGGGGGTCCTCGCCGGCCTCGATCATCCGCGCCAGGTAGTGCAGGGCGGCGTCGACGTCGGAGCCGCGAATGGACTTGATCAGGGCGCTGGCGACGTCGTAGTGCTGGTCGCCGTCACGGTCGTACTTCACCGCGGCCCGGTCGACGGTCTCCTCGAGCGTGGTCAGGCCGATCTCGCTCTCGCCCTTGTCGAGGGCGGCCCCCGCGGCGGCCTCGAGGGCGGTCAGGGCGCGGCGGGCGTCGCCGCCGGCGATGCGCAGCAGATGGTTCTCGGTGTCCTCGGGGAGGCCGACGGCCGACCTCAGTCCGCGCTCGTCGGTGAGCGCGCGGCGCAGCAGACCGCGTACGTCGTCGTCGCTGAGCGGTTCGAGGGTGAGCAGGAGCGAACGGGAGAGCAGCGGGGAGATCACCGAGAAGTACGGGTTCTCCGTGGTGGCCGCGATCAGCGTCACCCAGCGGTTCTCGACCGCCGGGAGCAGGGAGTCCTGCTGCGCCTTGCTGAAACGGTGGATCTCGTCCAGGAAGAGGACGGTCTCCTGGCCGTACCCGCCGGAGGCGCGGCGGGCGCCGTCGATGACCGCGCGGACCTCCTTGACGCCCGCGGTGATGGCCGACAGCTCCACGAACCGCTTGTTGGTGGCCTTGGAGACCACGTACGCCAGGGTGGTCTTGCCGGTGCCGGGCGGGCCCCACAGGATCACCGAGGAGGGTCCCGCGGGGCCGCCCGCGCTCTCGCCGACCAGCCGGCGCAGCGGCGAGCCGGGCTTGAGCAGGTGCTGCTGGCCCACGACCTCGTCGAGGGTGCGCGGGCGCATCCGTACCGCCAGGGGACTCGCGGCCGGGTCCTTCTCCTGGCGTTCTTCACTTGCGGCGGTGAACAGGTCGGGCTCCACGCTGAAACCCTATGGCACACCGCCGACAACGCGGCCGGACGGTGGATCACCGGCTCCGGCTCAGGCCCAGAGGCTGCTGCCCCAGCGGGTCAGGATCAGCATGACGATGACACCGCAGTGCGTGACGGGCAGCACCCAGGTGAACTCGGCGAGGAAGTTCTTCACCGGGCGCGGTGCGGGCAGGAAGCCGTTGCGGATGTTGAAGGAGGTCACGTACCAGAACATGACGATCGTGGCCGCCCAGGCCAGCGAGCACCACAGGCACAGCGCGTTGATGCGGTACAGCGACTGGAACTGGAGCCAGGTGACGAAGCAGACACCGAAGAGCGTGCCGAAGTTGAACGTCAGCCAGTACCAGCGCGGGAAGGTGGCGCGGCCGAGCAGGCTCATGCCGACGCAGATGACGATGCCGTACGCGACCAGGCCGAGCAGCGGGTTGGGGAACCCGAAGACGGTGGCCTGCTTGCTCTCCATGACGCTGCCGCAGGAGACGATCGGGTTGAGGCTGCAGCTGGGGGTGAAGGTCTTGCCGCTGAGCTTGCCCTCGAGGATCTTCTGCTTGTCGATCGTGATGATCCACGCGGCGAGCAGACCGGCCGCTCCGGTGATCACCAGCAGCAGGGCGAAGGCGCGGCTGCCGCCCACGGTCCGCGGCGCGGTCACCGCGCGCTCCGGCTCGGGCTCCGCGGAGACGTGTTTGACTGTCGTCTTGCTCATCACGCCGATTCCGTCACTTGTGAGTTGGACCTTCTTCGGGCACGGCCATTGTGCCGCACGTGCGTGTGTGGACACCGTCAGGTGGCGAGACGGAGTATGCACGGCCGTACCCGAACGTTCGGTTCCGGACGATGATCGGACCATGACGGTGAGCGACCTCGCGGTGGGCGTACGGGGGCTGCGCAAGCGGTACGGGGCGTCACCGCGGTCGACGGGATGGACCTGGCGATCAGGAAGGGCGAGGTCCTGGGGCTGCTCGGGCCCAACGGCGCGGGCAAGAGCACGACGGTGGAGATCATCCAGGGCCACCGCTCACGGGACGCGGGTGAGGTGACGTCCTGGGGGCGGACCCGGCGAGCGCCACGCGCGCGTGGCGCTCACGCGTCGGAATCGTCTGGCAGGACGAATCGGCGCCCGCCGAGTTGACGGTCCGCGAGACCGTGCGGCACTTCGCCCGGTACTACCCGCGGCAGCTCTACGTCCCGTCCATGGTGGCCTCGGGCATCATGTCGACCAGCTTCCAGTCCCTGGGCATGTCGATCGCGGTCGAACGGGACGAGAAGGTGCTGCGCCGGCTGCGCGGCATGCCGATGCCGCCGACCGCGTACTTCCTGGGGAAAATCTGGCTGGTTCTTTTCACCGGCGTACTGGAGACGGCGATCCCGCTGTTCGTCGGCACCACGCTGTACGGCGTCCGTCTGCCCTCGGACGCGACCCGGTGGTTCCACTTCTCCTGGATCTTCCTGGTGCTCGCGGCCTGGTGCGCCGGCGGACTGGTGCTGTGCCTGCTGACGTTCCGCTGGAAGGACCGGCGGGTGGGCTGAGCCCGGAAGAAGGCCGCGACGGCGAAGGGCGCCGGTGCCCGGACGGGCACCGGCGCCCTTGCGTGAGAGCGTCAGCCGAGGCGGGCTTCCAGTTCCGCGACGATCTCGTTGACCGCGATCGCCGTCTGCTCGCCGGACTCCATGTCCTTGAGCTGGACGACGCTGTCGGCGAGGTCGCGTTCGCCCGCGACGAGCGCGAAACGGGCACCGGACCGGTTGGCCGCCTTCATGGCTGCCTTGAGTCCCTTGTGGCCGTAGGTGAAGTCGGCGGCGATGCCCACCTTGCGCAGTTCGGAGACCTTCGCGAAGAGCACCCGGCGGGCCTCCTCGCCGAGCGGGACCGCGAACACGCTGGTGGTCGCCGGGAGTTGGAGTTCTACGCCCTCCGCCTCCAGGGCCAGGACCGTGCGGTCCACGCCCAGCGCCCAGCCCACCGACGGCAGGGCGGGGCCGCCGATCATCTCGGACAGGCCGTCGTACCGGCCGCCGCCGCCCACCGCGGACTGGGATCCGAGCCCGTCGTGCACGAACTCGAAGGTGGTGCGGGTGTAGTAGTCGAGTCCGCGGACCAGCTTGGCGTCGTCCTCGAAGGCGACGCCCTGGGCCTCCAGGAGCGACCGCACTTCCTCGTGGTACGCCTTGCAGGCGTCGCACAGGTAGTCGCGCAGCAGCGGGACGCCCGTGAGCTGCTTCTGGACCGACTCCCGCTTGTCGTCCAGGACGCGCAGCGGGTTGATGTCGATCCGGGCGCGGGTGTCCTCGTCCAGGTCCAGCCCGCGCAGGAAGTCCTGGAGCGCGGCCCGGTAGACCGGACGGCACTCCTTGTCGCCGAGGCTGTTGAGCAGGATGCGGAACTCGCGCAGGCCCAGCGAGCGGTACGCCTGGTCCGCCAGGATGATCAGCTCGGCGTCCAGGAACGGGTCCTCCGCGCCGATCGCCTCGGCGCCGACCTGCGAGAAGTGGCGGTAACGGCCCTTCTGGGGACGCTCGTAGCGGTAGTAGGAGCCGGAGTACCACAGCTTGACCGGCAGGTTGCCGGCCTTGTGGAGGTTGGCCTCCAGGGCGGCACGCAGGACGGACGCGGTGCCTTCGGGCCGCAGCGCGAGCCGGTCGCCGCCCTTGGTCTCGAAGGCGTACATCTCCTTGGTCACGATGTCGGTGGACTCGCCGACCCCGCGCGCGAAAAGCTCCACGTTCTCGAAGCCGGGGGTCTCGATGTAGCCGTAGCCGGAGTCGCGCAACGGGGCGGCGATCGCCTCGCGGACCGCCAGGAACTTGGCGGAGTCCGGCGGGATCAGGTCGTACGTGCCCTTGGGGGCCTTGAAGGTGCTCACGGGAGGTCTCTCGTCACATTCCTCGTCGGGGAGCGCCGTCCAGGTCCGCTCCCGGGCCGGCGGCCACCTGCCGCAGATACGGGTTGGTGGCGCGCTCGCGGCCGATGGTCGTCTGGGGGCCGTGGCCGGACAGCACCACGGTCGAGTCGTCGAGCGGCAGGCACACGCGGGCCAGCGAATCGAGCATCTCGGCCATGTCACCGCCGGGCAGGTCGGTGCGTCCGATGGAGCCGGCGAACAGCAGGTCCCCGGAGAAGAAGACCGGCGGGATGTCCGCGGCCTCGGGCATCCGGAAGGTCACCGACCCCTTGGTATGGCCGGGCGCGTGCGCGACGGAGAACTCCAGGCCGGCCAGCTCCAGTTCGGCGCCGTCGGCCAGCTCCCGGACGTCGTCCGGCTCCCCCACGGTCAGCTCGCCCATCAGCGGCATGCCGATGGAACGGCCGAGCGCCTTCTCGGGGTCGCTCATCATGAACCGGTCGGCCGGGTGGATCCAGGCCGGGACGTCGTGCGCGCCGCACACCGGGACGACCGAGGCGACATGGTCGATGTGGCCGTGGGTGAGGACGACGGCGACGGGCTTGAGCCGATGCTTCCTGATCGCTTCCTCGACGCCTTGGGCGGCCTGGTGGCCGGGGTCGATGATCACGCACTCCTCACCGGCGGCGGGGGCGACGAGATAACAGTTCGTCCCCCAGGCCCCGGCGGGGAACCCGGCAATGAGCACGATCGTCCTTCGTTGTGTCGATACGGGCGGCTGAAGCTGTTGTCAGAGCCTACCGGCGCTGCCGGATCCTCAGCGAACCCATATACGGTACGGGTCACACGCGGGTGCCCGCCTCGAACGACGCACCCGTACCGGTGGACACACGAGACGCTGAGGAGAGAACGCGGTGGTCAGCCAGGAGCAGCGGCGACGTCAGCTCGCCCGGGAGAAGTTCTTGCGGCAGCAGCAGCGGCGCACCGCCACGCGGCGCAAGGCACGCGTAAGGAACTCCGTGATCGCGTCGGTACTCGGCGTGGTCCTCATCGGCAGTGTCGCGCTGTACACGACCGGGGTGATGAAGAGCGGCAAGGACGACAAGGCCAACGCGAGCGCGGAGGTCACCCCCAGCGCCTCGGCCACCAGCAAGGCCCCGGACCCGTGCGCGAAGCCGGCCGCCGGCTCGGTGAAGAAGCTGAGCTGGGACAAGGAACCGGCGATGACGATCGACAAGTCGGCGAAGTACACGATGGCGCTCGACACCACGTGCGGCACGATAGACCTGGATCTGAACGCCTCCGCGGCGCCGCACACCGTGAACTCCTTCGACTTCCTGGTCGGCAAGGGCTTCCTCGACCACACGAAGTGCCACCGGCTCACCGCGGAGGGCATCTACGTCCTGCAGTGCGGCGACCCGGAGGGAACGGGCCGGGGCGGCCCCGGGTACACGATTCCCGACGAGAACCTCAAGGACAAAAGCCTGAAGGGCGACGTCTATCCGGCGGGCACCGTGGCGATGGCGAACACGTCGCAGCCCAACAGCGGCGGCAGCCAGTTCTTCCTGGTGTACCAGGACAGTCCGCTTCCGCCCAGCTACACCCCCTTCGGCACCGTCTCCGAATCCGGCATGAAGGTGCTGAAGAAGATCGCCGACGCCGGTGCCCAGCCCGCCGATCCGCAGACGGGCAACACCGCCCCGAACGCGACCGTGGTGATCAACAAGGCGACGGTGACGAAGTCCTGACGTCAGCGGCGGCCAGCTGGGAAATTTCGGTCGCGCTGGATGCGGACAGGCCACCCGCCGGTCGCCTATGTTGGCGGTGACGAAACTGTGGACGATGCCCGGGGGAGCTTCGAGGCCCTCCGCAGGCATCATGTGGAGGAGGCGCTGTGAGCAGCGACCCGTGGGGCCGCGTCGACGAGACGGGGACCGTGTACGTGCGTACGGCCGACGGCGAGCAGGTCGTCGGTTCCTGGCAGGCCGGCTCCCCCGAGGAGGCACTGGCCTACTTCGAGCGCAAGTACGAGGGCCTGGTTGTCGAGATCGGCCTCCTCGAGAAGCGAGTGCAGACCACCGACCTGTCGGCGAAGGACGCCCAGGTCGCCGTCGACCATCTGCGGGAGCAGGTCGAGGCGCACCACGCGGTCGGTGATCTGGAGGCGCTGCGTGCCCGGCTGAACAAGCTGGTCGAGACGGTCGAGGCACGCCGTGAGGAGCGCAAGGCGCAGCGCGCCCGGCAGGCGGACGAGGCCCGGCACGCCAAGGAGGCGCTGGTCACGGAGGCCGAGGAACTGGCCCGTTCCGACCAGTGGCGGGCGGCCGGGGAGCGGCTGCGCGCGCTGGTGGACACCTGGAAGGGGCTGCCGCGTCTGGACCGCAAGTCCGACGACGACCTGTGGCACCGCTTCTCGCACGCCCGGTCGGCGTTCTCCAAGCGGCGCAAGGCGCACTTCGCGCAACTCGACGCTCAGCGTGAGGACGCGCGCAAGGCGAAGGAGCGGCTGGTCGCCGAGGCCGAGGCGCTGTCCGGCTCGACGGACTGGGGCCCCACCTCGGCCCGCTACCGCGAGCTGATGACGGAGTGGAAGGCCGCCGGCCGTGCCCAGCGGGAGCACGAGGACGATCTGTGGAACCGCTTCCGCGGTGCCCAGGACGTCTTCTTCGCCGCCCGCAGCTCGGTGTTCGCCGAGCGGGACGCGGAGCAGGCGGAGAACCTGAAGCTGAAGGAGGAGCTGGCCGAGGAGGCCGAGAGGCTCCTGCCGATCACGGATCTGAAGGCCGCCCGGGCCGCCTTCCGCTCGATCAACGAGCGCTGGGAGGCCATCGGCCATGTGCCGCGCGACGCCCGTCCGCGGGTGGAGGGCCGGATGCACACGGTCGACCGGGCCCTCCAGGAGGCCGAGGAGGCCGAGTGGCGCCGTACGAACCCGGAGGCGCGGGCGCGGGCCGAGGGTCTGACCGGTCAGCTCCAGGCCGCCGTGGACAAGCTCCGGGGGCAGGTCGAGCAGGCCCGTGCCCAGGGCAACAACGCCAGGGCCGACAAGCTGGAGAAGGAGCTGGAGGGCCGCCAGGCGCTCCTGGACCAGGCCCTGAAGGGTCTGCAGGAGTTCGGCGGCTGACCACTGCCGCGCTGTATCCGGCGACGCCTTCGCGTACGGCTGAGGGCCCCCGTAGCGCCTACGGGGGCCCTCGGCCGTTCTCTGTGTCGGCTATGCCCGGCTGCGTGCCGAGGTGACGCGGTAGACGTCGTAGACGCCCTCCACGCCCCGTACGGCCTTCAGGACGTGTCCCAGGTGCTTGGGGTCGCCCATCTCGAAGGTGAAGCGGGAGGTGGCGACGCGGTCGCGGGAGGTCTGGACGGCCGCGGAGAGGATGTTGACGTGCTGGTCGGACAGCACGCGTGTGACGTCCGAGAGCAGGCGGGAGCGGTCGAGGGCCTCGACCTGGATGGCGACCAGGAAGACCGAGGACTGGGTGGGCGCCCACTCGACGTCGAGGATGCGCTCCGGCTCACGCGACAGTGACTCCACGTTGACGCAGTCACTGCGGTGAACCGATACACCACTACCCCTCGTGACGAACCCGATGATCGGGTCGCCGGGCACCGGAGTGCAGCAGCGGGCCAGCTTGACCCAGACGTCGTCGACGCCCTTGACGACGACACCCGGGTCGGCGCTGGAGCGGCGCTTGCGGGCGCGTCCGCGCGAGGGCGGCACGCTCTCGTCGATCTCCTCGGTGGCCGCCTCCTCGCCGCCGAGCGCCTGCACCAGCTTCTGCACGATGTTCTGCGCGGAGACGTGCCCCTCGCCGATCGCCGCGTAGAGCGCGGAGATGTCGGAGTAGCGCATCTCGTGCGCGAGCGTGACCAGTGAGTCGCCGGTCAGGATGCGCTGGATCGGCAGGTTCTGCTTGCGCATCGCGCGGACGATGGCGTCCTTGCCCTGCTCGATCGCCTCGTCCCGGCGCTCCTTGGAGAACCAGGCCCGGATCTTGTTGCGGGCGCGCGGGGACTTGACGAAGCCGAGCCAGTCGCGGGAGGGTCCGGCGCCGGCCGCCTTGGAGGTGAAGACCTCCACCAGGTCGCCGTTGTCCAGGGTCGATTCCAGCGGCACGAGCCGGCCGTTGACGCGCGCCCCTATGGTGCGGTGGCCGACCTCGGTGTGGACGGCGTACGCGAAGTCGACCGGGGTGGCGCCGGCCGGGAGCGCTATGACGTCGCCCTTGGGCGTGAAGACGAAGACCTCGTTGCGGGACAGGTCGAAGCGCAGCGACTCCAGGAACTCGCCGGGGTCCTCGGTCTCCTTCTGCCAGTCCAGCAACTGCCGCAGCCACGCCATGTCGTTGATGGCGCCCGCGTCCTTGCCGGCCTTGCCGGCGGGCTTCGGCGCGTCGGTGCGCACCTTCGAGGCGCCGGCCACGGCCTCCTGCTTGTACTTCCAGTGCGCGGCGATGCCGTACTCGGCGCGGCGGTGCATGTCGAAGGTGCGGATCTGCAGCTCGACCGGCTTGCCGTTGGGGCCGATGACCGTCGTGTGCAGCGACTGGTACATGTTGAACTTGGGCATCGCGATGTAGTCCTTGAACCGGCCGGGGACCGGGTTCCATCGCGCGTGCACGGTGCCGAGGGCGGCGTAGCAGTCGCGGACCGTGTCGACGAGGACGCGGATGCCCACCAGGTCGTAGATCTCCGCGAAGTCGCGGCCGCGGACGATCATCTTCTGGTAGACGCTGTAGTAGTGCTTGGGGCGGCCGGTGACGGTCGCCTTGATGCGCGCGGCGCGCAGGTCGGCCTGGACCTCGTCGGTCACGATCGCGAGGTACTCGTCGCGCTTGGGGGCCCGCTCGGCGACGAGGCGGACGATCTCGTCGTACATCTTCGGGTAGAGGATCGCGAAGGCGAGGTCCTCCAGCTCCCACTTGATGGTGTTCATGCCCAGCCGGTGGGCGAGCGGGGCGTAGATCTCGAGCGTCTCGCGGGCCTTCTTCTCCTGCTTCTCCCGCTTGAGATAGCGCATGGTGCGCATGTTGTGCAGGCGGTCGGCGAGCTTGATGACCAGGACGCGGGGGTCCTTGGCCATGGCGACGACCATCTTGCGCACGGTCTCGGCCTGCGCGGCCTCGCCGAACTTGACCTTGTCCAGCTTGGTGACGCCGTCGACGAGCAGGGCGACGGTGTCGCCGAAGTCGCGGCGCAGCTGGTCGAGGCCGTACTCGGTGTCCTCCACGGTGTCGTGCAGCAGCCCCGCCATCAGGGTGGCCGGGTCCATGCCGAGCTCGGCGAGGATGGTGGTGACGGCGAGCGGGTGCGTGATGTACGGGTCGCCGCTCTTGCGCTTCTGGCCGCGGTGCCAGCGCTCGGCGACCTGGTAGGCGCGCTCGATCTGGCGCAGGGTCGAGTTCTCGATCTTCGGATCGTTGCTGCGCACTATCCGCAGCAGCGGCTCGAGCACCGGGTTGTACGGGTTGGCGCGCTGCACGCCGAGGCGGGCGAGGCGGGCGCGGACGCGGTTCGAGGAGCCGGAGCGGCCGGGCTGGCCCGCGGAGGGGCGCACGACGGGCTGCGCGGGCTTGGGACGCGCGGCCTCACCCGTCTTGCCGACGGGGGCGGACTGGGCGTGCTCGGCCGTCCCACGGTTGTCGCTCTTCGCGTGCTGCGCGGGCTTCGCCGCGGGCGCCGAGGCGGACTCGGGCTTGGCGGCGGTCAGTGGCTGGGCCTCGTCTGGCAAGAGGACTCCTCGTGCGCGATCCGGGTCCCCCGGTCAGGCTCCGGAGCCCCCATGGTAGCGATCCACAGCCACAGGATCCCCTCCAGCCCGATCGAAGGACCGTTTACGGTACAAACACACAACCCGGACACATGATTCCGGTACCCGCACTCCGGGGCGCAACCCGGCAACACCGGAAACAACACCGGAAAACGGAGAAGCCCGGGGCGACAGCCCCGGGCTTCTCCGTGGAATCAGAGGCGGAGGAGGGACTCCAGCGGGGCCCCCGACAGCGCCGGTTCCAGACGGGCGCGGCCGCCGAGGAAACCGAGTTCCATCAGCACCGCCACTCCGGCGACCTCCGCGCCGGCCCGCCGGATGAGCTGGATGGACGCCTCCGCCGTACCGCCTGTGGCGAGCACGTCGTCGACGACGAGGACACGGTCCCCGGCGCTCAGGTCCTCGGCGTGGACCTCGATCTCCGCCGAGCCGTACTCCAGGTCGTACGCCTGGCTCAGCGTCGCTCCGGGAAGCTTGCCCGCCTTGCGCACGGGGATGAAGCCGAGCCCCGCGCGGAGCGCGACCGGGGCGCCGAGGATGAAGCCGCGGGCCTCCAGGCCGACGACCTTCGTCGCCCCCTCCCGCGTGCCCACCTCCGCCAGCGCGTCCGTGAGGACGGCGAACGCCGCCGGGTCGGCCAGGAGCGGGGTGATGTCCTTGAACATCACCCCCGGCTCCGGATAGTCGGCCACGTCACGGATGCGGCTGAGCAGCAGCTCCTGGATGTCGGTCATCGGCGCTTCCCCGAGGGCCGGCCGCGGCCACGGCCGCGGGAGACGGACTGGTCGCGCGGACCCACCACGGCAGGCGCCGCGTCCTCCTCGTCGTCACCGGCGGTGCCGCCGGCGGGCTCCGCGTCCAGGGGCTCGCCCTGCGCCGCCGCCTGCGCCCGCTTGGCGAGGACGCGCTTCTTGAGGGCCTTCATCTGCGGCTCGAGCTCCTTGAGGTCGGCGACGAGCGGCGTGGCGATGAAGATCGAGGAGTACGCACCGGCCGCGAGGCCGACGAACAGCGACAGCGAGATGTCGTTCAGCATGCCCGCGCCGAGCACACCGCCGCCGATGAACAGCAGGCCCGCCACCGGCAGCAGCGCCACCACGGTGGTGTTGATGGAACGGATCAGCGTGCCGTTGATCGAGCGGTTCGCGATCTCGCTGTAGGTCCAGCGGGTCTGCCGGGTGATGTCCTTCGTCTGCTCCTTGAGGCTGTCGAAGACGACGACCGTGTCGTAGAGCGAGTAACCGAGGATCGTCAGCAGACCGATCACCGTACCGGGCGTGACCTCGAAGCCCACGAGGGCGTAGACACCGGTGGTGATCGTCAGGTCGTGGATCAGCGCGACGAGCGCGGCCAGGGCCATGCGCCACTCGAACGCGATCGCCAGGTAGATCACGACCAGGATCATGAAGATCGCCAGGCCCTGCCAGGCCTTGTTGGCGATCTGCTCGCCCCAGCTCGGACCGACCAGGTCGGCGTTGATGTGCTCCGGGTTGACCTTCAGGTCCTTGGCCAGGGCTTCCTTGATCTGGTCGGACTTCCCGGTCTCGATGCCGGCGATCTGGATGCGCAGGCTGCCGTCACCGAGCTTCTGCACGATCGACTCCTGGCCGGAGGCGCCGTGGGCGAAGTCCTCGGCCTGGGCCACCGACGCACTCATGTGCTTCGGCGTGGTGAAGACCGCGCCGCCCTGGAACTCGATGCCCATGTTCAGGCCGCGCACCGCCAGGCCCAGGATGGCCGTGATGGTGATCAGGATCGAGACGCCGTACCAGATCTTGCGGTTCTTGATGAAGTCGTAGCCGACCTCACCATGGTGCAGTCGGGCGCCGAGGTTGCCGAGCTTGGACACCTCACGCCTCCTTCGTCTCGATGGGGGCGGAGGACCGGCGGGTGCGGCGCAGCGGAGGCTTCGCACCCAGGCGCTTGGGGTCCAGACCGGACCAGGTGTGGCCGCTGGCGAAGAACTTGTGGCGGGCGAGGATCGTCATCAGCGGCTTGGTGAACAGGAAGATGACGACCACGTCGAGCAGCGTGGTCAGACCGAGCGTGAACGCGAAGCCCTGCACCTTGCCGACGGTCACGATGAACAGCACGGCGGCGGCCAGGAACGACACGAAGTCCGAGACGAGGACCGTGCGCCGGGCCCGCGGCCAGCCGCGCTCCACGGCGGGGCGCAGCGAGCGGCCCTCGCGGATCTCGTCCCTTATGCGTTCGAAGAAGACGATGAACGAGTCCGCGGTGATACCGATCGCGACGATCGCACCGCACACGGCCGGCAGGTTCAGCGCGAAGCCGATGGTCGGGCCGAGCAGCGACATGAGCGTGTACGTGAGGACCGCGGAGATCATCAGGGAGGCGATGGCGATCATCGCCAGCCCGCGGTAGTAGACCACCAGGTAGATCACGACCAGGGCGAGGCCGATGGCGCCGGCGATCAGGCCGGCGTGCAGCTGCTCACCGCCGAGCGCGGCGGTGACGGTGGTGACGCTGTCCTCCTTGAAGGTCAGCGGCAGCGCGCCGTAGGACAGCATGTTGGAGAGGCCCTGCGCGCTCTCCTGGGTGAAGTGGCCGGAGATCTCCGCGCTGCCGCCGGTCAGCGCCTCGTGGACGTACGGGTCGGAGACGACGTCGCCGTCCAGGACGATGGCGAACTGGTTCTGCGGCGAGGGGTTCTGGGCCAGCTTGCCGGTGATGTCGGCGAACTTCTTGGCGCCCTTGGAGGTGAACTCCATGGTCACGATCCAGCCGGAGCCGTTCTGCGTGTTGAAGACGGCGTCCGCCTTCTTCACGTCGGTGCCGTCCACCGCGGCGGGGCCGAGCAGGTACTTCTGCCACTGGCCCTGCGAGTTCTTGCCGCAGGCGACCGTCGACTCGGTGGGCAGCACGCCCTTGCCCGCGGTGGCGCGCACGGACTGCTTGCTGCAGTCCAGGGTGGCGTACTCGGCCTGGAGCTTGCTGTTCGCGTCACCGGAGGCGCCGCTCGGGGACGGGCTGGCGGCGGCCGGGGCCGACGCGCTCGTCGAGGCGGACGGGGATCCGCCGGCGGACGGGGTGGCGTCCGCCGTCAGGGCGCCGGTGACCGGGCGGCCCTGCTGGGTCTCGGAGGCCGAGGGGCTCGGGGAGCCGGAGGGGGTCGCCCCGCCGGTGGACTTGTCGGTCGCCTTGTGGGAGGTGCTCGGCGACGGCTCGGCCGGGGGGGCGCCGGAGATGTCGGTGGCGAGTACCGGACGGAAGTACAGCTTGGCGGTGGTGCCGACCTGCTCCCGCGCCTGCTTGGAGTTGGTGCCCTTGGGGATGTTGACAATGATGTTGTCGTTCCCCTGGGTCTGAACCTCGGCCTCCGAGACACCGAGGCCGTTGACACGCCGTTCCATGATGTTGACGGCCGTGTCCATGTTGGCCTTGTTGATCGCGGATTCCTGACCGCGCTCCGGAACCGCCCGGAGCGTGATGCTCGTACCGCCGGCCAGGTCGATGCCCAGGCGCGGAGCGGTGTTGCCCGTGAGGAACATGCCTCCCGTGAGCGCCACGATGGCGATCAGAATGAGGGCCAGCGAGCGCCCCGGCTTGCTCTGGGCGCTCGCACTGCGTCCCTTTTTGGATACAGCCACCTTTTAGTTACTCCCTCTCGGGCCGTTCCTCGCCGGTGGGCTCGGCTACGGCCATCACATGGTGTCGGAATCCCGCGTGAAGTCGACGCGACCCAGGGCACGCGCAGGTGGTGCCGCGCGCCCTGGGTGGTGACTACTTCGTCTCGGCGTCGCCGTCGGTCTTCTTCGGCTCGTCCTCGGCCTTCGCCTCGGCGGCGTCCGCCGGCTCCTCGGCCGCGTCCTTCTTGCCGAGGTCGACGGCCTTGTCGTCGGAGGCGTCGGCGGGCTCGTCGGTACCGGTGAGGGAGGAGGCGTCGTCGGGGACGAGGTCGGCGTCGGACTTCAGGTCGTGCTCGATGCCGTGGACGATGCGGTTGTACTCGTCGTCCGTCAGGACGGTCGCGATCGCGTTCTTGGCGAACAGCAGCTCGACGCCCGGGCCCGCGTCGAGGAGGACCGTGTCGTCGTTGACCTCCTTGACCGTGGCGTACATGCCCCCGATGGTGCGGACACCACTACCGGGCTGCATCTGGTCGCGCATGTCCGCGGCCTGCTGCTGCTTCTTCTTGGCCGACCGGGTCATCAGGAACATGGCCCCGATGAGCACGATGAACGGGAGGAGGGTCACGAGACTCACGGGTCGGAACTTCCTTCACACGACCGCGCTGGGGAGCGGCCTGATTGGTTGGGGGTATGTGTACTGCCTACAAAGGCGGCAACGGCGGAGTCTAGGCGAGTCCGCATGCATGAACAACGCTCAGCATGACACCTGGGTTCCTCCCCGGGCCAATACCGCAGCCCTCACGCCCCGAACAGGCCCTGTTGTCCGTTTCCCGCAGCTTGCGTGCCGGGCGGGGTCAGGCCGAGATGTGCCCAGGCCGCGGGCGTGGCGACACGGCCGCGCGGGGTGCGGGCGAGCAGGCCCTCGCGGACGAGGAAGGGCTCGGCGACCTCCTCGACGGTCTCGCGCTCCTCCCCCACGGCGACCGCGAGCGTCGACACGCCGACCGGACCGCCGCCGAACAGCTTCAGCAGGGCCTCGAGGACCGCCCGGTCGAGCCGGTCGAGGCCGCGGGCGTCGACCTCGTAGACGGCCAGGGCCGCGGCGGCGATCTCGCGCGTGATGGTCCCGTCGGCCTTGACCTGCGCGTAGTCGCGGACGCGGCGCAGCAGGCGGTTGGCGATGCGCGGGGTGCCCCGGGAGCGGCCGGCGATCTCGGCGGCTCCGTCGCCCTCGATCCGGACGTCCAGGAGGTTCGCCGAGCGGTGGACGACGCGCTCCAGCTCCGCGGGCCCGTAGAACTCCATGTGGGCGGTGAAGCCGAAGCGGTCGCGCAGCGGGGGCGGCAGCAGTCCGGCGCGCGTCGTGGCGCCGACGAGGGTGAAGGGGGGCAGTTCGAGCGGGATGGCGGTGGCGCCGGGTCCCTTGCCGACGATCACGTCGACCCGGAAGTCCTCCATCGCCATGTAGAGCATCTCCTCGGCGGGCCTCGACATGCGGTGGATCTCGTCGAGGAAGAGCACCTCGCCCTCCTGGAGGGAGGACAGGATGGCCGCGAGGTCGCCGGCGTGCTGGATGGCGGGGCCCGAGGTGATGCGGATGGGGGCGTCCATCTCGGCCGCGATGATCATGGACAGGGTGGTCTTGCCCAGGCCGGGGGCGCCGGACAGCAGCACGTGGTCGGCGGTGGCGCCGCGCGCCCGGGCTGCGCGCAGCACGAGGTCGAGCTGTTCGCGGACCTTCTCCTGGCCGATGAACTCGCCCAGGTCCTTGGGGCGCAGCGCGGCCTCGACGGCCTGGTCCTCACCGTCCGCGGCGGAGCCCACCAGCCGCTCCGCCGCGGGGCCGGCGGCGGGCGTGTCGGTCGTGTCGTCCCAGTTCACTCACGTACTCCTGGCTCAGCGGGCTCGGTTCAGGGTCTGCAGGGCCGCCTTGAGCAACTGGCCCACCTGGGGCGTGCCCCCGGCGGCCTCGGCCTGGGGTGCCACGGCGGTCACCGCCTCGTCGGCCTCGCGGGTGGCGTATCCGAGGCCGATCAGGGCCGCGTGCAGCTGGTCGCGCCAGCCCTGGGTGACCGGGGTGCCGACGGCGGGTGCGCCGACGGGCTCGCCGAGCCGGTCCTTGAGCTCGAGGAGGAGCTTCTGGGCGCCCTTCTTGCCGATGCCCGGGACGGCGGTGAGGGCCTTCTCGTCGCCGGTGGCGACGGCGCGGCGCAGCGCGTCGGGCGTGTGCACGGCCAGCATCGACTGGGCGAGCCGCGGTCCCACGCCGCTGGCGGTCT
The DNA here is from genome assembly GCF_044743035.1 of Streptomyces sp. NPDC087787. Lineage (NCBI taxonomy): Bacteria > Bacillati > Actinomycetota > Actinomycetes > Kitasatosporales > Streptomycetaceae > Streptomyces > Streptomyces sp. NPDC087787. The sequence goes on from NZ_JBIUVQ010000004.1 coordinate 127,998, forward strand.
GGAGCAGTTCGAAGACCTGGCGCTCGTCGTCGTCCGCGAAGCCGTACAGGGTCAGCGAGTCCTCCCGTACGACGAGGGAGGTGGCGAGCCTGGCCTGCTGGCCGAGGCGGAGGGTGGACAGCGTGTTAGGGGTGCACTGCACGGCCATGCCGACGCCGCCGACCTCGATCACCGCGGCGTCGGGGGCGAGGGCTGCGACCGTGCCGCTGACGAAGGCGATCATGCCGTACGGCCTTTCGTTGTCGTCGGAGTCGTCGTAGTCGTCGTAGTCGTCTTTGTCGTCGTAGTCGTCGTAGTCGTCGAGTGTCCGGCCGCGTGCGCGGCGACGGCCTGCTGGAGCCGGTTCTGGGCGGGGGCGCGCCAGATGTGGCAGATGGCCAGGGCGAGGGCGTCGGCGGCGTCGGCCGGTCTGGGGGGCGCGGCGAGCCGCAGCAGCCGGGTGACCATGGCGCCGACCTGCGCCTTGTCGGCGCGGCCGTTGCCGGTGACGGCGGCCTTGACCTCGCTGGGGGTGTGCAGGGCGACCGGGATGCCGCGGCGGGCGGCGCAGAGCATCGCCACGGCGCTGGCCTGGGCGGTGCCCATCACCGTGCGCACGTTGTGCTGGCTGAACACGCGCTCCACCGCCACGTATTCGGGGCGGTGCTCGTCCAGCCAGCGCTCTATCCCCTGTTCCACGGCGACCAGACGGTGGCTCAGGTCGGCGTCCGCCGGGGTGCGGACGACTCCGACGCCGAGCATGGTCAGCGGCCGGCCCGCGACCCCCTCGACGACACCGACGCCGCAGCGGGTCAGTCCGGGGTCGACTCCCAGTACGCGCACGCGTGCCCCTCCCCTCGTGACGTGGTCGTGGTCATGGCGGCGATCTTTGAGTGATCTTCGCCTGACGTCAGGCTATCCGCTGCCACCGACAACGACGGCGGGTGCCACCGGCGACGACGGCGGGCCGGCGGGAATGTCCCCACCGGCCCGTCCAAGCCCGCGATCCGCGGCGGTCCTACGCCTCGACCTTCTCCATGATCTCGTCGCTGACGTCGAAGTTGGCGAAGACGTTCTGCACGTCGTCGCTGTCCTCGAGCGCGTCGATCAGCTTGAAGATCTTCCGGGCGCCGTCCTCGTCCAGCTCCACCTGCATGGTGGGGACGAAGTTGGCGTCGGCGGAGTCGTAGTCGATGCCGGCCTCCTGGAGGGCGGTGCGCACCGCCACCAGGTCGGTGGCCTCGCTGAGCACCTCGAAGGACTCGCCGAGGTCGTTGACCTCCTCGGCGCCCGCGTCCAGGACGGCCGTCAGGACGTCGTCCTCCGACAGTTCGCCCTTGGGCACGATCACGACGCCCTTGCGGTGGAACAGGTACGACACCGAGCCCGGGTCGGCCATGGAGCCGCCGTTGCGGGTCATGGCGACACGCACGTCGGAGGCGGCACGGTTGCGGTTGTCGGTGAGGCACTCGATGAGCACCGCGACACCGTTCGGCCCGTAACCCTCGTACATGATCGTCTCGTAGTCGGCGCCGCCGGCCTCGAGACCGCCGCCGCGCTTGATGGCCGAGTCGATGTTCTTGTTCGGCACCGACTGCTTCTTGGCCTTCTGCACGGCGTCGTAGAGCGTCGGGTTGCCGTCCAGGTCGACGCCGCCCATGCGAGCCGCGACCTCGATGTTCTTGATCAGCTTCGCGAAGAGCTTGCCGCGCTTGGCATCGATGACGGCCTTCTTGTGCTTCGTCGTGGCCCATTTAGAGTGGCCGGACATCTGCCTGTCTCCTTCGCGTAACCCGTCTGCGTAACGAACGCAGGAATCCTACAAGGACTCGGGTGTCCGGTTCGCGCGCACCATGTCGACGAACAGGGCGTGCACACGGTGGTCGCCGGTCAGCTCCGGGTGGAAGGACGTGGCCAGCGCGTTGCCCTGGCGGACCGCGACGATGTGGCCGTCGTGCTCGGCGAGCACCTCGGCCCCGGCGCCGACGGACTCGACCCAGGGGGCGCGGATGAAGACGCCCTCCACCGGATCGCCCGGGACGCCCTTGACCTCGACGGCGGCCTCGAAGGACTCGTTCTGCCGTCCGAAGGCGTTGCGGCGCACGATCATGTCGATCCCGCCGACGGTCTCCTGGCCCGAGCGCGGGTCGAGGATCTTGTCGGCGAGCATGATCATGCCGGCGCAGGTGCCGTAGACGGGCATGCCGTCACGCACGCGCGCGCGGAGCGGGTCCATCACTCCGAAGAGGACGGCCAGCTTGGAGATGGTGGTGGACTCGCCGCCGGGGAGGACGAGGCCGTCGACCTCGGCGAGTTCTTCGGGGCGCCGCACCGGCCTGGCCACGGCGTCCGCCGCGGCCAGGGCGATGAGGTGCTCCCGTACATCGCCCTGGAGTGCCAGGACGCCGATGACAGGAGTGTTCATGGGGTTCTTCTACCTGCGGGCCTGTGCTTACCAGCCGCGGTTGGCGTACCGCTCGGTCTCGGGGAGGGTGTCGCAGTTGATGCCGACCATGGCCTCGCCGAGGTTGCGGGACGCGTCCGCGATGATCTTCGGGTCGTCGTAGAAGGTGGTGGCCTTCACGATGGCGGCGGCGCGCTTGGCCGGGTCGCCTGACTTGAAGATGCCGGAGCCGACGAAGACGCCCTCGGCGCCGAGCTGGCGCATCAGGGCGGCGTCGGCGGGGGTGGCCACACCGCCGGCGGAGAACAGCACGACCGGGAGCTTGCCCAGCTCGGCGACCTCCTTGACCAGCTCGTACGGGGCGCGCAGCTCCTTGGCGGCGGCGTACAGCTCGTGGTTGTCGAAGCCGCGCAGCCTGGCGATCTCGTTCTTGATCTGGCGCAGGTGGCGAACGGCCTCGACGACGTTGCCGGTGCCGGCCTCGCCCTTGGAGCGGATCATCGCCGCGCCCTCGGCGATCCGGCGCAGGGCCTCGCCGAGGTTGGTGGCGCCGCAGACGAAGGGGGTGGTGAAGGCCCACTTGTCGGAGTGGTTGACCTCGTCGGCCGGGGTGAGGACCTCGGACTCGTCGATGTAGTCGACGCCGAGCGACTGAAGGACCTGGGCCTCGACGAAGTGGCCGATGCGGGACTTGGCCATGACCGGGATGGAGACGGCCTCGATGATGCCCTCGATCATGTCCGGGTCGGACATGCGGGCCACGCCGCCGTCCTTGCGGATGTCGGCGGGGACACGCTCCAGGGCCATGACCGCGACGGCGCCCGCGTCCTCGGCGATCTTCGCCTGCTCCGGCGTGACGACGTCCATGATCACGCCGCCCTTGAGCTGCTCGGCCATGCCGCGCTTCACACGGGCGGTACCGGTCTCGGGGGTCCGGGCGGAGTCGGGAATCGTGGTGGACACGGGTGACCTCACTTGGTGAGAAGAGGGTGTGGTGCGCCACCGAGGAAACGGGATTGGACCAGTCCACGGCAAGGGCCAATGGAGACCCGGTGGATCCTTTTCGCCCGGCACCGCCCGAAAGCGGGCCCCTCGTACCCGGTCAGGCGGCCCGCTCCGCGAGGGCCGCCGGCGGCTCGTCGTCCATCTCGAAGGCCATCGGGAACGGGGCGTGTCCCGCCAGCCGGAACCACCGCACCTTGCGGTGCTCGCGCAGCCGGCGGGCGGCTCCCACCGCGTCGTTGTGGAAGCGGCGGGCCATCGGCACCCGGCGCACGCCCTCGCTCAGCTCGCGCGCCGCCTCCTCTCCCCCGGGCGCCTCGCGCACCGCCTCGACCTGCGGGGGCTCGGCGAACACGGCCCGCAGGGCCTGGCTCAACTCGCTCTCCGCGACCTCCCGTTGGTCCTCCTCCGCCTGCCGGGCGGCGTGCGCCGCCTCGTACAGCACGATGGAGGCGGCCGGGTCGAGGACACCGGAGGTGGCCACTTCCTGCGCCACCGAGGCCCGCCGCAGCAACTGCGCGTCCAGCGCGGCCCGCGCGGCGTCGATACGGGCGTGCAGCCGGTCGAGCCGCCCCGCCGTCCAGCTCAGGTACAGCCCGACGGCCACGAGCGCGACGACAATCCAGATGAGCGTTACGGTCACGGGCGGCAAGGCTACCGGGACTCCCCGCCCGGGCGGCCGGGGATCCGCGCACCGGGTGGATCGGCGAGGGCGGGATCAGTCGCGGGCCAGGCCCAGGCGGGCCCGCAGCCCCGATGTGCGTTCGTCGGCGGCGACGGCCGCCGCGCCGGCGGTGACCGTCTCGTAGACGGAGAGGATGTCGGCGCCGACGGTCGACCAGTCGAAGCGGCGCACATGGGTGCTGCCGCGTTCGCGCAGCTCCGCCCGGCGGGACGGGTCGGACAGCAGGCGCACGGCGGCTTCGGCGAGCGCGTCGGCGTCCTCGTTGGCGAAGAGTTCACCGGCCTTGCCCTGGTCCAGGACCTGGGCGAAGGCGTCCAGGTCGGAGGCGAGGACCGGGGCCCCGGCCGACATGGCCTCGACCAGGATGATGCCGAAGCTCTCCCCGCCCGTGTTGGGGGCCACGTACAGGTCGACGCTGCGCAGCAGCCGCGCCTTGTCCTCGTCGCTGACCATCCCGAGGAACTCCACGCGCGAGCGCAGTTCCCTCGGCAGCCCCTCCACAGCCTGTTCCTCGTCCCCGCGGCCCGCGACCAGCAGACGGGCCCCCGGACGGGCGGCGAGGATCGCGGGCAGTGCCCTCATCAGCACGGGCAGGCCCTTGCGGGGCTCGTCGATGCGGCCGATGAAGCCGATCGTGTCCCCCTGCCACTGCGGCCTCGGCTCGGCGCGGGCGAAGAAGTCGACGTCGACGCCGTTGGGGATCACCACCGCGTCGCCGCCGAGGTGCTCCACGAGGGTGCGGCGGGCGTACTCGCTCACCGCGATCCGCGCGCTGATCTTCTCCAGGGCCGCCTGGAGGATGGCGTACGCGGCGATCATCGCCCGCGACCGGGGATTGGAGGTGTGGAAGGTGGCGACGATCGGGCCCTGGGCCGCCCAGCAGCTCAGCAGGCCCAGCGACGGCGAGGTCGGCTCGTGGATGTGGATCACGTCGAACCGGCCCTCGTGCAGCCAGCGCCGCACCCGGGCCGCCGACAGGAAGCCGAAGTTCAGCCGGGCCACCGAGCCGTTGTACGGCACCGGGACCGCACGGCCGGCCGAGACGACGTACGGCGGCAGCGGGGTGTCGTCGTCGGCGGGGGCGAGGACGGACACCTCATGGCCGAGGCCGATGAAGTACTCCGCCAGGTCCCGGATGTGGAACTGGACGCCACCGGGCACGTCCCACGAGTAGGGGCAGACGATGCCGATCCTCACGCCGTCGCCTTCCCCGAAGCCGCGGGACCCCGCCCGGGATCCAGGTCCGCGAGCCACAAGCGCTGCAGCATGTGCCAGTCCTCCGGATGCTCGGCGATCCCCGTGGCGAAGGCGTCGGCCAGCGCCTGTGTCATGACGGACGTCTTCTCGGCCCGCGTACCTGTCCCGGGCACGTCGACCGGGGGATGGACCCGGCCCCGCATGACGGGCGAGTCGTCGTACCACAGGGTGACCGGCAGCAGCAGCGCGCCCGTCTGCTGGGCGAGGAGGGCGGGCCCCGCGGGCATCCGGGCGCTCTCGCCGAAGAACGTCACCTCCACCCCGGAGGAGGACAGATCACGGTCGGCGACCAGGCAGACCAGGCCGCCGTCGCGCAGCCGCCGGGCCAGCGTGCCGAACGCGGAGCCGCCGCTGTGCGGCAGGACCTCCATGCCGAGGCCCTCGCGGTAGGCGACGAACCGGTCGTAGAGCGTCTCCGGCCTCAGCCGCTCGGCGACCGTCGTGAACGGCGTGTCCAGCGCGGTGGTGACCCAGGCGCCGGCCAGGTCCCAGTTGGCCAGGTGCGGCAGGGCGAGGACGACGCCCTTGCCGGCCGCCAGGCCGTCGGTCAGATGGTGCACGTCCTTGGGGTCGAAGCCCGCCCGGATCCGCTCGGCGCTCCAGGCCGGCAGCCGGAAGGACTCCATCCAGTAGCGCAGGTACGAGCGCATGCCCGCCCGCGACAGCTCGGCGAGGCGCTCGGGGGTCGCGCCGGGCACCACGCGCGCGTAGTTGGCCTCCAGCCGCCGCACACCCTTGCCCCGCCGCTTCCAGGCGAGGTCCGCGACCGTACGGCCGAGCCGTACGGCGACCGGTTCGGGGAGCTTCTTCACGGTGCCCCAGCCGAGGCCGTACAGCCCGTCGGTGAGACGCTCCCGGACGGTCATTTCGCCGCCCCGCTGCCCTGCTCGCGCCGGGCCGCGCCGGCCTCCGCCTCGGCCGACTCCCGGCGCACCGTGACGACCCGCTGGATCAGCGTGACCAGACTGCCCGCCGCGACGATCCACAGGGCGATCGGCAGCAGGTACTGGATGCCCGGCACCCCGAACTTGTGCAGGCCCGCGAACCCGGCCGCCACCAGCGAGATCACCAGCCGCTCGGCCCGCTCCACCAGCCCGTTGACGGCCACCGGCAGGCCGATGGACTCGCCCCGGGCCTTCGTGTACGACACCACCTGGCCGCTGGCCAGGCAGAAGATCGACACCGCGCACAGCACGTTGTCGTCGCCATGGCCCGCGTACCACAGGGCGAACCCGCCGAAGATCGCACTGTCGGCGACCCGGTCGAGGGTGGAGTCCAGGAAGGCGCCCCAGCGGCTGGAGCGGCCCAGCTGGCGGGCCATGTTGCCGTCGACCAGGTCGGAGAACACGAACAGCGTGATCACGACCGTGCCCCAGAAGAACTCGCCCCGCGGGTAGAAGACCAGCGCCCCCGCGACGACTCCGGCGGTCCCGATGAGCGTGACCGTGTCCGGGCTCACGCCCCGGCGGATGAGAAACGCGGCGAACGGTGTGAGGACACGCGTGAAGAATGCACGCGCGTACTTGTTCAGCATGGCCTTCCCGAGGGTCGGTGTCGCCGGGCGGCCCCTGCTGGCCACCGGCTGGCCCATCGTAGCCACGCGCGTGCGTGCGTGGCGGCCTGGCGCCCGACTCCGCGAGCACCGGCCGCCGGCCGCGCGCAAGCGCTGCGGGCGGCGGGATCGGGTCCCTCGTATGGACGCGACGTGACGGGAGTGGAAAGCTCGAAGGACCGCGGGCGTCGCAGGAGCCGCCAGTGCACGCGGTGCCGCGTGTCCGCGCCCACAGTGACCTCACCCTCAACGGGAGGCAGGATCATGGGCGACAAGACGCAGACCCACCCCGGAGCCGCCGGCAGGGCAGTGGCGGCCGACCATCCCGCATCCGTACGCAATGTGGTGCTGGTCGGCCACTCCGGATCGGGCAAGACGACCCTGGTGGAGGCTCTCGCGCTGACCGCGGGAGCGGTGAACCGAGCCGGCCGCGTGGAGGACGGCGGCAGCATCTCGGACTACGACGACATCGAGCACCGGCAGCAGCGCTCGGTGCAGCTCTCCCTGGTGCCCGTCGAATGGGACGGCATCAAGATCAATCTGCTCGACACCCCCGGCTACGCCGACTTCGTCGGCGAGCTCAGGGCCGGTCTGCGCGCCGCGGACGCGGCCCTTTTCGTCGTCTCGGCCTCCGACGGCGTGGACGGCTCCACCCGCATGGTCTGGGAGGAGTGCGCCGCCGTCGGCATGCCCCGCGCCATCGTGATCACCCACCTGGAGGCCGCACGCGCGGACTTCGAGGAGATGACACGGGTGTGCGCGGAGGCGTTCGGCGCGGACGACCCCGACGCCGTACTGCCGCTCTACCTGCCGCTGCGCGGCTCGCAGGGACCCGACGGGCACGCACCCGTGACCGGCCTGGTCGGACTGCTGACGAAGAAACTGTTCGACTACTCCTCCGGCGAGCGCAAGGAGTCCGAGCCCGGCGACGACCAGCTGCCGCAACTGGAGGAGGCCCGCAACCGGCTGATCGAGGGCATCATCGCCGAGAGCGAGGACGAGACCCTCATGGACCGCTACCTCGGCGGCGAACAGGTCGACGTCAAGACGCTCATCGAGGACCTCGAACGGGCCGTCGCACGCGGGGCGTTCTTCCCCGTCCTGGCCGCCGCGCCCGCCGCCGAGGGCGCCAAGCAGGGCATCGGCACCGTGGAACTCCTGGAACTGGTCACCCGCGGCTTCCCCACCCCGCTGGAGCACGAGGCACCCGCCGTCACCACCGTCGGCGGCGGCCCGCGCGAACTGCGGCCGTGCGACCCGGACGGGCCGCTGGTCGCCGAGGTCGTCAAGACGTCCTCCGACCCGTACGTCGGCCGGGTCTCCCTGGTCCGCGTCTTCTCCGGCACCCTGCGCCCCGACGAGACGGTGCACGTCTCCGGGCACGGCCTGGCGGACCGCGGGCACGAGGACCACGACGTCGACGAGCGGGTCGGCGCCCTGTCCACGCCCTTCGGCAAACAGCAGCGCCCCGTGACGCACGTCATCGCCGGCGACCTCGCGTGCGTGGCGAAACTGGGCCGAGCGGAGACCGGCGACACGCTCTCCGCCACGGACGACCCGCTGCTGATGGAGCCCTGGCAGATGCCCGACCCGCTGCTGCCCCTGGCCATCCAGGCTCACAGCAAACCGGACGAGGACAAGCTCTCCCAGGGCCTGGCCCGGCTGGTCGCGGAGGACCCGACGATGCGCCTGGAGCAGAACCAGGACACCCACCAGGTGGTGCTGTGGTGCCTGGGCGAGGCCCACGCCGACGTCGCCCTGGAACGGCTGCGCAGCCGCTACGGCGTCCAGGTCGACGTCGTACCGCACCGGGTCTCACTGCGGGAGACGTTCGCGGACCGGTCCGCGGGGCGCGGACGGCACGTCAAGCAGTCCGGCGGCCACGGCCAGTACGCCATCTGCGAGATCGAGGTGGAACCGCTGCCGGGCGGATCGGGCATCGAGTTCGTCGACAAGGTCGTCGGCGGAGCCGTGCCGCGGCAGTTCATCCCCTCGGTGGAGAAGGGCGTACGGACCCAGGCCGCCAAGGGCGTCGCCGCCGGCCACCCGCTGATCGACGTACGGGTCACCCTGCTCGACGGCAAGGCCCACTCGGTGGACTCCTCCGACGCGGCCTTCCAGACGGCGGGCGCGCTGGCACTGCGGGAGGCCGCCGCCGACGCGCGGATCCACCTGCTGGAGCCGGTGGCCGAGGTGACCGTGCTGGTCGGCGACGACTACGTGGGCCCCGTGATGAGCGACCTGTCCGGACGGCGCGGCCGGGTCCTCGGCACCGAACAGGTGGGCAGCGGCCGCACCCTGATCCGCGCCGAGGTGCCCGAGATCGAGATCGGCCGGTACGCGATCGACCTGCGCTCCCTGTCCCACGGCACGGCCCGCTTCGACCGCCGCTACGTGCGGCACGAGCCGATGCCGCCCCAGGTTGCCGACCGCGTACGCCAACAGGAGCGCGAAGCTTCATAGTCGGCGCACCCGGCGCACAACCGGTGCACTGGAACGCATGGTTGCGGGCAGGTGGACGGCTCCGGCCGTCCGCCTGTCCGCGCGCGCCGCTGCCGATACCCTGATGACCTGATCAACAGGTGTGCGGGGCAGGGAAGCCGGGAAGGCCGCAGATGCAGGAGCGGCGGCAATGGGGGCGGAAGTGACGGACGGATTCGATTTCAGTCCCGGGGCACAGGTGCCCCTGTCCGGCACGGCCGGACAGACGGCGGCGACCAACTCGCTCGCCGCGGCCGCGTACCGGGACGACGAAGTGACCAAGATCCTGGACGCGGACAACGAATGGCACCAGTCCAAGGTCAGCCTCCCGCGCCCGTGGGCGAAGATCTTCCGTCCACGGTTCGGCGAGGCCTTCTCCCGCGCGGTGATCGACCGCATGCTGGGCGCCGGACGGGCACCGCTCATCCAGTCCTTCGGCCTCGAGCCCCAGGTCGTCGTGGAGCACTGCCTCGCGGCCCACCGCATCCGCCGCGACCGCGACAACTGGCTGACGGCCGTGACCGTGCTGTGCGGGCTGCTCTTCCTGCCCGGCCTCCTCGTATGGCTGCTGGTGTTCACCCTGCGCGCCAACGTCAGCAAGCGGGAGGACAAGCGCGCCGGCGCCCTCGCCAACACCCTGCTGGTCGCCGTCGCCGCACTCGCCGTGCTCTTCCTGGTCAAGATGCCCTTCAGCGACTTCTGGGCGTGGTACGCACGCGCGGCTGTCGTCATGCCCGTGGTCGGCTGGTTCTGGGCCAAGCAGATCTGCGAACGCTCCGCTCGCGAACTGCGCGAGCGCTGGTCGGGCCTGCTGAGCGGCGGCGGCGTGGGCGCCAAGATCCCCGAGGCCGTACCGGGCAACCCCGGCGACGCGGCCGAACAGGTCCGCAAGGAACTCGCCCGGCTCAGCGCCGAACAACGCTCCAACTCCGTCTTCTACGCAGGGCCCAAGGGCATACTCGGCATGGGCACGCGCTGGGGAAGCTGGCAGCTGGCCGAGGAACTCGTCTCCGCAGATCCGGGCAAGGAGTTCCACCCCTTCCGCAGCTGGGACGTCATCACCGCGATCCAGGGCGGCCTGGCCATGCTCGAACGCACCTCCATCAACACCGGCGGCTTCCCCAAGCCGACCGTCACCCACTGGGTCGTCACCCCCATCGGGGAGAACGCCAAGGAGGTCTCCCGGCCGAGCGGCACCGATGTCGAGACGTACACGGTCAAGACCCACGCCATACAGGACATCTGCAACAAGCAGCAGTTCGGCAGCGGCGACCGCCACTACCTCGGCGTGCAGTGGACCCTCTGGGACGGCCACCTCGTGATCACCATGCTGGTCACCGTGACCGTGCTGCACGACACCCTGCGCATCGAGGTCACCGGCCACGCCCTCGGACCGGTCAACCCCCTGTTCAACCAGAAGCCGGCGGCCAGGGAGAAGACGGTCCAGAAGGCGCTCCGCTTCTGGGAGACCCGGACGGTGAAACTGCCCCTGATCGACGCCGACGAGGTGGTACGGCTCGCCGCCCGCGCGCCCCTGTCCTGGTACCCGCCCCTGCTGAAGTGGCTCGGCGGCAGCCTCACCCTGCCCGAGCCGTTCGGCCTGCGGCACGCCTGGGCCGACCAGCCCTGGCGGCACCGCTTCATGGCCGACGACGCGCTGCGCGCCGCCACCCCGGTCCTGCGGGTGGTGCACGCCGCCGCGCTCAAGGTCCTCAAGGAGAACGGCGTGAACGTCGAGAAGTTCGGCTCCCGCTCCTCGGTCCTCAGCGGCGCCGTCCAGGACGCGTCACCGAAGAAGGCCGACTCGTACGACGCGTGAGGCGCGGCCCGCCGAGCGGGCTACGCCGGCCAGGCCTCCGCGAGCATCTTTCGGGTGTCGGCGAGGAGCTGCGGCAGCACCTTCGTGTGGCCGATCACGGGCAGAAAATTGGTGTCACCGCCCCAGCGGGGGACGACGTGCTGGTGCAAATGGGCGGCGATACCGGCGCCGGCGACCGTGCCCTGGTTCATGCCCAGATTGAAACCATGAGCACCGGAGGCGCTGCGCAACGCCGTCATGGCCTGCTTGGTGAGCTCCGCGAGTTCCGCGGTCTCCGCTTCCGTCAGGTCGGTGTAGTCGGCGACATGGCGGTAGGGCACGACCATGAGGTGGCCGCCGTTGTACGGGTAGAGGTTGAGCACCGCGTACACCAGCTCGCCGCGCCGGACGATCAGACCGTCCTCGTCGGACTTGGCCGGGATCGAGCAGAAGGGGCAGCCGTCGCCGGCACCGGGGCCGCTCGGCTTGTTCTCGCCCTGGATGTAGGCCATCCGGTGCGGCGTCCACAAACGCTGGAACGCGTCGGGCGTTCCCACTCCCAGCTGCTCTTCCGGCTCACTCATCATGCGTGCAGCATATGGCGACGCTCTGAGGGAACGGGAAAGGCCCCCGGGATCTTCCCCGGGGGCCGACCCCCGCGCAGGCGGGGAGCAACTACACCTGCACGCGGCGCTCCACCACATCAACGAGCTTCGCAAGCGCCTCGTCACGCGGGATGCCGTTCTCCTGCGAACCGTCGCGGTAGCGGAACGACACCGTGCCCGCGTTCATGTCGTCGTCGCCGACGATGATCATGAACGGCACCTTCTGCTTCTGTGCCGTCCGGATTTTCTTCTGCATGCGGTCCGACGAGGAGTCCACCTCGACCCGCAGGCCCTTCCTCTTCGCGTCCGCGGCGAACTTCTGGAGGTACTCCACGTGCGCGTCGCCCACCGGGATCCCGACCGCCTGCACGGGTGCCAGCCAGGCCGGGAACGCACCCGCGTAGTGCTCAAGGAGCACCGCGAAGAACCGCTCGATGCTGCCGAAGAGCGCGCGGTGGATCATGACCGGGCGCTGCTTGGAGCCGTCCGCGGCCGTGTACTCCAGGTCGAAGCGCTCGGGCAGGTTGAAGTCGAGCTGGACCGTCGACATCTGCCAGGTGCGGCCGATCGCGTCCTTGACCTGGACGGAGATCTTCGGGCCGTAGAACGCCGCGCCGCCCGGGTCCGGGACGAGCTGGAGGCCCTGCTTCTCGCCGACCTGGCGCAGGGTCTCGGTGGCCTCCTCCCAGACCTCGTCGCTGCCGACGTACTTCTCCGGGTCCTTGGTCGAGAGCTCCAGGTAGAAGTCGGTCAGACCGTAGTCGCGCAGCAGGTTCAGCACGAAGGTGAGCGTCTTGTCGAGCTCGTCGGCCATCTGCTCGCGGGTGCAGTAGATGTGCGCGTCGTCCTGGGTGAAGCCGCGGGCGCGGGTCAGACCGTGCACGACGCCCGACTTCTCGTACCGGTACACGGTCCCGAACTCGAAGAGCCGCAGCGGCAGTTCACGGTAGGACCGACCGCGCGCGTCGAAGATCAGGTTGTGCATCGGGCAGTTCATGGGCTTGAGGTAGTAGTCCACGCCCTCGTCGAGCTGCATGGGCGGGTACATGCCGTCGGCGTACCAGTCCAGGTGGCCCGAGGTCTCGAAGAGCTTCCCCTTGGTCGCGTGCGGGGTGTAGACGAACTCGTAGCCCTCCTCCTCGTGGCGGCGGCGCGAGTAGTCCTCCATCACACGGCGGATGATGCCGCCCTTGGGGTGGAAGACGGCGAGGCCGGAGCCGATCTGCTCGGGGATGGAGAACAGGTCCAGCTCGCTGCCCAGCTTGCGGTGGTCGCGCTTCTCGGCCTCGGCGAGGAATTCGAGGTGCGCCTTCAGCTCGTCCTTGGACGGCCAGGCGGTGCCGTAGATGCGCTGGAGCTGCTTGTTCTTCTCGTTGCCGCGCCAGTACGCCGAGGCGTTGCGCATCAGCTTGAACGCGGGGATCAGCCGGGTGGAGGGCAGGTGGGGACCCCGGCAGAGGTCCTTCCAGCACAGCTCGCCGGTCTTGGCGTCCAGGTTGTCGTAGATCGTCAGCTCGCCGGCGCCGACCTCGACGTCCGCGCCGTCGTCGTGCGACGCGGAGCCCTTGAGGCCGATCAGCTCCAGCTTGTACGGCTCGTCGGCCAGCTCCTCGCGGGCGGCCTCGTCGCTGACGACACGGCGGGAGAACTTCTGGCCCCGCTTCTGGATCTCCTGCATCTTCTTCTCGATGGCCTTGAGGTCATCGGGGTGGAAGGGCTTCTCGACGTCGAAGTCGTAGTAGAAGCCGTCCCTGACGGGCGGGCCGATGCCCAGCTTGGCCTCGGGGAAGAGCTCCTGCACGGCCTGCGCCATGACGTGCGCGGTGGAGTGGCGCAGGATGTTGAGGCCGTCCTCGGAGGAGATCTCCACACCCTCGACGGTCTCGCCGTCCTCGACCTCGTGGGCGAGGTCCTTGAGTTCCCCGTCGACGCGCGCGGCAACGATCGAGCGCTCGCCGGCGAAGAGGTCGGCGGCCGTGGTGCCCGTCGTCACCGTGCGCTCTTCCCGCTCGGAATCGCGTTGGATGATCACACGGACGTCTGACACCGGTCTCTCCTGACTGCAGGTGGGGTGCGGCGCCATACCTGGAGCGCGCGCATGACTGGGATCGTACCGACCCCGGGCCTTCCACCGCGAAACGATTACGCACGGTCCACGATCGGTCACGGTCGTACCTGGCCGTCAGTCGCGGTCGTCCCCGCCGCACACCTCCTCGAAGTAGTCGAGATCCTCGTGCAGGGACTTCAGCAGCCGGTCCCGCTCCTCGTCGTCCACCTCCACGGGCACGACGCCGGAGGCACCGGTGAGCCGGCGGAAGCCGCCGCGGCTCTCCAGCCGCCCGAGCACCCGCACGGGCAGTCCGACGAGGTGGGCGTGTCCGGCGACGCGGTAGTCCTCCTCGTCCAGGGTCACGCGCACGTACGGCACTTCGGCGCCCGCGAGCACCCGGAGCCGTACGGTGCCCTCGCCGCGTGGGTGCGCTCTGCGCATCCGCACCACGGTGCCGGTGATCCGGGTGGGCACCGACGGCTCGGCGCGCAGGTAGCGGGCGCCGGCCTCGCGCAGTACGGGCAGGTCGCCCGGCGAGAACTCGACGGCCTCGGCGGCGGCCGCGCAGTCCGCGGGTACGCCCGCCGCGGGCGCCCACGCCACGGAGACGCGCGCGCCCTCGGTGCCGCGGACGAGGGCGACGACGGCCTCGGTGAGTTCACGGCTGGCGCCCGCGCGGACGGCACCGTCGAAGGCGTCCATGGCGCCGGTGGCCCGCCGGTAGTCGACGGCCTCGCGGACGGCGTACAGGGCCTGGTGGAGGCGGACGGCAAGAGGCCGGCCGGGGTCGACGGGCACGAAGGCGGTCAGGCCGCGGCCGTCGGCGGCGGAGCCGACGAGAACGTGGTCCAGGGAGGTGGCGGCCGAGCGCCGGTGGCGGGCGCCGTGGTAGCCGGCACGCGCGCGTGTGGCGAGCGCGGCGGCGAGCAGCATCTGGCGGGCGGCGCCGCGCAGCCGTTCCTCGACGGTCCAGCCGGCGGCGTCTGCCGGGCCCTCGGGCACGTCCCGCCACCAGCGGATCTCGTCGCTGGGCAGGGTGAGGGCGACCAGTACCTCGCGCGCGGAGGGCGTGCCGCTGCGGGCGAGGGCGTCAAGGGCCTCGCCGAGCAGGTCGTCGCTGTCGGGGAGGGCGCGGCTCTCGGGTACCAGCAGGCTGGTGCCGGTGCCGCCGGGCCCGGGCGGGGTCCAGCGGCCGTAGCGGCCGGCGGCGCCGCCGCGCCGCTGCCAGCCGTGCCGGTGGAGCAGGGTCCCGAGGACGGCGGGGTCGACGTCGGAGGGGGCGGGGAGACGGCTGCGGTGGGCGTCGGCGAAATGCGGCCGTACCGGTCGCAGGGGCTCGTCGAGGGGGCGGTGCGTCATGGTCTGCCTCCCGTTCCGACCCGCGTCATGATCTCGCACAGGGCCCGGTCGTCGAAGATGCGCGAGGTCGGGATCCGCACGGTGGTGCGGTGCCGGCCGGTGAGGGGGTGGCCGGCGAGGTTGACCCAGTAGCAGCAGTGCCTGAGGTCGAGCCGGTCGTGGCCGGCGCGCAGCCACTGGTCCTGCGACCGGGGCACGATCATGACGACGAGGATCTTGTGCACCGTGACCGGGGTGCGGGCGAGCTTGGCCAGGTGGGCGTTGTCGAGCGTGAAGGAGAAGAACCGGCCTGGGGGGTTGGGCGGTAGCTGGTAGGTGCACTTCAGCTGCACCTTGATGGTCACCTCGTCGTCGACGGTGTGTCCGGGGGCGCTGTGGCTGACGTGCCAGTCGATGCCGCTGTCGGGAAAGGGCTGGGACAGTGAGCAGCCGGCCGCCGCGGCGACCGCGTGCAGATAGCCCACCTGGAGTGTCTCCATGCAGGCGGTGGTGGCGAGTGTGCCCCGTGGGGCGCTCGCGCGCTCGGGCAGCAGCCCGCCCCGCTCGGGCTGTGCCATCACCATGGCGACCAACAGCCTTCCGTGCTTGGTGTATCCCCGCTGCGGGCCCGTGAACTGCAAAGACCCGCACTCCTGTTGTCTCCTTCCGGCGTACGGCGCAAACAGCCCGGGTATCACCAAACGGGCAGCGGGCGGACGCGGCGGACGGCGCGTCAGCTGCCCTCGTGGACCGAGGAGTTGTGGGCCTATGACGAGCTGGTACGAGGGGCCTCTGGCCGCCTTCGACACGGAGACGACGGGCGTCGACGTGGAGACCGACCGCATCGTGTCGGCCGCCCTCGTCGTCCAGGACGCCCCGGGCTTCCGGCCGCGGGTGCACCGCTGGCTGGTGAACCCGGGCGTGCCGGTGCCGGAGGCGGCGAGGGCGGTGCACGGGCTGACCGACGAGCATCTCCAGCTGAACGGGCGCTGGCCGGCGCCGGTGATGTACGAGATGGCCGAGGAACTGGCGGAGCAGGCCGCGCTGGGCCGCCCGCTGGTGGTGATGAACGCTCCGTTCGATCTGACGCTGCTGGACCGGGAGTTGCGCCGCCATCGGGCCTCGTCGCTGGAGCGCTGGTTCGAGGCGTCGCCGCTGCGGGTGCTGGACCCGCGGGTGCTGGACAAGCATCTCGACCGCTACCGCAAGGGCAGGCGCACGCTCACCGACCTGTGCGCGCACTACGACGTGGCTCTTCAGGACGCGCACGACGCGGCGGCGGACGCCCTGGCCGCGCTGGAGGTGGTCCGCTCGCTGGGCCGCCGCTTCGCGGCCCGCCTCGAGCGGCTGACCCCGGCGGAACTGCACACGCTGCAGACGGGTTGGCACGCGGCTCAGGCGCGCGGTCTGCAGGCGTGGTTCGCGCGCAGTGGGACGGAGGAGACGGTGGATCCGTCGTGGCCGCTGCGTCCGGAACTGCCGGCGGCGGCCGCCTGAGGATGAGAAAAGGCCGGTCCGCCTTCGCGGACCGGCCTTACCCGGTGGGCGATACTGGGTTCGAACCAGTGACCTCTTCGGTGTGAACGAAGCGCTCTCCCACTGAGCTAATCGCCCGGGAACGCACTGAACCATACAGGCCCCCGGGGTGTTCGTTCAAACCGCTTCCAGGTGGGCGGCCAGTCCGCGCCGGCCGGCCCGCATCATCAGCCGGTGGTTCGCGCGGAAGGCGGGCCGGCCCGGCACGGCGAACCGCCTGAGCAGCGGTTTGCGCACGTCGACGACCTGGTCGTAGACGGCGAGGGTGCCGGTGCCGTGCGCGGTGAGCGTCCACCGTGCCCAGCCGTCGACGTCCCCGGTGAGCACGGCCTCCAGGACTCCGGCGGCCAGGTCCCGGCGCACCTCGCGTGCGGTGAAGGTCAGGTCGTAGGGCAGGAGGGAACGGATCCGGACGACACCGGCCGTCGGGCCGGTGCGGGTCACCTCGCGCACCTGCCGCCACCAGCTCGGGTAGTCCTCGATCCGTTCCAGCGCCCGGTAGACGGCGTCCGGCGGCGCGGGGAGGGTCCACCGGGTGCGGAAGCGGTAGTGGGTCCAGTCCATGGAACGAGTCTGACGTGAACGGCGGCCGTCCGGACCTCTCCTTCCGTGCCCGGGAAGAAAGGTGACGGCGTTTTGGAATTGCGTCCGTGGATTTCCGCCGAAGACCCCTTGCGGAACTTCTCCCTGAATGGGGTACGGCCCTGGAAGTCGGCCTTCTCCTTGATCCTCGAATACCTTCATCGCGCAGGACGGGATGGGCCGGTCCACTTCTACTGCGCGTTCGCCGGCGCTCCGCTCACAGGTAACGGATCGTCACCGCACCCTCCCCCGCCCCGCGCATACGACGGCGGCCCGTCCGCTTGATCGCAGACGGGCCGCCGGTTCCGGGTGGGCGATACTGGGTTCGAACCAGTGACCTCTTCGGTGTGAACGAAGCGCTCTCCCACTGAGCTAATCGCCCGGGCACAGGGAGAACATTACCGCATGTCAGGGGTGCCCGGGACCATGGTCCGGCGAGCGCCCGGCCCGCGTGTGCCGCGCTCAGCGGCCGACGGCCCTCCAGGGCGGCACCGGGCCGACCCCCCACAGGTACACCCCGGCCAGCGTGGCGACGATCACCAGGCCGATCACGGTCAGCGTGATGTTGCGGCGGCGCACCCTGGGGTCGAGCGCCTGCTGGGCCGCCTCGGTGACCTTGCGCTTGGTCCAGCGCAGCGCGAGCTGGGCCCAGACGAACTCGGTGGCCCAGATCGCCATGCCGCCGAAGATCACCAGCCAGCCGGGTCCGGGCAGCGGGAGCATGACGATCCCGGCGATCACGACCAGGAGTCCGGCGGCGAAGATCCCGGCCTGCCAGCTCAGGTGCAGCACGCGGTGTGACCGGACGAACGCGGGAGCCCGCGAGCCCAGCCCCCGCCGGTCACGCCCCTCGCCCGCCTCCGCCTCGGCGTTCACTCGTCCGGGTTCCTTGGCGGGGCGGTCCGGTTCGTCACTCCGCGTATTCATACGCTGCCACCGTACCGGACGAGAATCCGGTCACCGCAATGGGCGTACCGTACGAACACACCCTCGGCCGGAAGAGTTACGTAAAGCCAAGCAAAACACTCAGAGGGGTTTACAACGGCATCGTAGGTGGCATGTCGATTTCGCCGACGTGCGAATCCCCGAGCGCACACTGAGCGAAAGGCCCTGGCGCTTATGAACACCACGGTCAGCTGCGAGCTGCACCTGCGCCTCGTTGTATCGAGCGAGTCCTCCCTGCCTGTCCCCGCAGGCCTGCGGTACGACACGGCCGACCCCTACGCCGTGCACGCCACCTTCCACACCGGAGCCGAGGAGACCGTCGAGTGGGTGTTCGCCCGCGACCTCCTCGCCGAGGGTCTTCACCGGCCCACGGGCACCGGAGACGTCCGTGTCTGGCCGTCCCGCAGCCATGGCCAGGGCGTCGTGTGCATCGCCCTGAGCTCTCCGGAGGGCGAGGCCCTGCTCGAGGCCCCGGCGCGGGCCCTGGAGTCCTTCCTGAAGCGAACGGACGCGGCCGTGCCCCCCGGCACGGAACACCGGCATTTCGATCTGGATCAGGAGCTGTCGCACATCCTCGCGGAGAGTTAGGCCCGTCGAGGCCCTTCAAGCTGCCCGTTGCCGTCCACTCGGGGAGACGGCTCGGGCCAGGACAACCGCATACGCGAGCACACCGGTACCGGTCTCCCGCGGAGGCTGGTGCCGGTGTGCGCGCGTGGCCGCGGCGGCGTCGTGCGCTGCTCGGGGGCGCGTGGAGCCACTACCATCGGCCTGCATCGGCGGGCGTGTGCCCGATGCCCAGGCCAGGGAGCGAAACGTGCTGATCACCCACGACACCCGGTGCGCGCTGGACACCGTGGTGGATCTGGTGAACACCGCGCCGGAGGACGAAGCGGCGCCGGACGGGCTGGCGGACGTCGCGGCGCTCGGGGAATTCGTCCGCAACCACAGGATGAGCGACGTGGGGGTGCTGTCGGAGTTCGATCTCTCCGCGGTGCGCAGGATCCGTGGCCGGTTCGCGGGGATCTTCGCGGCCCCCGAC
The DNA here is from genome assembly GCF_044743035.1 of Streptomyces sp. NPDC087787. Lineage (NCBI taxonomy): Bacteria > Bacillati > Actinomycetota > Actinomycetes > Kitasatosporales > Streptomycetaceae > Streptomyces > Streptomyces sp. NPDC087787. The sequence goes on from NZ_JBIUVQ010000004.1 coordinate 147,251, forward strand.
TGCCGGACTGCGGCGGGCATGATCAACGAGCTGGTGGCCGCCGCGGGCACCACGCCCCGGCTGACGGACCACGACGGGTACGACTGGCACGTCCACTACTTCGCGCCCGGCGCCTCCGTGGCCGACCACCTGGCCGCCGACTGCGGGATGGCGCTGGCGTTCTTCGTGGTGGCCGGGGAGCGGGAGCGGCTGCGGCGCTGCGAGGCTCCCGACTGCCGGCGTGCCTTCGTCGATCTGTCCCGCAACCGCTCGCGGCGGTACTGCGACAGCCGCACGTGCGGCAACCGTCTGCATGTGGCCGCCTACCGGGCTCGCCGCAAGGAGGCGGCCGGCTGAGCGGAGAGCCGGACGACGGACCGGCCGGGGGCCGGGGTCACGGGGCCACCGTCGATGGTTGTCGTGGTCCCCGGCGGGTGGCGCCGGGGACCCACGCGTACGGCTCACAGCAACAGCAGGTCGTGCAACGAAGCCATGAGCAGCAGACACCCGATCACCGCAAGGAAGATCATCAGCGGCGGCTGGGAAAGGGCGAAGAGACATCCGCGCGGCTCGTCCTGAGGGGGCGCGGACTCGCTCTGTGTCGTGTCCACCATCTCGGGGCGATGATGACGCAGCCACCCAGCGGTACGCGATCAACACACCAGGAATGTGCGGGAGTCAGCCGGACTCCGTGATCTTCGGTCCGCTTCGGCGCGGACCGTGATCACTTGCGCGTCCACCCGTGATCACCGTCAGATGCCGTGCTTCTTCAGGATCGCCTCGATGTCGCTGAAGTCGTCGTCGCCCCCGGACGCCGCCGGCTTCGCGGCGGGCCTGCCGGACGAGCGGGCGGCCTGCCCCGGTCCCAGTGAGGGCGCCGACGCCGCCGGGGCCACCGCGCCCCGCTCCGCGGCCCGGGCCGCCTCCTTGCGCTCCTTGCGTGTGCCGCCGCGGCGACGCTCCACCGCGCGGGTCGACGCGAAGAGCAGCCAGGCGGCGCCGAGCAGGCCGAAGCCCGCCCAGGCGGTCGGGCTGAAGGCGGTGCCGGCGAGCCAGCCGACGACGCCGGTCATCGCCAGGGCGACCGGAATCAGGGAGTAGGCGGCGATACGGGCCGCCGCGAGGAAGCGCCGCCGGTAGGCCGTCACCGCGGCGATGCCCAGGCCGGCCGCGGAAACGGCGGAACATACGGTCTCGGCGATCATCCGGTCCTCCAGGCGGGCTCACCGGTCGGGGTGGTTCGTCCCTTCCATCCTGCACCGCCAACCCGCGGGGAGGCCATGTCCCGAGCGGACTTCAGGGAGATCTCCGGGTCGCCTCCTCCGCAGGTCCCGGGGCCACCACGCGTGATCCCGGTTGGGCCGCCCCCGACGGGCCTGGAAGACTGTCCGCATGAGCGACTCCTCCTCCGCGCACGCCCCTGTCCCGGTTCTCGACGTCTGGTGCGAGCTGCAGTGCCCCGACTGCCGTACCGCGCTCGACGAACTGCGTGCCCTGCGCGCCCGGTACGGGGACCGGCTGGAGCTGCGGCTGCGGCACTTCCCGCTGGAGAAGCACCCGCACTCCTTCGCCGCCGCGCAGGCCGCGGAGGAGGCCGCCGAGCAGGGGCAGGGGTGGCCGTACGTGGAGGCGGTGCTGGGCCGGGTCGAGCGGCTGGCCCGCGAGGGCGAGCCCGTCCTGATCGAGGTGGCCCGTGAACTGGGCCTGGACGCCGAGGAGTTCGACACCGCGCTGATCGACGGCCGGCACATCCTGATCGTCGACGCCGACCACGCCGAGGGCAAGGCGATCGGCGTGACCGGCACGCCGACGTACGTGGTGGGGGGCGAGCGCCTGGACGGCGGCAAGAGCCAGGAGGGGCTGCGCGAGCGCGTCGAGGAGATCGTGGACCGGCTGCTGGCCGAGGCCGGGCAGGGGAGCTGACCGGCCCGTCCGTCCCCCCGGTCCCCGTCCCCCGCTCCACGGGACGCCGAAGAGGTGTCTCAGAGCAGTTCCTTGTAGACGGCGCGCACCACGGGCCGGTAGCCGAGGGATTCGTACAGCCGCTCGGCCGGGGTGTTGCCCGCGAAGACGTTGAGGCCCAGGACGTGCCGGCCGGCGGCCAGTGCCTGGGCCTCGGCCAGCAGCATCAGGGAGCGGCCGTGGCCGCGGCCGCGGAAGCGCGCGTCGGCCTCGACGTCGTAGACGTAGGCCCGGTCCTCGATGACCGCCACCCACAGGGTGCCGACCGGGGTGCCCTCGTGTTCCAGGACGCTGAGCAGCATGCCCGGGGTGTCGGGGCCCTGGGGCAGCAGCCGGGCGTGGTCGTCCTTTGACTTGGCCCATGCCTCGTCGGCCGGCACTCCGCGGTCGGTCCAGCTCCGCGCGTAGGCGGCCTTGCCGTGTTCGTGCCAGGGCCCGTACTCGGCCGGGGTCATGGGCCTGCCCCGGCTGCCGGCGGGCAGTTCGGGGGCGTCGGCGCCGAGCTGCTTCTCCATGCCGCGGTTGCGTTCGACGTAGCCGAGCGCCGTGGCCAGCCGGACCGCGGCCTCGTCGTCGGCGGGCACGGAGGCCTCCATCCGCTTGCAGCCCCAGCCGCGCGCCACCTCCTCGGCGGCGAGCGCGGCCACCGTGCCGCGGCCCCGGCCGCGGTCCGGTTCGTCGATGTGCAGGCCGAGGACCCTGGCGACCAAGGGCCCGAAGACGGGGTGCGTGGCGAGGTGTATCGCGCCGACCGGGCGGCTGTTCACGCACACCTGGTAGCGGCGTGAACGGGTGCCGTCGGCGTTCTGCTGCAGCGGCTCGGTCGGCCGCAGGGTCGTGGTCATCAGGGTTGTTCTACCCGCTGCGAGGCGGTGTGGCAGCCGATTGTGTCCCGCTTCCGGGTCGGGGCGTTCCGTTGCCGGGCGCTCCAGGGTCTTTCGTTCGGAGCAGGCCGGATCAGGGAGCCCGGCATGATCCAAATGAGAGGCCCTCCAAACGAGAGGCTTCAGGGATCCAGGCGGTGGGCCGCGTGTTCGTCGAAGATCCGCATGGCCTTGGAGGTCACCGGGCCCGGCGCGCCGGGCAGTTCGCGGTCGTCGACGCGGTGGACGGCCTGGATGTCGCGCAGGGTGGACGTGAGGAAGACCTCCTCGGCCCGGCTCAGGACGTCCAGCGGCAGGTCGGTCTCCTTCGCGCCCGTCCACTCGATCGTGAGGGCGCGCGTGATACCGGCGAGGCAGCCGGAGGCGAGCGGCGGGGTGTGGATCTCCCCGTCGAGGACCACGAAGACGTTGGAGCCGGTGCCCTCGCAGAGCCGTTCCACGGTGTTGCCGAACAGGGCCTCAGTGGCGCCGTGTTGGTGGGCGCGGGCGAGCGCGACGACGTTCTCGGCGTACGAGGTGGTCTTCAGGCCGGTGAGCGCGCCGCGCTCGTTGCGGGTCCAGGGCACCGTGACGACGGCGGTGGAGTCGGCGCGGCGGGTGGTCTCGCCGAGGGCGACCAGCAGGGTCGGACCCCGGTCACCGCGGTCGGAGCCGAGGGGGCCGTGGCCTCCGGTGTAGGTGATGCGCAGCCGGCCCAGCGGCATCGGATTGGCTTCCAGCACGGCGGCGCAGGCGCGGCGCACCTCGTCGTGGTCGGGGTCGGGCAGGCCGAGGCCGCGGGCGGACCGGGTGAGCCGGTCCAGGTGGCGGGTGAGCGCGAACGGCTTTCCGTCGACCGCCTTCACCGTCTCGAAGATGCCGTCGCCCACGGTCAGTCCGTGGTCGAACGCGGAGACACGGGCGGACTCGAAGTCCCGCAGTGCTCCGTCGAGCCAAAGCTTCACTGGTCCTACCTCAGTCCCTCTCCACTGTCCTCATACGTGCCAGACGCTACCGCGAGCAGCCGGGCCGCCTTCAGCTCGGTCTCCCGCCACTCGCCCTCGGGGTCCGAGTCCCAGGTGATCCCGGCGCCGGCGCCGAAACGCAGGACGGGCGTCCCGCCGGCGCGGTCGATCCAGAAGGTGCGTATACCGACGGCCAGCTCGCCGGTCCCGCGGTCGGCGTCGACCCAGCCGATGCCGCCGCAGTAGGGGCCGCGGGGGGCGGTCTCCAGGGCGTCGATGATCCGCAGGGCGCTCGACTTGGGAGCCCCGGTGATCGAGCCGGCCGGGAAGGCGGCGTCGAGCAGCTCGGGCCAGCCGGCGCCGTCGCAGAGCTCGCCGCGGACCGTGGAGACCAGGTGGACCAGTCCGGGGTGCTTCTCGACGACGCAGAGGTCGGGGACGGTGACGCTGCCGGTGGCGCACACGCGGCCGATGTCGTTGCGGACCAGGTCCACGATCATCACGTTCTCGGCGTGGTCCTTGGCAAGGAGTTCCGCCTCGGTGCGGGCGGTGCCCTTGATCGGGCCGGACTCGACCGTCCGGCCGTCGCGGCGCAGGAACAGCTCGGGGGACGCGGTGGCGATCTCCACCCCGTGCCCGGGCAGGCGAATCGTTCCGGCGTACGGGGCCGGGTTGCCGCGGGCCAGTACGGCGGTCAGGGCGTCCACGTCGGCGTCGGGGGCGACCGGCGCGCCGAGGACGCGGCAGAGATTCACCTGGTAGACCTCGCCGGCCGCGATGTGCTCGCGGATACGGCGCACGCCCGCCGTGTACGCGGTGCGGTCGAGGGAAGAGGTCCAGTCGCCGGCCGCCGGGCCGCGCCACCGGCCCGGGACGGGGGCGGGCACGGACTCCTCCCGTACGTCACGGAAGCGGGCGCAGGTCAGCCGGCCCTCGTAGTCCGCGGCGACGGCCCAGAAACCGCTGGAGTCCAGGGCCGCGGGATCGCTGGTGACATCGGTCAGGCCGGTGGCGACACGGTCGCCGAAACGGGCAAGAGGTAGCAGGTCGAGCACGCCGTCGAGTCTAGGACGGGCGCCGCTCCGGGCCGTCCGGGCGTGTCGTTCCGGGCGCCGGCCGGGTCGCCGAGCGGACGCAGCGCAGCACGCTGCGCAAACGCGTTTTTGTGCTGGCCCGGGAATCCGCTAGAGTTCAACACGTCGCCGGGCCGCGCAAGCGGAACGAAACGACAGGCGGACGTAGCTCAGTTGGTAGAGCGCAACCTTGCCAAGGTTGAGGTCGCGAGTTCGAGCCTCGTCGTCCGCTCGCAGGAAGAGGGGACCTCCCGGGTCCCCGTACTCCTGGTGGAGTGGCCGAGAGGCGAGGCAACGGCCTGCAAAGCCGTCTACACGGGTTCAAATCCCGTCTCCACCTCCAAGGACGATTAGCTCAGCGGGAGAGCGCTTCCCTGACACGGAAGAGGTCACTGGTTCAATCCCAGTATCGTCCACTGGATCTGCCGAAGATCCTTACCCGCGCGATTAGCTCAGCGGGAGAGCGCTTCCCTGACACGGAAGAGGTCACTGGTTCAATCCCAGTATCGCGCACAGGGCCCGTGGTCCCTATCCACGACGCTGGTCCCCAGGACGATTAGCTCAGCGGGAGAGCGCTTCCCTGACACGGAAGAGGTCACTGGTTCAATCCCAGTATCGTCCACACACCGGATACCCCCGGCCGTCGCGTACGGCCGGGGGTATCGTCGTTCCGCGCAGCGGCGGCCGGGCCGCCCGGGAACAGAGCAATGCCGGCGCAGCTCCCCAGCTGCGCCGGCATTCTGCCGTCCGCCGCACCCCCGTCCCCACGGGGTTTCATGGGTGGGATGTCCCCGCCCGGACCGCTCTTCCGGGCCTGGGGTCGCCGCTCAGCGCCCCAGCATCACACCCACGGACGACGCCTGTGTGGCCACTGTGTTCCAGCCGTCGAAGACGAGCAGGAGCAGGGCCGCCAGGGGAAGGGCCATCAGCGTCGCCACCAGGGGGTGGCGGCGGCCCGTACGACGGGGGCGCGTGAGGCGCTCCTGGGTGCGGAGCAGTGTCCGCGGTGCCGTCAGGGCCATGGTCCCTCTCCTGACCGTCTCGGTTGTCGTTGGCAGCGGCGGGTGCTTGACCTCGGGGGACGAGTGCCGCACCCGCCGCTTGACCTCAAATCTAGGTGCGCGGCGCATCCGGGACGTCATGCCCTCGTACCGATTGGGAGGCCTCCCGGAGGATGAGCCGTGAGCTGGGGACTACTCCCCTGGGTGGAGACGTGACTCCGGGCCTGGGGGTCTTCCCGGAGGGGTCGTCAGCGGCACCGCCGCCCTCACCGGGCCGCCGGACGAGCCCCACCCGCTGTGCGTGACTTCGCTCACCTCGGCCGCTCCCCGGCGCGGGGCCCGCTCCCCCCGTCGGCGGGGGCCGTCCGCCACCCGTACCCACCGCCTTCGGGTACTGGTCCAACCTCCTTCCTCCGACGGGGGGTTGGGATCTTGGAACGCCCCGAGGAAGCCCTGCGCAGGTTCGTTGACCGGGCGTCAAATCCGGTGTCCCGCGCGGACAATCGATCGGGTCGAGAGGGCGCGGCCTCTGCGCGCGAGCGGTCCCGGATACGTAAGCTGAGGCTCGTCACAGGGACCGGGCAGCGGGGATGAACATGGCGATGATGCGCCTGAGGCGCGAGGACCCGCGCGTCGTCGGCTCGTTCAGGCTTCACCGACGGCTCGGCGCGGGCGGGATGGGCGTGGTCTACCTGGGCTCCGACCGGAAGGGCCAGCGAGTGGCGCTGAAGGTCATCCGGCCGGACCTGGCGGAGGATCAGGAGTTCCGCTCGCGGTTCGCGCGGGAGGTCTCGGCGGCGCGGCGGATCCGGGGCGGGTGCACGGCGCGGCTGGTGGCCGCGGACCTGGAGGCGGACCGGCCGTGGTTCGCCACGCAGTACGTGCCCGGACCCTCCCTGCACGACAAGGTGGCCGAAGAGGGCGCCCTGAGCACGGCGGAGGCGGCGGCGGTCGGGGCCGCGCTGTCCGAGGGGCTGGTCGCCGTGCACGAGGCCGGGGTGGTGCACCGGGACCTCAAGCCCTCCAACATCCTGCTGTCCCCCAAGGGACCGCGGATCATCGACTTCGGCATCGCCTGGGCCACCGGTGCCTCCACGCTCACGCACGTGGGCACCGCGGTCGGCTCCCCGGGCTTCCTCGCCCCGGAGCAGGTGCGCGGCGCTGCCGTCACCCCGGCCACCGACGTGTTCGCGCTGGGGGCGACGCTCGCGTACGCCTCCACGGGCGACTCGCCGTTCGGGCACGGCAGTTCCGAGGTGATGCTGTACCGCGTGGTGCACGAGGAGCCGCAGCTGCACGGGGTGCCGGACGCGCTCGCTCCGCTGGTCCGGGCGTGTCTGGCGAAGGACCCCGAGGAACGGCCCAGCACGCTGCAGTTGTCGTTGCGGCTGAAGGAGATCGCCGCGCGCGAGGCACAGGACCTGGGTGAGGCGCGGGCGTCCGCGCCGCGTGCCGCGGAGGCGGACCGGTCGACCGGTCCCCTGGTCGACAGCCACCCGGGGCGGCAGCGCCCCGGTCACACCGAGCAGGGGCGGGCCCGGCGGCGCCCGCCCGGCTCCTCCCCGGGCACTCCCGTCCCTCCGTCGCGGGGCGGCGCGTCATCCCGCACGGGCGGCAAGTCCCGGGGCGGCGGTCCGCGCCCGGCGCCACCGTCCCGGGGCGGTTCACGCTCGGGCACGGGCAGCCGTCCGGTACGGCGCGACGGCTCCGTGCGGGCGGGCCCGCGGGGCACGTCGAGCGGTCTGCGGCCCGCCAACCCGCGTCTGCTGCGGCAGCGTCTGACCGTGTTCGTGGTGGTGACGCTCCTGGTCGCCCTCGGCATCGCGGCAGCCCAGGGCTGCCAGGGACCCACGCGGGGGCTGGGCGGCGAAGGCTCCCGGGACCAGCGGCCCGCACACGCGCGGGCGGCGGAGTCACCCCCGCCCGGGCACGCGTAGGCGGCGGGAGCCGCCGGGGCGGCCGGACGGGCACGTCCCCCGCTCGTCGGGCCGGATCTACTGCTGGGGGCGGCCTGTTGCCACCGCGTAGAAGGCGACCGCGGCCGCGGCGCCCACGTTCAGGGAGTCGACGCCGTGCGACATGGGGATGCGGACCCACTCGTCGGCGGCCTTCAGAGCTCGGGGGGACAGGCCGGCGCCCTCGGCGCCGAGCATCAGGGCGACCCGGTCCATGCGGTGCGGGGCGGCCTCGTCCAGCGTCTTGGCCCGGTCGTCGGGGGTGAGGGCGAGCAGCGTGAAACCGTCCTCGCGCACCGGCTCCAGGCCGCCCGGCCAGCTGTCGAGACGGGCGTACGGCACGGAGAAGACCGCGCCCATGGAGACCTTCACGCTGCGGCGGTAGAGCGGGTCGGCGCAGTCCGGGGAGAGCAGGACGGCGTCCATGCCGAGGGCGGCGGCGGAACGGAAGATGGCGCCGATGTTGGTGTGGTCGTTGACGGACTCCATGACCGCGACCCGGCGGGCCGTCCGCAGCACCTCGGCCGCGGTGGGCAGCGGCTTGCGCTGCATGGAGGCGAGGGCACCGCGGTGGACGTGGTAGCCGGTGACCCGTTCGGCGAGCTCCGGGCTCACCACGTAAACAGGTGCGGCGAGTTCGCCGATGACGTCGCGCATGGCGTCGACCCACTTCGCCGACAGCAGCATCGAGCGCGTCTCGTACCCGGCGTCCCCGGCCCGGCGGATGACCTTCTCGCCCTCGGCGATGAACAGGCCCTCGGCGGGTTCGCGCCTGCGGCGCAACTCCACGTCGGTCAGGTCCGTGTAGTCGCGCAGGCGCGGGTCGTCGGGGTCCTCGACGGTGATGAGTTCGGCCACGGGTGTCACTGCCTTGTCCTGATGATGGGGCGGTCGGACGGGGTCACGTGTCGGTTCGCGGGCCCACCGCGACGACTTCGCCGATGACGATGACGGCAGGCGGCCTGACGTCCTGCGCGCGTACGGTCTCGGCGACCGTCGCGAGCGTGGCGTCGACCCGGCGCTGGGCGGCCGTCGTGCCCTCCTGGACCAGGGCCACCGGGGTGTCGGGGGACTTGCCGTGGGCCACGAGCGTCTCGGCGATCCGGCCGATCTTGTCGACGCCCATCAGGACGACGAGCGTGCCGGTGAGCGCGGCCAGGGACGGCCAGTCAACCAGGGAACGCTCGTCGTCGGGTGCCACGTGCCCGCTGACCACGGTGAACTCGTGGGCGACCCCGCGGTGGGTGACCGGGATGCCGGCCGCGCCCGGGACCGAGATGGAGCTGGAGATGCCCGGGACGACCGTGCAGGGAACGCCGGCCTCGGCGAGTGCCTTGACCTCCTCCATGCCCCGGCCGAAGACGTACGGGTCTCCGCCCTTGAGCCGGACCACGGACTTGCCCTGCTTGGCGTGCTCGACGAGGGCCTGGTTGATCGCCTCCTGGGCCATGAAACGGCCGTAGGGGATCTTCGCGGCGTCGATCACCTCGACGTGCGGCGGGAGTTCGGCGAGCAGGTCGCGCGGGCCGAGCCGGTCGGCTATGACGACGTCGGCCTCGGCGAGCAGCCGGCGGCCGCGGACCGTGATCAGGTCCGGGTCGCCGGGGCCGCCGCCGACCAGGGCGACGCCGGGGGTGCGGGTGCGGTGGTGCGGGGCGACCAGCGTGCCGTCGCGCAGGCCTTCCACGACCGCGTCGCGGATGGCCGCGGTGTGCCGGGGGTCGCGGCCGCGAGCGCTGGTGGTGAGCACCGCGACGGTGACGCCCTCGCTGTGGCCGGTGGCCGGGGTCCAGGCGGTCGCGGCGTCGGCGTCGTCGGAGCGGACGCACCACACGCGCAGGCGCTCCGCCTCGGCCGAGGCGCGCGTGTTGGCGTCGTGGTCGCTGGTGGCGATCAGGGCGTACCAGGCGTCGGCGAGGTCGCCGTCCTCGTACGGCCGCCGCCTCCAGGTGATCTCGCCCGCGTCCGCCATCGCCTCCACGGAGGGGGTCGCCTCGGGCGACACGAGGACGATGTCCGCCCCCGCCGCGACGAGCGCCGGGAGGCGGCGCTGGGCGACCTGCCCGCCGCCGAGGACGACCACACGGCGGCCGGTCAGGCGGAGGCCTACGGGGTAGGCGGGGTGTTCGGCCATGGGGCGAGCTCCTCTTGCGGCGGCGGTGCGGTAGCCCTGACGTGCGGATTTTACGCGGTCGGGTGGTGCGGTGGACCGGGCGTCCGGTGGTTGGGCTGCCGGACCGGGGGCGGGACGTGGGCCACGGCCACCGAACCGGCATGGCCGGGTGGGGGACGTGGACCGTGGACACAGCCGCGGCAGGGCCGAGCGCGGGCCCGGGGCACCGCCCCGGCGCAGCCGGGGCCGGTGCGGGACCATCACCGCGGCACGGCCGGGTACGGGCCCCGCGCACCGCCCCGGCGCGGCCGGGTACGGGCCCATGGGCACCACCGCGGCAGAGCCGGGTGCGGCTGTGGGCAGCGCCCCGGCGTGGTGGTGGACGCACCGTGGGCGCGTCCGTCCACCGCAGTGCCCCGCGGTCGCGGAATCACGGATTCCGCGTGGGCTACTTCTCCGTGACTCCCGCCGAGTCGAACGTGGCCACCTCGTGCATCGCCCGGGCCGTGCTCTGCACCAGCGGCAGGGCGAGCAGCGCGCCCGTGCCCTCGCCGAGGCGCAGGTCGAGGTCGACCAGGGGGCGCAGACCGAGCTTGTTGAGGGCGGCGACGTGGCCCGGTTCGGCGCTGCGGTGACCGGCGATGCAGGCCGCCAGCACCTCGGGGGCGATGGCGCGGGCGACCAGGGCGGCGGCGCCGGCGCTGACGCCGTCCAGGATGACCGGCGTGCGCAGGGAGGCGCCGCCCAGCAGCAGACCGACCATGGCCGCGTGCTCGAAGCCGCCGATCGCGGCGAGTACGCCGATGGGGTCGGCCGGGTCCGGCTGGTGCAGTTCCAGTACGCGGCGGACCACGTCGGTCTTGCGGGCCAGGGTCTCGTCGTTGATGCCCGTGCCCCGGCCGGTGACCTCGGCGGGCTCGGCGCCCGTGAAGACGGAGATGAGGGCGGCGGACGCCGTGGTGTTGGCGATGCCCATCTCACCGGTGAGGAGTGCCTTGTTCCCGGCCGCCACCAGGTCGCGGGCGGTCTCGATGCCCACCTCGATGGCCTGTTTGGCCTCCTCGCGGGTCATCGCGGGCCCGGCGCTCATGTCGGAGGTGCCGGCGCGGACCTTGCGGGGCACCAGACCCGGCGTGGCCGGGAGGTCGGCGGCGACGCCCACGTCGACGACGCAGACCTCGGCGCCCACCTGGGCTGCGAAGGCGTTGCAGACCGCTCCCCCGCCGAGGAAGTTGGCCACCATCTGGGCGGTGACCTCCTGCGGCCAGGGGGTGACCCCCTGGGCGTGCACACCGTGGTCGCCGGCGAAGACCGCCACGGCCGCGGGTTCGGGGATCGGCGGCGGGCACTGGCGGGACAGGCCGCAGAGCTGCGCGGAGATGATCTCCAGCATGCCGAGCGCGCCGGCCGGCTTGGTCATCCGCTTCTGCCGCTCCCAGGCCTCGCCGAGCGCCTTGGCGTCCAGCGGGCGGATCTGCGCGACGGTCTCGGCGAGCAGGTCGTGCGGGTCCTCACCCGGCAGGGCGCGACGGCCGTACGTCTCCTCGTGCACGACCCAGGACAGCGGGCGGCGCTTGGACCAGCCCGCCTGCATCAGCTCCGGCTCGTCCGGGAACTCGTCGACGTAGCCCACGCACAGGTAGGCGACGACCTCCAGGTGCTCGGGCAGGCCGAGCACACGGACCATCTCGCGCTCGTCGAAGAAGCTCACCCAGCCGACGCCGAGGCCCTCGGCGCGGGCCGCGAGCCAGAGGTTCTCGACCGCGAGCGCGGAGGAGTACGGCGCCATCTGCGGCTGGGTGTGGCGGCCCAGGGTGTGCCGGCCGCCGCGGGTCGGGTCGGCGGTGACGACGATGTTCACGGGGGTGTCGAGGATGGCCTCGATCTTCATTTCCTTGAACTGCTTCGCCCGGCCCTTGGGCAGCGACTTGGCGTACGCGTCGCGCTGGCGCACCGCCAGCTCGTGCATCGCCTGGCGGGTTTCGTCGGAGCGGATGACGACGAAGTCCCAGGGCTGCGAGTGGCCCACGGACGGTGCCGTGTGGGCGGCCTCCAGGACGCGCCGCAGCACCTCGTGCGGGATGGGGTCGGGGCGGAAGCCGTTGCGGATGTCGCGGCGCTCGCGCATCACCCTGAGCACGGCCTCCCGCTCGGCCTCGTCGTAGCCGGGCGCGGCCGGGCCGGTGGGCCGCGGTGCCTCCGTCTCCTCGGCCGCGGTCTCCTCCCGGACCTGTGGGTCGGCGCCGTGGGTGTCCAGGTCGTCCGCGTGCTGGACGGCCTCGGGCGCGGGCTCCTCGCCGGACGCGGCGGGGGCGTCGCCGTCGCGCGGCGCGGGGACCGTGACGACGGGCTCCTCGCGGGCGAGCTGGTCCGCCGGGACGGCGATGGGGTGCGGCGGGGTCGGGGCCAGGTGTGGGGCGGTGGGCACCGACCCCTCGACGGGCACGAACTCTCCGAGGGTCTGGCCGGGTTGGGGCTGAAGCGGGACGCCGGGGTGAAGGTACGCGCCCTCGCTGTGCTCGCCCGGGGCCGGGTCCGCGGACGTCGTCGCGTCCGGCTCGGCGGGCTGGGACCCGGCCGTTTCGGGGGCGACGGCCGGGACGGCTGCGTCGACGGGACGGGGAGCGTCCGCGTCCTGGGCAGCGGCGTCCGCGATGTGATCCGCGGCAGGTGCGGCGGCAGCCTCGGCCGCGACCTGCGGGCCGGCCTCCGCGGCGGTGGGCGCCTCCGGCTGCTCCATGACGGGGACGGGCGCGGCGGTGGCCTCGGCGGGGGTCGCCGGGACGGGCGCGGCGTCGGAAGCGTCGGCTGCCTGAGCAGGCGACTGGGCGGCCTCGGCCGGTCCGTCCGCCGCCACGGGGGCCTCGGCGATGCCGCCCGCGGCTGCCCGCGCCTGCACGGCCTCGGCCGGCGCGGTCTGCTCGGCGGCCGCTTCCGGGGCGTGGACGGGCGCGGGCTCGGCCTGCGCGCCCTCGGGGCCGGTTCCGGTCGTGTGCGTCGTCTCGGCGGCGGCCACGGCGTGGGCGGGTCCACCCGCCGACGCGGCCTCGGCCGCGCCTCCAGGAGCCTCGCCGTTCTGGGGCGCCTGCACGCCCTCCGCCACCTGCGCGGTGCCCGGAGCGGCGGGTTCGGCCGCGCCGCCTGGCGCCACCCCGGTCACCGGAACAGGGGCACCGGGAGCGACGCCTGCACCCTCGGGCCCCGGTCCGGCCTCGGGCATCCGCCCACCGTCCGGCACCTGGCCCGCGTCCGGGGCGACCGCGGCGACGTCAGCCTCCGGCCCGGGCTCCCCGGCCGGAACCTGACCCGCACCCGCGACAACCCCTGCGACGGCGCCCTCGGGCAGGGCTGACCCGCCCTCAGGCACAGCGACACCGGCACCCTCCGACTGCGGCACCTGAGCCGCACCCGCGACAACCCCGGCCACAGCGCCCTCAGGCAGAGCTGACCCGCCCTCAGGCACAGCGACACCGGCACCCTCCGACTGCGGCACCGCGCCCGGCACCTGACCCGCGGGCACACCCCCGGCCACGGCACCCACGGGCAGGGGTGACCCACCCTCAGGCGCGCCGGCGGCCTCGACCGCGTCCACCGGCACCGCGATACCGGCGTCCTCCGGCTGCGGTCCCGCCCCGGGGGCGACCGCTTCCGAGGGTGGCGCCCCGGCGCCGGCCGGAGAGGCCACCACGGTGGGCCGGGCGCCCCAGGGCGCCGCGCCCTGCGGGGCCGTTTCGCGTGTCTGCGGGACGTCGAGGTACTCGGGGCCTGCCGCGGGGGGTCCGGGCCGGCGGAGCGGCGCGTCCGCGGGGCCGCGGTCGGCCAGGGAACGGACCGGGCTCGCGGAGGCGTCGGGAATCGGCGGGCCGAGGTGCAGTGGCCGGCGCGGAGGCACGGCCGCGGGGATCCCGGCCGCCGGCGTGGCCGTCGGGTCGGGGTGCCGCACGCCGCCGAGGTCGACGGAGCCGGTGTCACGGCCGGCCGTCTCGTGCGGGCCCGGCTGGTGGACGGCTTCGAGGACCGGCTCCGGGGCGGGCGGGGACACCTCGTTGCCCCATGCTCCGTGGGAGCCCGGCAGCAGCAGGTCTTCGTCCCTGGCGGGAGCCTCGGAGAGGTAGGCGTACGCACCGTGCGCGGGAACGCCCGGCTGTTCCACCATGCCTGCGCTCTCCGGCAGTCCCTCGCCCGGGACCTGGCCGGTGTCGGTCATGCGTACCCCTCGCCCATCGGTTTCGTGCTCCTACGACCAGCTCACCCGGAACGGCGCACCGACCGCCCCCAGTGAAGAACGAGCGTCCGCGCCCTGCGGCACGAACAACCCGCCCGGAAAAGGCGACAAAGCCATTGAGTGGCATTCTCGCGGTCGTCCGGCCGCCGTGACAGCGTGATCCGCGACGGGCCGCTGTGGACTGCGCCACGTCGCGCGTGCTCCGGGTCTGCCGTACCACACCCGCCCTGAATCGGGTGGGTTTTCCGGACATTGACGAACGAACTTCCGGACCACCCGGTGCGGTACAACAATCCGCCAGCCTACCGCGCGCGGTAGGACAATCCGATCACGGGGCACGCTCGGGCAGTACGGCACTGAGCAGGAACACGACGCTGCGCTCCGTCTCGTTCCAGGCGCGGGTGTCGAGCGCGACCGACTGGAGCAGGGCGCAGTCGACCCGGTATCCGTGCTCGGTGAGGTCGCGGCCGATGAGTTCGGCGGCGTCCCGGGTCGCGGCGTGGGCGACGATCCGCTGCGGCCGCCGGTCGGCGACCGCGGAGACCACGGCCGCTCCCCCGCCGCCGACGCGGACGACGTCCGGTTCGGGCAGGTTCTCCAGGATGTGCGGGGCGGTGCCGTGCACCACCTGCGTCCGGACGCCGAAGCGGTGCGCGGCCGACTCGGTGCGGGCGCAGGCCCGCGGGTCCCGGTCGACGGCGATGACGGCCGCGCCGCCGCGCGCGGCCTCGGTGGCGAAGGCGCCGCCGCCGCAGCCGATGTCCCACACCAGGTCGCCGACGCGCGGTCCGAGGTGGGCGAGTTGGGCGGCCCGGAGCAGATCGGTCTCCCCCTCGCCGAGTCCGCCGCCGTAGGCCTCGGCGGGCTGGGTCCAGCCGCGCGGCCCGTGGCCGGCGTCGTCCCCGGCGATCCAGCCGCCGCCCTCGGTGCCACTGGGGCCGCCGATGACGATGACGACGTTGGGGTCGCGCCAGGTGTGGTCGGCGGCCTTGTCGGAGGTGACGACGGTGACCTGTTCGCGTTCGGTGCCGAGTTCCTCGCAGATGACGAAGGTGCGGTGGACCCCGTCGAGGAGCAGGCCGAGTTCGGCGGGTCCGGCGCCGGGGGCGGTGAGTACGGCGACCTTGGCGTGGGCGCGGCACACGTTCACCGCGCGTCGCAGGGTGCGCTTGTGCGCGACGACCACTTGGGCGTCGTCCCAGGGCATTCCGGCGCGGGCGAAGGCGGCGGCCACCGACGAGACGCCGGGGACGACTTCGACCTCCAGGCCGAACTCGGGTGCCCGCAGGGTCCGTACGACTCCGAAGAAGCCGGGGTCGCCGTCGGCGAACACCACCGCGGTGCCGCGGTGGGCGGCGATACGGCGGGCGGCGAGGGCGACGCTGCCGAGGCGGATGCGCTCGGCGGTGCGTGGTACTTCGGGCAGCGCCAGGTGGTGCGCCGCGCCTGCCACGAGGGTGGCGGCGCCCAGGGCGCCGCGTGCCGCGTCGGTCAGCGGCGAACCGTCCCAGCCGATCACCGTGACCCGGTCGGCCATCGTCGTCAGTCTCCAGGATTGCGCAGGTCGTCGGGGTACGGACGCCCGAGAGCGTGTTCCGCGAGCGTACCCGGTGGAGCTGCCGGACGCGCGGCGGGGCGGGGCGGGTGCGCCCGCGGGTCCGGACGGCTCAGTTCCATTCCGGGAAGGAGGTGTAGCCGCCGGACTCGGCGAGCTGCTCGCCGGCGCCCTCCAGGTCCTCCGGCAGCAGGCTCCACACGATGAAGTCGGTGCGCAGGTCGGTCCAGGTGCCGTCCTCGGTGCGGACGTGCGCTATGCAGGCGTTGCGCAGGACGCCCTCGCTGATGCAGCCGATCTTCTGGGCGACCTGCTGGGAGGCGGTGTTGTCGGCGGCCGTGCGCAGCTCGATGCGTTCGAACTTCTGGTCCCCGAAGAGCCATTGCGCGGTGGCGAGCGCGGCCTCGGCGGCGTACCCCTCGCCGCGTGCCCAGGGCGCGACGATGTACGACAGCTCCGCGGACCGCACGTGCCAGTCGGCCTTGGTGAGCTGGACGACGCCGACCAGCCGCTGGGTGAGGAACTCGGTGACGGCGAGGTCGAGACCCCGGCCCGCGGTGCGCTCGGCGGGGGCGTACTCGGTGATCCAGGTGCGGGCGCCGTCCTCGCTGAAGGGCTGGGGGACGTCGGTCCAGGCCGCGACCTGCTCGTCGTTCATCATCGCGGCCAGGGCGGGTACGTCGTCCTCCTCGAGGGGACGCAGCACCAACCGCTCCGTGCTGATGGAGATGTTGGGGAAGGTGCTGTTCATGCGCCGCTCCGTAACCTTCGGAAGAACCGTCAGGGCCTGCTGAACTGCCCAGCATGCAGCATGAAAGCACCGAACCGCACTACGGGGTCCACCCCCACCGCCGGAACGGCGTGGGGGTGGACCCCACCCGGTGAGGGCGCGGACCCCGTGCGTCGTGCGGGTGACGGTCGCGCGGATCAGAACGCCGGGACGACCGCGCCGTCGTACTTGTCCTCGATGAACTTCTTCACCTCGGGCGAGGTGAGGAGCTGGGCGAGCTTCTCGATCCGCGGGTCGTTCTCGTTGCCCTTCTTCACGGCGAGGAAGTTGGCGTACGGGTTGCCCTTGGCGGACTCGGCGGCGATGGCGTTCCTGGCCGGGCTGAGCTTGGCCTCGAGGGCGTAGTTGCCGTTGATCACCGCGGCGTCGACGTCACCGAGGGAACGCGGCAGCTGGGCCGCCTCCAGCTCCTTGAACTGGATGTTCTTCGGGTTGGATGCGATGTCCTTGGGGGTCGCGTCGTACCCGGCGCCCGCCTTGAGCTTGATGACGCCGCCTGCCTCGAGCAGCTTCAGGGCGCGGGCCTCGTTGGTGGTGTCGTTGGGCAGCGCGACGGTGGCGCCCTTCTTCAGGTCGCCCAGCTTCTTGACGCTCTGGGAGTAGACACCGAGCGGCTCCAGGTGCACCGTGCCGCCGGGGACCGGCACGACGTCGGTGCCGTTCTTCTTGTTGAAGTCGTCGAGGTACGGCTTGTGCTGGAAGTAGTTGGCGTCGACCTGGCCCTGCTGGACGGCCGTGTTGGGGGTCACGTAGTCCGTGAACTCCTTGACCTCCAGCTTCAGGCCGGCCTTCTTCGCCAAGTGGTCCTTGACGTAGGCGAGGATCTCGCCCTGCGGGGTGGGGGTGGCGGCGACGGTCAGCGTGGCGTTCGCGTCGGCCTTGGAGGAACCGGAGTCCGAGCCGGAGCCGCAGGCGGTGAGCCCGAGGGTGAGGGCTCCGGCGGCGAGGACAGCAGCGGTGATCTTGGTGGTGTTACGCACGAAAAGTGCCTTTCCTTTGGTGGTGCGGCCCCGGATACGGGGATGGGCCCCGGACACGGGGAGATGGGAGGAGGAAGCTTCAGGCGGCCTTGCCGACGCCGGTGGCCGCGGGTTCCCCGGCCTTGAGCAGCCGGAGCCTCGGCCCGGGGCCGGAGCGGCCGGAGCGGCGGTGCAGGGCGCGGGCGGCGGCGTCGCCGGCGAACTGGATGGCCGAGATGACCACGGCGAGGATGGCCACGGTGATCCACATGAGCTGGGTGTCGAAGCGCTGGTAGCCGTAGCGGATGGCGATGTCGCCGAGGCCGCCGGCGCCGACGGTGCCGGCCATCGCGGAGTAGCCGATGAGGGCGACGATCGTGGTGGTGGTGCCGGCGATCAGCGAGGGCAGGGACTCGGGGACGAGGACCTTGCGGACGATGGTCCAGGTGTTGCCGCCCATCGACTGGACGGCCTCGACCAGGCCGCCGTCCACTTCGCGGACGGACGTCTCGACGAGCCGGGCGAAGAAGGGGATGGCGCCGATGGCCAGCGGCACGATGGCGGCCTCACGCCCGATCGTGGTGCCGGTGACGAAGCGGGTGAAGCTCATCAGGGCCACCATCAGGATGATGAACGGCATCGAGCGGGTGATGTTCACGACCTGCCCGATCACCTTGTTGGCGACCACGTTCTGGAGCAGCCCGCCCCGGTCGGTGAGGACCAGCAGGACGCCGAGGGGCAGTCCGCCGACGACGGCGATGAGCGTGGACCAGCCGACCATGTAGAGGGTGTCCCAACTGGCTTGGGACAGCAGGGGCCGCATTTCGAACCAGGTCACTTGGCACCATCCTTCACCAGCTCCGGCCGGACGGCCGGGGTGTGGTCGACGACGTCGATCTGCAGGCCCTGTTCGCGCAGGAAGCCGATGGGCACCACGTTGTCCTCGTAGCGGCCGGGCAGTTCGATGCGCATCCGGCCGACCTGGAGGCCGCCGACCGTGTCGATGGCGGCGCCGAGGATCGAGATGTCGATGTTGTACGTGCGGGACAGCTGCGAGATGACGGGCTGGGTGGCGCTCTCGCCGTGGAAGGTGACGTCGATGACGGTCCGGTCGGCGGCGGAGGCCTCGCCGCCGACCGGGAAGAGCGCGGCGGCCAGTTCGGAGCCCGGGGTGGCGAGGAGTTCGGTCAGCGTGCCCGACTCGACGATGCGGCCGTTCTCCATGAGCGCCGCCGAGTCGCAGACGGACTTCACGACGTCCATCTCGTGCGTGATGAGGAGGACGGTCAGGCCGAGTTGCCGGTTCAGGTCGCGCAGCAGCTGGAGCACGGAGCGGGTGGTCTCCGGGTCGAGGGCGCTGGTGGCCTCGTCGGACAGCAGAACCTTGGGGTCGCCGGCGAGGGCGCGGGCGATGCCGACGCGCTGCTTCTGGCCGCCGGAGAGCTGCGCGGGGTAGGCCCGGGCCTTGTCGGCGAGGCCGACGAGGTCGAGGAGTTCGAGCGCCCTGCGGGAACGTTCCTTCCCGGACGTGCCGAGGATCTCCAGGGGCAGTTCGACGTTGTCCTGGACGGTGCGCGAGGACAGCAGGTTGAAGTGCTGGAAGACCATGCCGATCCGGCTGCGCGCCCGCCGTAGCTCCTTGCCCGCCCGGTGGCCGCGGCCGGCCAGGGCGGTGAGGTCCTGCCCTGCGACGGTGACCGTGCCGGAGGTGGGGCGCTCCAGCAGGTTGACGCAGCGGATGAGCGAGGACTTGCCGGCGCCGGACTGGCCGATGACGCCGTACACCTCGCCCTCGCGGACGTGCAGGTCGACACCGTCGAGCGCGGTGATCTCACGACCGCGCGAGCTGTAGACCTTGGTGAGGCCCGATGTGGTGATCACGTGGGTTTCCGTCACTGTCGTGTGCGCGGCGCGTCGCGGGCGCCGGGCACGGCATTCATGGTCGGGGGCGCCAGAACGCGGCACGACTCTCGCAGAGATGCTCAAACCGGGAGAAACGTGTGCGCGGGGGCGTGGCTCAGCCGCGGGCGCCGGACGGACCGGACGCGGGCGTGGACATGAGCGGGCTCTCGCTTCGGGGCGCGAGGCTCAGCTGGTGCAGGGGCCCTCTAGAAGGCGCACATTCGACGTGCAGGACACATACGAGCACCGGGCGGCACAGTCGCCTCGGTCGCAGGGGTGCGGTCGCTCGTCGTGGTCATGCGGTCAGTAAAGCAGAGACAGGGACTCCGATGGGCACCGCTGTCCGCATGCTGGACACACGTGGACACCTGAGCGGGACGGCACGGACCTGGGGTTTCGCGCCGGTGACCAGTGCGGACAAGGCCTGCGGGCACCCGTCCGGACGGTCGGGGCGGGCAGGGCGCCCACCCCACTGTGGCCAACGCCACGGCGCCGCAGCTGGGGTGTCGTACCGGCGGGCGATCCGGGTGCGCCGGTACGGGCCGGGCGCGGCGGGCCGTTCGCCCCGTAATAGGCTCGGCGGCATGCTTGATGCCCTGACGCTGGTGACCGGCGTCGCCGCGCTGCTGCTCGCCGCATGGTGCGGCTGGGCGGCCCACCGTGACCAGCCGACGAAGGACTGGCACCTCATCGGGATGGCGGTGGTGTCGCTGCTGGCCCTGGTCCAGCTGGTGATCGGGGTCGTGGCGCTGGCGCGGGGCGAGAAGCCGGCGCAGGGCACGACGATCTTCGTCGCGTATCTGCTGGGAGCCTTCGCGTGCGTCCCGGCGGCCGGGCTCATGTCGCTGACCGAGCGGACGCGCTGGGGTTCGGTGACGGCCGCGGCGGGCGGAGTGGTCCTCGCCGTCCTGGAGGTGCGGCTCTATGACATCTGGGGAAGGTGAGATGAGCGCCGTGGAGGAGAAGCCGGCCGGGCAGCGGCTCATCAGCGGTCCGGGCACCCTGCTGGTCTGGCTGTACGGCGTGATGGTCGTCGGCGCGGTCTCCCGCTCCGTCTACCAGATCGCCACCGAGTTCGACCGGGCGCCGCTCGCCTACTCGCTGTCCGCGGTGGCCGGAGTGGTGTACGGCTTCATCACGTATTCGCTGGTGCGCGGCGGGGAGAAGGCGCGCAGGGCCGCGCTGGCGTGCTGCGTCGCCGAGCTGGTGGGCGTGCTGACGGTCGGCACCTGGACGCTGCTCGACCGGTCCGCGTTCCCGGACGCGACCGTGTGGTCGGACTACGGCCGGGGCTACGTCTTCATCCCGGTGCTGCTTCCGCTGTCCGCCCTGTACTGGCTGCGCAAGGCGCGGAAGCAGCAGCCGCAGGCGGCCTGAGCCGGGTCCCGGCCGTTGGTACTACGCGGTCGCCGCGTAGCTGACGTCCGGCTTCTCCAGGACGATCATCAGTACGCCGTCGGCGCCCCGGGAGGTGCCGACCGCCTGGTAGCCCACGCGCCGGTACAGGCGCAGGTTGCCCTCGCTGCGGTGCCCGGTGTGCAGCCGGAACCTGGTGGCGCCGTGCTCCTCGGCCAGCGCGGACTCCGCCGCGCGCAGCAGCCGGGCGCCGATGCCGTGCCCCTGGAGGCGCGGGTGGACGCAGAGCTTGCTGATGAGGGCCGCGCCGTCCTCGGCCACCCGGCCGCACACCGAGCCGACCACCTCGTCGCCGAGGCGCGCCACGAAGACGCAGTCCGCGGCGAGCTCGTGACGGATCGCGTCGAGGCTCTCGACGAGCGGGGCGATGCGGTAGTTGCCGTACAGCGCGGCCTCGCTCTGGAAGCAGAGGTACTGCAGCCTGAAGATCTGCTCCGCGTCCTGTTCGGCCGCCGCAGAGATGGTCACGCTCATGCCCATGTGCGCATGCCTCCCGCTCACTTGATCGCCGTTCGTTCCCCACTCCTATCCCCGCGTCGCGCGGGCCGCAACCTCCCGCCCGAGCCACCTTTACCGGCATCTCGTACAACTGGGATGTTCCAGGACCGGGTTGCCCTGTGAGATACCCAACTCACCGGGAACGACGCGGCCGTCCCGGCGCGGGCTGCCGGGACGACCGTGGGAGGCCCGAACGGGGCGGCGGGGTTCAGCGGTTGCCGTGCCGGCCGCTCAGGAAGTCCTCGCGGGCGAGCAGTCCGGTGTCGGCGTTGTCGGTGAAGATGCCGTCGATGCCGGTGGCGAAGTAGGCCTGGAACAGGCCGAAGACGTCACCGTAGGCGTCGGCGGCGGTGCCCTTGCGGAACTTCGGCGGCAGGAACGGGTTCTCGTTGCGGACGGTGTAGGGGTGAAGGATCAGACCCGCGGCGTGCGCGTCCCGGACGAGGGTGCTCGGCCTGGTGAGGTTGCCGTCCGCGTCCTTGGGGACGACCAGGTCGACGGTCGGGCCGATGCCCTGCGCGTAGGAGGCGATCTCCTTCAGGCCCTTGGGCGTGACGAGGTCGGCGACCGTGCGCCGGTCGCCCGTCTCGACGAAGTCCCAGGGACGGCTGCCGGCGTCCGACAGCAGCACGACGAGCGGGTTGCCGACGAGCCGGTTCAGCCGCTGGATGCTGGTCGGCTCGAAGGACTGGAGGATGACCGGGGAGTCCTTCCTGTCCTTGCCGTGCTTGCGCAGCAGCGCGGCGACCCGCTCCTCCAGGCCGAGGCCCAGCTTGCGGAAGTACGTCGGGTGCTTGGTCTCGGGGTAGATCCACACCTGCCGGCCGCGCTTGCGGGTCTGCTCGTCCTGCCACTTCAGGACCTCTTCGAAGGTGGGGATCTCCCACCGGCCGTTGTAGAGGGTGTTGTGGGGGCGGTTGGCCGGGACGCGCTCGACCGCGCGCAGCCTCTTCAGCTCGGCGAGGGTGAAGTCCTCAGTGAACCAGCCGGTGGTGGGCACCCCGTCCAGGGTCTTGGTGGTCCTGCGGGCGGCGAACTCGGGGTGGTCGGCGACGTCCGTGGTGCCGCCGATCTCCGGCTCGTGCCGGCACACGAGGTGACCGTCCTTCGTCGGTACCAGGTCACCGGCCTCGACGACATGGGCGCCGAGGTCGAGGGCCAGCTCGTAGGAGCCGAAGGTGTGCTCGGGCCGGTAGCCGCTGGCGCCCCGGTGGCCGACGATCGTCGGCACGGGCAGGCTCTTCAGCCCGCCGCCCTTGTGGCCGCCGCCCTCGCCCTGGGCGGCTCCGGCCGCGCCGGGCAGTCCGAGGACCGCTCCGCCCGCGCCCAGCACCACGGCCCCGAGCACGGCCCGGCGTCCCGTCCCGCGTCCCTGCTCGTCCGACTCCCGCGTACCCATGACCGCCTCCTGGTCTCGTGTCGTCCGTGCGCGCCGATCGTAGGCGGGCACCGATTACGGACGGGAGACCACGTGGCGAACACCCGCGTGACGCAGGGTGTCGCCTGAGGCCGCACGGGATACGGGAGGCAGCACGGGACACAAGGGGCGTCTTGGGCCGAACGGGTGACGATCCGTCGGCATGTCACGACCCGTCCCGGGAAGGCGTACTCGGGTGCGGGGGCGCGGTCCCGAGGCGCGGCCGGCCGGCCGAAGGCGGACACCACGGACATCCGTTCCCCTCCCGGACGGCGAGCGACCTCCATCACATCGCTCCGTTCGGGTGACCGGGGCGAAACACACCTTCGTCGCAGGTAAACGTATGTCAACAGTGCGTAAGAGCCGGTGAGCCCGATGTGCATTCGGCCCGGGGCCGCGAGTATCGTCCTCACCTGCACAGACTCATGAACAATCCCTCGACATCTCCAGACACCGGAGGGCCCGTTGTCCCGCTTCGTGCTCATCAAGGCAGTGCTCGGTCCGATCATGCGCCTGATGTTCCGCCCCCAGGTGGAGGGCGCGGAGCGTATCCCGGGCGACGGCCCGGTGATCCTCGCCGGCAACCACCTGACCTTCATCGACTCGATGATCCTGCCGCTGGTCTGCGACCGTCAGGTCTGCTTCATCGGCAAGGACGAGTACGTCACCGGGAAGGGCCTCAAGGGCCGGCTGATGGCCTGGTTCTTCACCGGCGTCGGCATGATCCCCGTCGACCGTGACGGCGGCCGGGGCGGGGTGGCCGCGCTGATGACCGGCCGACGGGTACTGGAGGAGGGCCGGATGTTCGGCATCTACCCCGAGGGCACCCGCTCCCCCGACGGCCGCCTGTACCGCGGCCGCACCGGCATCGCCCGGCTCACCCTGATGACCGGGGCCCCCGTGGTCCCGTTCGCCATGATCGGCACCGACAAGCTCCAGCCGGGCGGCACGGGCCTGCCCCGGCCGGGCCGCGTCACCGTCCGCTTCGGCGAGCCGATGGAGTTCTCCCGGTACGAGGGCATGGACCGGGACCGCTACGTCCTGCGGGCCGTGACCGACTCGGTGATGGCGGAGGTCATGCGCCTGTCCGGACAGGAGTACGTCGACATCTACGCGACCAAGGCGAAGGCCGCGTAGGCCGTCGCCGGCCGGGCCGGGCTCCGGCGGCCGGCCGCGTTCAGAGCTTCTGGCCCTTCAGCAGGAACCACGCCGCGACCGCCGTCGCCAGCAGTACCGCCGCTCCCGCTCCCGACGCCAGGTGCAGGCCGTGCACGAAGGACTCCCTGGCCGCGTGGAGCAGAGCCTCCGAGGTGCGCGCCGGCAGGCTCGCCGCCGCCTCGACCGCGCCGCCCAGCGACTCGTGGGCGGCCGTCGGCGTGCCCGCCGGGCCGGTGAAGCCGCGGTAGACGCCGGTCACGATGGAGCCCAGCAGCGCGATGCCGAGGGCCGCGCCCAGTTCGTACGCCGTCTCGGAGACCGCCGAGGCGGCACCCGCCTGCTCCTTGGGCACACTGGACAGGATCACGTCGGCGGTCACCGTGAAGGAGAAGCCGGCGCCGACGCCGACCACCAGCAGGGCCGCGCCCAGCAGCGGGTAGCCGGTGGTCCCGCCGATCGTCGTCAGCACGGCCAGCCCCAGTCCGATGGCGGCCAGCGAGCCGGAGACCACGCTCCGCACCGAGAAGCGCCGGGCCGCCCGCCCGGCGAGCAGTCCGGCCACCACCGCGCCCGCGGCGGCGGGCAGTTCGGCCAGGCCCGCCTCGAACGGACGCCTGCCCTGGACGAGTTGCAGGTACTGGGACAGGAAGAACACCAGACCGGACATGCCGAGCACGGTCAGCAGGTCGGCGAGGACGGCGCCGGAGAACCCCCGGCTGCGGAAGAGCCGCATGTCAAGGAGCGGCTTCGGCAGCGTGAGCTGGCGGCGGACGAAGCCGTACAGCGCGGCCACGCCCAGCGCGCCCGTGGCCAGGGCCGGCCAGGTGAATCCTCCTGCGGCGGCCTCCTTGACCGCGTAGACGACGCCGACGACGCCGACCAGTGACAGCACGACGCTCACCAGGTCCCACGGGCCCGGGTCGGGGTTGCGGGACTCGGGCAGGGTCCTGAGGCCGACCAGGACGAGGACGGCCATCACGGGCAGGTTGATGAGGAAGACCGAGCCCCACCAGAAGTGTTCGAGCAGCAGGCCGCCCACGATCGGGCCGGCGGCCGTGCCGCCGGAGGCGGTGGCGCCCCAGATGCCGACGGCGAGGCTGCGCTCGCGCGGGTCGTGGAAGAGGTTGCGGATCAGGGCGAGCGTGGCCGGCATCAGGGTGGCGCCCGCGACGCCGAGCAGCGCCCGGGCCAGGATCATCAGTTCCGGTGTGGCGGCGTAGGCGTTGAGCACGGAGACCGCGCCGAACGCGGTGGCGCCGCCGAGCAGGATGCGCTTGCGGCCGATGCGGTCGCCCAGGCTGCCCATGGAGACGAGCAGACCGGCGATGACGAACGAGTAGACGTCGCCGATCCACAGCAGCTGGGTGCCCGAGGGCCTGAGGTCCTCACTGATGAAGGGGGTCGCGAGACCGAGTACGGTCGCGTCGACGGCCACCAGCAGCACGGCGAGCGCGAGGACGGAGAGCGCGAGCCAGCGGCCCGGCCGCTGCTCCACCTCCGCCGCGCGAGCCGGCTGCAGGGTGCTGGTCATGATTCCTCGTTCCGTGATGTGTCCGTGCGCAGTGCGCCGCCGAGCAGCAGCTCGGTGATCATGTGCTGGAAGTCCTTGGGGGCGACCTTGCCGCTCAGCACGACGTAGGCGCCGGAGGCGATGAGCCCGAAGAGTGCCTCGGTGAGCCAGGCGGGGGTGAGGTCGATACGGAACTCGCCGCTGAGCTGGCCGCGCCGGAAGACCTCGGAGATGCGCTCGTCGAGCCGGGCCCAGCCCTCGTTCTGCTCCTCGCCCTCGAACAGCTGGTTCTCCGTGTAGAGGAAGGAGAGCAGCCCGGCCGCCGGTTCGATCGCACGGACCAGGCGCCGCACGGCGTCACCGGCCGGTCCCTCCCCGAGGCGGGCCGCGTCGAGGGCGGCGTCGCACTCGGCGATGCCGAGCGCCTCCAGCGCCCTGACGAGCGAGTCGCGTCCGGCGAACTGGCGGTGCAACGTGGCCCGGCTGATCCCGGCCGCCTTGGCGACCTCGTCCATGGTGGCGGTGGACTTGTGGGCGAGCAGGATGGCTGCGCTGCGCAGCACGTGTTCACGATCGACAGCCATGAGACAACAATACCCCGCATGAGACAATGCTGTCTCACAATAGGCGTAGGCGTCTCACGGGTGCGTGCTCGAAGAGGGTGTCGTCGGGGCGCTCAGTGCCAGGGAAGCCGCCCTCGCCGCTCCCAGTAGGTCCGGGGTTCCTCGGCCAGGGCGCCGAGGCGGGCGAGCTGGTCCTCGTCGAGGTCGACGGCCGGAGCGTGCAGGTTGGAGGCGAGCTGGCCCAAAGTGGCTGCGCCGGACAGGACCACACCGGCCCACGGCCGGCGCAGGATCAGGGTGAGGGCGACCGCGTCGCAGCCCAGGCCCGTCTCGCGGGCGACCTCCACGAGCGGCTCGGGGGCGTTCGGCTCGGAGAGCCGCCCGTTGGCCATGCCCTCCTTGACGATCACCGTCAGTCCGGCGTCGTGCGCCTCAGCCAGGGCGGGACCGGCGGAGGTCTCCAGGGCATTGTACGTCGACTGGACGGTACGGAAGAGCGGGGCGCCGTCGACCGTCACGGCGAGCGCGGCGCGGACGGTGTCGGCCTGTGCGGGACCGCTGGTGGAGAAGCCGATCGTGAGGCCGCCCGCGGCGGCCTCGGCCAGCCTGGCATGGAGTTCCTTGTCGGTGAGCGCGGGGCTGTCCGGGGTCAGCGAGTGGATCTGGTAGAGGTCGAGCCGGTCGCCGAGCAGTCCGGTGGTCTCGGCGCGCTGCCGCTCGTAGGCGGCGAGGCTGTGGTCCTTGACCTCGTGCCGGTCGGCGTCGGTGGTCCAGTCGGCGGTGTAGGTGTAGCCCCATTTGCTGCCCACGACGACGTCGTCGACCTCGGGGCGGGACCTGAGCCAGTCGGCGAGGAACTCCTCGGCACGGCCGTAGGAGCGGGCGGCGTCGACATAGCGGACGCCCTGGGCGTAGGCGGCGTCCAGGAGTTCACGGGTGCGCTCGCGCAGGGCGTCCACCGTGCGGTCGGCCGGGAGGTCCTTCTCGCGGCCGAGGTTGATGTACCCCGGACGCCCGACGGCGGCCAGCCCCAGACCGATGTGGCACGTGGGGGTCGTGGCCGAGGCCAGTCTGGCGAAGGGCATCGCGGGCTCCGTTCGGTCGGTTCCTTACGGCTGTGGACCAACGTAACCCGCGAGGGCCCCGGAGGCGGGCGGACTACTTCCTGGCGTCCGCCCACTGGTGCTGTGCCGCCACGTCCGCCTTGACCTCGGCGAGCTGCACGGCGACCGCGCTCGGCGCGGTGCCGCCGCGCCCGCTGCGGGAGGCGAGGGCGCCGGGGACGTTGAGGACGGTGCGCACCTCGGGCGTCAGATGGGCGGAGATCTTGGCGAACTGCTCGTCGGTCAGCTCGTCGAGTTCCTTGCCCTCGGCCTCGGCGGCCTTCACGCACTCGCCTGCGACCTCGTGCGCCACCCGGAAGGGCACGCCCTGCTTGACCAGCCACTCGGCGATGTCGGTGGCCAGCGAGAAGCCGGCCGGGGCCAGCTCCTCCATGCGCTCGCGGTGCACGGTGAGGGTGGCCATCATGCCGGTGAAGGCCGGCAGCAGGACCTCCAGCTGGTCGCAGGAGTCGAAGACGGGCTCCTTGTCCTCCTGGAGGTCGCGGTTGTACGCGAGCGGCAGGGCCTTGAGGGTGGCGAGCAGGCCGGTCAGGTTGCCGATCAGCCGGCCGGACTTGCCGCGCGCCAGCTCGGCGATGTCCGGGTTCTTCTTCTGCGGCATGATCGACGAGCCGGTGGAGAAGGCGTCGTGCAGGGTCACGAAGGAGAACTCCTTCGTGTTCCAGATGATCACCTCCTCGGCGATCCGGGAGAGGTTCACACCGATCATCGCGGTGACGAAGGCGAACTCCGCGACGAAGTCCCGGGAGGCGGTGCCGTCGATGGAGTTGCCGGCGCTGCCGCGCTCGAAGCCGAGGTCGCGCGCCACCGCCTCCGGGTCCAGGCCGAGGGAGGAACCGGCCAGGGCGCCGGAGCCGTACGGCGACACGGCCGTGCGCTCGTCCCACTGGCGCAGCCGCTCGGCGTCCCGCGACAGGGACTGGACGTGCGCGAGGACGTGGTGGGCGAACAGGACCGGCTGGGCGTGCTGGAGGTGGGTGCGGCCGGGCATGGCCACGTCCGGGTGGGCCTCGGCCAGGCCGATGAGCGCGTCCTGGAGGTCGGCGATCAGGGCGCCGATGATCCGGGCGTGGTCGCGCAGGTACATCCGGAAGAGCGTCGCGACCTGGTCGTTGCGGGACCGGCCGGCGCGCAGCTTGCCGCCGAGGTCGGCGCCGAGGCGCTCCAGCAGGCCGCGCTCCAGGGCGGTGTGCACGTCCTCGTCGGCGATGGTGCCGGTGAAGGAGCCGTCGGCGACGTCCGCCTCCAGCCGGTCGAGGCCGGCGAGCATGCGCCGCAGTTCGTCGTCGTCGAGCAGTCCGGCCTTGTGCAGCACGCGCGCGTGGGCGCGGGAGCCGGCGATGTCGTAGGGCGCGAGGCGCCAGTCGAAGTGGACGGACGCGGACAGCTTCGCCAGGGCCTCGGCGGGACCGTCGGCGAAACGGCCGCCCCAGAGCCGTACGTCACCGCTGTTGCTGCTCACTGCGTTGCTCCTCGGAAGTGTCTCTGTGCGACCGCCTCCCCACCCTTGCAGGTGAGGAGGCGGCTGTCAGGCTGATGCGTATGAGGGGACCCGTACGCGCTTACCCGCTCAGACGAGGTCGCGCTTGGCGGCGATCTTCGACGACAGGCTGTAGATGTCGATGAAGCCCTTGGCGGCGGCCTGGTCGAAGGTGTCGCCGGTGTCGTAGGTGGCGAGGTTGAAGTCGTACAGCGACTCCTGGGAACGCCGGCCGGTGACGACCGCGCGGCCGCCGTGCAGGGTCATGCGGACGTCGCCGGAGACGTGCTGGTTGGCCTCGTTGATGAAGCCGTCCAGGGCGCGCTTGAGCGGGGAGAACCACTGGCCGTCGTAGACCAGTTCGCCCCAGCGCTGCTCGACCTGCCGCTTGTAGCGGGCGAGTTCGCGCTCGACGGTGACGTTCTCCAGCTCCTGGTGGGCGGTGATCAGGGCGATGGCGCCCGGAGCCTCGTACACCTCGCGGGACTTGATGCCGACGAGACGGTCCTCGACCATGTCGATCCGGCCGATGCCCTGGGCGCCGGCGCGCTCGTTGAGCTGCTGGATGGCCTGGAGGACGGAGACGGGCTTGCCGTCGATGGCGACCGGGACGCCCTCCTTGAAGGTGATGATCACCTCGTCGGCCTCGCGGGCGACGGCCGGGTTCTGGGTGTACTCGTAGATGTCCTCGATCGGCGCGTTCCAGATGTCCTCGAGGAAGCCGGTCTCCACGGCGCGGCCGAAGACGTTCTGGTCGATGGAGTACGGGGACTTCTTGGTGGTCGCGATCGGGAGGTCCTTCTCCTCGCAGAACGCGATGGCCTTGTCCCGGGTCATCGCGTAGTCGCGGACCGGGGCGATGCACTTCAGGCCGGGGGCGAGGGCGACGATGCCGGCCTCGAAGCGGACCTGGTCGTTGCCCTTGCCGGTGCAGCCGTGGGCGACGATGCCGGCGCCGTGCTTGTCGGCGGCGGCGACCAGGTGCTTGACGATCGTCGGCCGCGACAGCGCGGAGACCAGCGGGTAGCGGTCCATGTAGAGGGCGTTGGCCTTGATCGCCGGGAGGCAGTACTCGTCGGCGAACTCGTCCTTGGCGTCGGCGACCTCGGCCTCGACGGCACCGCAGGCGAGCGCGCGCTTGCGGATGACGTCCAGGTCCTCGCCGCCCTGGCCGACGTCGACCGCAACGGCGATGACCTCGGCGCCCGTCTCCTCGGCGATCCAGCCGATGGCGACGGAGGTGTCCAGACCGCCCGAGTAGGCGAGTACGACGCGCTCGGTCACGGGATTCTCCTCACACTGCATTCGCTGACATGCATGAGTATGCAGAACTCTGCATGGTTCGTCAATCTCCGGCGGGCGTGTCCGGGCGTCAGGGGGTTTCGAAGGGTGCTTTCGGAATTCCCTCGTCACTCCTTGAACAGGGGCAACCGCTTTCCCGTATCTCTGGTTCGAACGCAGGCGCCGCGTTCGCCACAACCCATCTCCCGACCTGTCCCCCGACCCGAGTGACGCACCCCCATGTCCAGGGCTCTTCCGAAGTACGACAAGCGCCGCGTCGCGTTCATCGGCGGCGCCGCCGCAGTGGTGCTCTCCGGCGCGGTCATCGCCGGTTCCGCGCTGGCCGGGGAGACGTCCGGGCAGGGCGGCGCCCAGAACGCCCGGACCCTGGCGAGCCCCGGCACGATCACCTGCCCGGACGTGAGGTCGCAGCTCCCCGCGGTCCCCGCCTCCGCCCAGGCCGAGATCGACCGCAACCTCGCCCTGCTGGACACCCAGATCCAGGAGGCCGACAAGCGCCTGGTCGACACCGTCGGCCAGGGCGGGCCCAACTTCGTGCAGAACGCCATCCTCGGCCCGCTCAAGGACAAGCGCGTGGCCACCATCAACCGGATGGCCACGGCGATCGGCCGCACGGCGGCCAGGCCGCAGGGCCTGGACGCGCTCGCGCCCTGCACCCTGAACCAGGGTGGCGTGACCGGCACCGTCGGCGGCGACGACGGCAACGCGGCGGGCGCGGCGACAGGAAACAACAGCGACACAGGCAACGCCGGTAACACAGGCGGCAACACGGGCGACGCCGGCACCGGCACGGCGGCGGGCACCATCACCTGCCCCGACGTGAGGTCGCAGCTCCCCGCGGTCCCCGCCTCCGCCCAGGCCGAGATCGACCGCAACCTCGCCCTGCTGGACACCCAGATCCAGGAGGCCGACAAGCGCCTGGTCGACACCGTCGGCCAGGGCGGGCCCAACTTCGTGCAGAACGCCATCCTCGGCCCGCTCAAGGACAAGCGCGTGGCCACCATCGACCGGATCGCCATCTCCATCGGACGAACCGCGGCCAAGCCGCAGGGACTGGACTCCCTGGCCGCCTGCACCCTCACCAAGTGAGGTGACAGGCAGCCGTGGCCGCCCCGAGGAAGCGCCGGCCGGGGCGGCCACGGTGGGGCGAGCGGAGGCCGTAATTCCTTAGACAAGCGAAAGAGCTTCCCCCGATAATCGTTGGACATGGGAAAGACGTATGAGCGCATAGACGGCAGGCTGCGTACGTTCATCGAGCAGCAGCCCCTGTTCTTCACCGCGACCGCCCCGCTCTCCGGCGACGGTACGGTCAACCTGTCCCCCAAGGGCCTCACGGGCTCCTTCGCGGTGCTCGACGAGCGCACCGTGGCCTACCTGGACTTCGCCGGGTCCAACGCGGAGACCATCGCCCATCTGCGGGAGAACGGCCGGATCACCCTGATGTGGTGCGCCTTCCAGGGCCCGCCCGGCATCGTGCGCGTCCACGGCCGGGGCGAGCCCGTCTTCCGCGACGACCCGCGCTTCGGCGAACTCCTCACCCGTTTCCCCGACATCGACCCGGCACGGCACGGACTGCGCGCGATCATCGTCGTGCACGCCGAACTCGTGCGGGACACCTGCGGGTACGCGGTGCCCTTCATGGCGTACGAGGCGGACCGCGATCTGCACGGCAGGCGCTTCGCGCGCGAGGACGACGCCTCGCTGAGCGACTACTTCACCCGGAAGGAGCACGTGGCCAGCAGCCTGGACGGACTGCCCGGGCTGCCGTTGCCGCTGCCGCCGTCTACGGTCTGATCCATGCGTCCCGGTGCCGCCGCGATCCTCGCCGCCCTGTCCCTGCTCACGCTCGGTGCCGCGCCCGCGGGCGAGGTGCCGCTGCCGGCCCGGCTGCGCGACACCGGCGGCGGCACCCAGCTGATCACCGCACAGGCGGCCGGCACCGGCGCCACCACGGGCACGGTCACCTGGTGGGACCTGCGCGGCGGGCGCTGGGTGCGGGCCGGTTCGGCACCGGCCAGGTTCGGCGCGAAGGGCCTCGTCGAGGGGACGGCGCGGCGGCAGGACACGGACACGACGCCGACCGGGCTGTACCACCTGCCGTTCGCCTTCGGGACCGACGCCGCGCCGGGCGGGACCCGGCTGCGGTACCGGCGGGTGGGCCCGGACTCCTGGTGGTGCCAGGACAACGACTCACGCTCCTACAACCGGTGGACCCGGCCGCGTCCCGCCGACTGCCGGGCCACCGCGTCCGAGCACCTGGTGGAGTACCCCACGCAGTACGCGCACGCGCTCGTCATCGGCTTCAACTACTCCCGTCCGGTGCGCGGCCGGGGAGCGGGAATCTTCCTGCACGTCAACGGGCGCGGGGCGACGGCCGGCTGTGTGTCGGTGCCCCGGGAGGCCATGCGGCGGATCCTGGCGTGGGCGGATCCCGCGCGCCGGCCGCACATCGCGATCGGCACGGCGGGAGGGGCGACCGCGATCAGCCGTTACTGACCCCGCCGCCGTCCGCCGGCAGCCGGACGGTGAAGGCCGTGGAGCCGGGGCGGCTGTCCAGCCCGACAGCGCCGCCGTGGGCCTCCGTCACGGCCGCCACGATCGACAGGCCGAGGCCCGCCCCGGCGCCGCCGAAGGAGTCGGTGCGGCGGCGGTCGGCCCGGGTGAAGCGCTCGAAGACACCGGGCTGGACCTCCTCGGGGACGCCGGGCCCGTCGTCGTGCACCCGCAGGACGGCCCAGGCGGCACTCTCCGGGGCCGGCTCAGCTGCGGATTCCAGGTCCAGGGACACCGTCACCTTGGTGCCCGTGGGTGTGTGCGCACGTGCGTTGGCCAGCAGGTTGGCCAGCACCTGCTGGAGCCGGTGGGCGTCACCGGTCACCGTCACCGGTTCCTCCGGCAGCTCCAGCGTCCAGCGGTGCTCCGGACCCGCCGCCCTGGCGTCCGTCACCGCGTCCAGGACCAGGCGGGTCAGGTCGACCGGGCGTCGCTCCAGGGGACGCCCGGCGTCCAGCCGGGCCAGGAGCAGCATCTCGTCGACCATCTCGCCCATGCGCGCGGACTCGGCGGCGATGCGTTCCAGGGCCCGGGTGACCTCGGGCGGCACCGGTCCCGGGTGCAGCAGGGCGAGTTCGGCGTGGCCGCGCACCGTGGCGACCGGGGTGCGCAGCTCGTGGCTGGCGTCGGCGGCGAAGCCGCGCAGCCGTTCCTCACTGGCGTGCCGTTTGGTCAGCGCGTCCTCGACGTGGTGGAGCATCCGGTTGAAGGCGGCGCCGACCCGCCCGACCTCGCTGCGCGGGTCGGCGCGCGGCGCGCGGGGCGGCAGCGCGACCTCGCCGCTGGCGAGCGGCAGCTCGCTGACCCGGGCGGCGGTCTCCGCGACCCGCGTCAGCGGGCGCAGCGACCAGCGCACCCA
This sequence comes from Streptomyces sp. NPDC087787, assembly GCF_044743035.1. Lineage (NCBI taxonomy): Bacteria > Bacillati > Actinomycetota > Actinomycetes > Kitasatosporales > Streptomycetaceae > Streptomyces > Streptomyces sp. NPDC087787. Next base: position 180,473 of record NZ_JBIUVQ010000004.1, read on the forward strand.
GAGGGCGCCGGCGACCCCGGCGACGCCCAGGGCGAGCCCCGAGACGGTCCCCGCGACCAGTTCGAGCCGGTGGACCGCGGCCCGCACCGGCGCCATCGGCAGACCGGTGACCAGCACGTCGCCGTCCCGGCCCGGCCAGGCCGCCAGCCGGTACTCGCCCAGGTCGGACAGGCGCACCGTGTGCCCGCCGCGGTCCACCGGGAGCGCGGCCAGTGCGCCGCGGTCGGCGCCGGTGAGGGTGACGTCGAAACCGGGACGGGACCCGGAGGGGACGACGGCGGCGTGGGTCACCGTGCCGCCGAGGAGCCGGGCGCCGAAGGTGCCGGCGGCCTGGCGGCGGGTGTCGCCGCGCTCGTCGCCGTCGTGGTCGGAGGGCCTGGCCGGCGTGGCGGTGCCGTGCTCCAGGCTCTCCGGGAAGCCCGGTCCGGCCTGCTGGAGCTGCTGGTCGATCCGGCCGGTGAGGAAGCCGTTCAGTTCGAGGACCGCGGCCACGCCGACGGCGGCGCAGGCGACGGCCAGCAGCACCACCAGGCCGAAGGTGAGCCGGGCCCGCAGGGTGCGCGGCCGGGGCAGCCGCCGTGTCCGCGGTGTCGACGCGCTTGGTGCCATGGTCACCGTGCCGCCGGCTTCAGGACGTACCCGGCCCCGCGCACCGTGTGGATCATGGGTGCGCGTCCGGCGTCCACCTTCTTGCGCAGATAGGAGATGTACAGCTCCACCACATGGGCCCGGCCGCCGAAGTCGTAGGACCACACACGGTCGAGGATCTGCGCCTTGCTCAGCACCCGGCGCGGGTTGTGCATGAGGAAGCGCAGCAGCTCGAACTCGGTCGGGGACAGTTCGATCAGCTCTCCGGCCCGGGTGACCTCGCGGGCGTCCTCGTCCATGGCCAGGTCGCCCACGGTCAGCCGCGGGCCGTCGGCCGGCTGCCGGGCCAGGCCGGCGCGGCGCAGCAGTCCGCGCAGCCGGGCGACCACCTCCTCCAGGCTGAACGGCTTGGTCACGTAGTCGTCGCCGCCCGCGGTGATCCCCGCGATACGGTCCTCCACCGCGTCCCGCGCCGTGAGGAAGAGCACACAGACGTCCGGCCGCACGGTGTGCAGTTCGCGCAGCACGGCGAAACCGTCGGTGTCCGGGAGCATCACGTCGAGCACGACGGCGTCCGGCTGCGCCTCGCGGGCCGCGGCGACGGCCGAGGCCCCGTCGCCCGCGGCGCGAACCTCCCAGCCCTGGTATCGAAGGGCTCCGCACAGCACTTCGGCGAGGTCGGGGTCGTCGTCGACGACGAGGACGCGCACGGGGGTGCCGTCGGGGCGGGTGAGGGCGGGCAGGCCGGGAGGGCTCGGGCGGGAGGTGTCCATGGCCCCTCCAGCATCGCCGGTGACCGGCCCGTGCGGCGAGCAGGGCCCCTCTGAGTTTCCTGTGAGTGGGGCCACACGACCCGCGGCTCAGAGCTGTCTCAGAGGTTCGCCCCGCACAGTGGCGTCCTGGACCGGCGAAGGGACGGGAGAGCGGATGACCACGGTGTACGAGCGGCGGGCGGCACCGCCGGTGCCGGTGGCGCGCCGGCGCTCCCCGGCGGGCGCGGTGCTGGCGCTGCTGTGGGCGGGAGCCGCCGCGGTGCTCCTCCTGTGGTGGCGGGACACGGACTCCGTCGTGGGGACGGCGGGCCTGCTGACCGGCGCCGGGCGGATCGCCGGCCTGCTGTGCGGGTACGCGTGCGCGGTGCTGGTGGGCCTGATGGCGCGGGTGCCGCTGCTGGAGCGCCGGATCGGCTCGGACCGGGTGGCACGCTGGCACGCGATGGCCGGGCGCTACACGGTGTGCCTGCTGGTCGTGCACGTGGTGCTGACCCTCGCCGGGTACGCCGCGCAGGACGGCTCCTCCGTCCTGCGAGAGGCGGTCACGGTGGTGCTGCACTACCCGGAGATGCTGAAGGCCGGAGCCGGGACCGTGATCCTGTTCGCGGTCGGTGTCACCTCGGCGCGCGCGGTGCGCCGCCGGGCCAGCCACGAGTTCTGGTACTACACGCACCTGCTCACCTACGCCGCCGTGTTCCTGGCCTTCGGCCACCAGGTGGCGCTGGGCGCCGAGTTCACCGGTCACGGCCCGGCCACGGCCTTCTGGTACACGCTGTACCTGGGCGTCGCGGCCCTGGTGGTGTGGTTCCGGATCCTGGTCCCGGTACGGCTCAACCTGCGCCACGGGATGCGCGTCGAGGCGGTGCACATGGAGGCGCCGGGTGTGTACTCCGTCGTCGTGCGCGGCCACCGGCTGGACGAACTGGGCGCGCGGCCGGGCCAGTTCTTCCGCTGGCGGTTCCTCGCCGAGGGCATGGGCTGGACCTCGACGCCGTACTCCCTGTCGGCTCCGCCCCGTCCGGACCTGCTGCGCATCACGGTGAAGGCGCTCGGCGACCACAGCGCGGCCGTGCCGCTGCTGCGGCCGGGCACCCGGGTGTGGGCGGAGGGTCCCTACGGGGCGATGACCGCCGACCGGCGCACGTCGCACCGGTCCCTGCTGATCGCCGCCGGGGTCGGCATCACGCCGCTGCGCGCCCTGTTCGAGACGCTGCCCGGCGACGTCACCCTGCTGTACCGGGCGCGCACGGCCCAGGACCTGGCCCTGGGCGGCGAGTTGGAGGCGATAGCGCGGTGGCGCGGCGGCCGGGTGCTGTACGCGCTCAACGGCCCGCGCGGCGAACGCCCCCGCCTCACCCCGAAGTCGCTGCGCGCGGCCGTCTCCGACCTGGCGGGCCACGACGTCTACATCTGCGGCCCGCACGCCTTCGCCCGCGACGTGTACGAGGTGCTGCGCGCCGCCGGGGTGCCGGACCGCCGTATCCACCACGAGTCGTTCGAACTGTGAGGCCCCGTTGCACGCGTTGAGGAAGAACCGTCCGCTGCGCCGCGTCGTGCTGGCGGGCGCCGCCACCGTCTCCGGGCTGGTGATGCTGCTGTCGCTCAAGCCGCACACGCCGCCGCGGATCGCCGCGGACCCCGCGCCGGCCCCGTCCGGCGGTTCGAGCTCGTCCGGCACGGCCGGCGGTACCAGGACCGTCACCGGTGAGACGGTGCGGACCCGGTGGGGTCCGGTCCAGGTGCGGGTCACGCTCGTCGACGGCCGGATCACCGACGTGACCGCGCTCGCCCAGCCCTCCGGCAACCCCCGGGACCGGGAGATCAGCGGCTACGCCGTCCCGCGGCTGCGCGGGGAGGCGCTGACGGCGCAGAGCGCGGACATCGACACCGTCTCGGGGGCGACGTACACCAGTGACGGATACCGCCGCTCGCTCCAGTCCGCGCTGGACACGGCCGGGCGCCGAACCTCGTCCGGACGCTGAACGCGGGGCCGTCGTGGCACGTATTCCAGGGCCAAGGGACCATGCCCCCCTTGATTCCGTCCACGGAGGAACCGTGACCACCACGCTCGCAGGCGGCCGCGCCGCCCGGCGCCAGACGATGCGCCGCATCCGGCCGCGCCGCTCCCCCGCCGTCCTGCTGCTGGCCGCCGTCTGGGCGGGCGCGGCCGGCGTCATCTGGCTGTGGTGGACGAACACCCCGTCCATCGACGGCACCGCCGGGAGGGTTCTGAACGCGGGCCGGATCACCGGCCTGCTCGCCGGCTATCTGATGGCGCTGGTCGTGCTCCAGATGGCGCGGGTGCCCGCCCTTGAGCGGCGGGTGGGCTCCGACCGGGTCGCGCGCTGGCACGCCATGACCGGCCGGTACACACTCTGCCTGGTCCTCGCGCACGTCTTCCTCACCATGTGGGGCTACGCGCTCCTCGGCGGCAAGTCGCTCAGCGACATCGTGGGGCAGACCGTGGAGTCCGTGGAGCAACTGCCCGACATGGGCAAGGCCGCGATCGGCACCGGTCTGCTGGTGGTCATCGGACTGGTCTCGATCGGCCCGGTGCGCCGCCGGATGCCGTACGACACGTGGTACCACGTGCACCTGTTCACCTATGCCGCGGTGTTCCTGACGTTCTGGCACCAGATCACCACCGGCAACGACTTCGCCGTGGAGCCGGTCGCCAGGACCTTCTGGTACGGCCTGTACGGCGTGGTCACCGCGCTGGTGCTCTGGTACCGGATCATCACCCCGATCCGGCTGAACCTGCGCCACCGCATGCGGGTGGAGGCGGTGATCGAGGAGGCGCCGGGCATCGTGTCGGTGCTGATCGCCGGCCACAAGCTGCACCGGATGGGCGCGGAGGCCGGGCAGTTCTTCCGCTGGCGGTTCCTGGCGCCGGGCATGCGGTTCTCCTCCCACCCCTACTCGCTGTCGGCGGCGCCCCGCCCCGGACTGCTGCGCATCACCGTCAAGGCGATCGGCGACCACAGCGCCGGGCTGCGCGAACTCACCCCCGGCACCCGGGTGTGGGCGGAGGGACCGTACGGCGCGCTCACCGCGTCCCGGCGCAGCCGCGGCAAGGTGCTGCTGGTGGCGGGCGGGGTGGGCATCACGCCGATGCGGGCGCTGTTCGAGACGCTGCCCGGCGCGGCCGGCGACATCACCCTGCTGTACCGGGCCAACAGCACCCAGGAGCTGGCCCTGTGGGGCGAGTTGGCGAAGATCGCCGACGAGCGCGGCGCCCGGCTGATGTACGCGGTGAACAGCCCGGACGGGGAACGCCCCGACATCTCCGCCGAGTCGCTGCGCCGCAAGATCGCCGACATCGACCGCCACGACGTCTTCATGTGCGGCCCGCCCGGGTTCGCGCAGTCGGTGTACGAGGCACTGCGCGGCGCGGGAGTCCCCGCCCGCCGCATCCATCACGAGTCGTTCGAGATGTGAGCGACGGGCACGCGGAACGTCCGCGGACACCACAGGACTTACGGGACTCACGGAATTCAGGAGCTCATCGGCGATGAGGAAGAGCCATCCCATCCGACGTGCCGTGCTGGCCGGCGCCGCGACCGTGTCCGGCATCGTGCTGCTGCTGTCGCTGAAGCCGGCCTCGGACCCCGCCTCCGCCTCGGCGGCCGGCGCGGCGCCGCAGCAGACCGCGGCGGCCCAGGAGGCACCGCAGGGCGGCAGCGGCGCGCAGCGGACGGGCACGCAGTCCGTCACGGGCGACGTGGCCCGGACCGAGTACGGCGACGTGCAGGTGCGGCTGACCGTCAGCGACGGCAGGATCACCGCGGCGGAGGCCGTGCGGGCGCCGCAGGGCGGGGTCAGCGGCCAGAAGAGCGAACTGGCCGTGCCCAAGCTCAACCAGGAGGCCGTGGCCGCGCAGAGCGCGGACATCGACACCGTCTCCGGAGCGACCTACACCAGCGGCGGCTACAAGAAGTCGCTCCAGTCGGCGCTGGACAGGATGAAGACGAGCGGTGCGCCGTCCGGCTCGTCCTCCGGCGCGCCGTCAGGTTCCTCGTCCGGTGCGCCGTCCGGTTCCTCGTCCGGTGCGCCGTCAGGTTCGTCCTCCTCGGGGGCCGCCGGTTCCGGAGCCGCCCAGGCCCGTACCGTCACGGGCGACACCGCCCAGACCGATTACGGCCCGGTGCAGGTCCGGATCACGGTCAGCGACGGCAGGATCACCAAGGCCGAGGCCGTACAGGCACCGCAGGGCGGGCTCAGCGGCCAGAAGAGCGAACTGGCCGTGCCCAAGCTCAACCAGGAGGCCGTGGCCGCGCAGAGCGCGGACATCGACACCGTCTCCGGAGCGACCTACACCAGCGGCGGCTACAAGAAGTCGCTCCAGTCGGCACTGGACAAGGCCGGTGGCTGAGGCCGTGTCCGGGCCGGCCGGGGGTCCCGCCGCGGTGCGGCACGCGGAGGAGGTCATGGGGACCGTCTTCTCCTTCGACGTGCGCGGCGGCCGGTCCGACGCGGTGGCGGCGGCACTGGACGAGGCGGTCGCCGAACTGCACCACGCGGACGAGGTGTTCAGCACCTACCGCGACGACAGCCAGGTCTCCCGCCTGGCGCGCGGCGAGCTCACCGTGGCGGAGTGCGACCCCGAGGTCGCCGAGGTGCTCGAACTGGGCGCCGAGGCCGAACGCGTCAGCGAGGGCTGGTTCAGCCTGCGCTACGAGGGCAGCCTGGATCCCACCGGGATCGTCAAGGGCTGGGCCGCCGAACGGGCCGCCCGGCGGATCGCGGCGGCGGGGGTGAGCGGGGTCAGCGTCAACGGTGGCGGGGACGTGCAGTTGCTCGGCTCGCCCGAGGTGCACCGGCCCTGGCGCGTGGGTGTCTCGGACCCGCTGCGCCCCGGCGGACTCGCGGCGGTGGTCTCCGCCGCGGGCGCCGGCGAGCTGGCGGTGGCGACGTCGGGCACGGCCGAGCGCGGCGCGCACATCGTCGACCCGCGCACCGGCAGGTCGGCGGTCACCGACCTGGTCGCGGTCACCGTGGTCGCCCCCAGCCTGACCTGGGCGGACTGCTGGGCGACGGCCGCGTTCGCCATGGGCTCCCGCGAGGGCCTGGCCTGGCTGGAGTCGCTGCCGGACGTGGAGGCGCTGCTGATCACGGCGGGCGACGAGGTCAGGTGCACGCACGGCCTCGCCGCCCGTCTCGGCTGAGGACCGGCAGGACCCGCGCCGGGCTCACTGACCGTTCTGGGCCAGCCTCAGCAGGTGGTCCGCCAGCGCCTGTCCCCCCGTGGGGTCCCGGCTGATCAGCAGCAGCGTGTCGTCGCCGGCGATGGTCCCCAGGATGTCGTGCAGCTCGGCCTGGTCGATGGCCGAGGCGAGGAACTGCGCCGCACCCGGAGGCGTGCGCAGGACCACGAGGTTCGCGGAGGCCTCCGCGGAGATCAGCAGCTCCTGCGAGAGCCGCCGCATCCGCTCCTCCTTCACCGACTCCCCCAGCGGTGCGCGCGGAGTGCGGAAACCGCCCTCGCTCGGCACCGCGTAGATGAGGTCGCCGTCGGTGTTGCGGATCTTCACCGCGTTCAGCTCGTCCAGGTCGCGGGAGAGCGTCGCCTGGGTGACGCTCAGTCCGTCGTCGGCCAGCAGCTTCGCCAACTGGCTCTGCGAGCGCACCGGTTGCCGGTTGAGGATGTCCACGATCCGGCGGTGGCGTGCGGTGCGGGTCTGCGGCACCGCCGGCCCGGCCTCGGTCTGACCGTTCTGCGCCTGGCTCATCGTCGTCTCATTCTCCGGATCATCCGTCCCCGTTTGCCACGTCCAGGACGCCGGGCAGCGCTCCGAGGAAGGCGTCCACCTCGTCGTCGCCGAGGTTCAGCGGCGGCATCAGCCGTACGACGTCGGGGGCGGGCGCGTTCACCAGGAAACCGGCCTCCTGAGCCGCCTGCTGCGCCTGGGGCGCGCGCGGCTCGGTGAGCACGATACCCAGCAGCAGGCCCGCGCCCCGGACGTGGGCGACCAGCGGGTGGCCCAGCGACTCGATCCCCTCGCGCAGCTTCTCGCTCTGCCGCTTGACGTTCTCCAGCAGTCCCTCGCCCGCGATCGTGTCCAGGACCGCGAGTCCGGCGGCGCAGGCGACCGGGTTGCCGCCGAAGGTCGTACCGTGCTGACCGGGCCGGAGCAGGTCGGCGGCGCGGCCGAAGGCGACGGTGGCGCCGAGCGGCAGCCCGCCGCCCAGGCCCTTGGCGAGCGTCACGACGTCCGGCAGGACGCCCTCGTGGGCCTGGTACTCGAACCAGTGCCCGGTGCGCCCGATGCCGGTCTGCACCTCGTCGAGGACCAGCAGCGAACCGGTGGCCGCCGTGATCGCCCTGGCCGCCTTCAGATAGCCGGGCGGGGGCACCACGACCCCGTTCTCGCCCTGGACGGGCTCGATGACGACGAGGGCGGTCTCCTCCGTGACCGCGGCGGCCAGGGCCCGCGCGTCCCCGTAGGGCACGTGGGTGACCTCGCCGGGCAGCGGCAGGAACGGCTCCTGCTTGCCGGGCTGGCCGGTGAGCGCGAGGGCGCCCATCGTACGGCCGTGGAAGCCGCCCTCGGTGGCGACCATGTGCGGGCGGCCCGTCAGCCGGCCGATCTTGAAAGCGCCCTCGTTGGCCTCGGCGCCGGAGTTGCAGAAGAACACCTTGCCGTCCCGGCCGAAGAGCTGGAGCAGCCGTTCGGCCAGGGCGACGGGCGGTTCGGCGATGAACAGGTTGGAGACGTGGCCGAGGGAGGCGATCTGCCGGCCGACGGCCTCGACGACGGCGGGGTGGGCGTGGCCGAGCGCGTTGACCGCGATGCCGCCGACGAAGTCGACGTACTCCCGGCCGTCGGCGTCCCACAGCCTCGCGCCCTCGCCGCGGACGAGGGCGAGCCGCGGGGTGCCGTAGTTGTTCATGAGCGCGCCCTGCCAGCGCGCGGCCAGTGCCTGGTTGCTCAGTTCTTGGCTGCCCTGGTTGCTCACGTCCTGATTGCTCACGACTCCCCCTGTCCGTCCGGCACGACCATCGTGCCGATGCCCTCGTCGGTGAAGATCTCCAGCAGGATCGAGTGCTGGACCCGGCCGTCTATGACGCGGGCGGTGGTCACGCCGCCGCGCACCGCGTGCAGGCAGCCCCGCATCTTCGGCACCATCCCGGAGGACAGCTCCGGCAGCAGCTTCTCCAGCTCGCTCGCGGTCAGTCGGCTGATCACCTCGTCGGAATGCGGCCAGTCCTCGTAGAGGCCCTCGACGTCGGTGAGGACCATGAGGGTCTCGGCGCCCAGTGCCGCAGCGAGTGCCGCAGCCGCCGTATCAGCATTGACGTTGTAGACATGCCCGTCGTCCTCGGAGCGGGCGATCGAGGAGACGACCGGGATACGGCCGTCGGCGAGCAGCGCCTCGATCGCGCCGGTGTCGATACGGGTGATCTCGCCCACCCGCCCGATGTCGACCGGCTCGCCGTCGATCTCCGGGGTGTGCTTGGTGGCGGTGATGGTGTGCGCGTCCTCGCCGGTGAGGCCGACGGCGAACGGCCCGTGCTGGTTGAGCAGGCCCACGAGCTCCCGCTGCACCTGCCCGGCCAGCACCATCCGTACGACGTCCATGGCCTCCTCGGTGGTGACCCGCAGACCCGCCTTGAACTCGCTGACGATGCCGTGCCTGTCCAGTGCCCGGCTGATCTGGGGGCCGCCGCCGTGCACGACGACGGGCCTCAGGCCGGCGTGCCGCAGGAACACGACGTCCTGGGCGAAGGCCGCCTTCAGCTCCTCGTCCACCATGGCGTTGCCGCCGAACTTGATGACGACGATCTTGCCGTGGTGCCGGGTCAGCCAGGGCAGCGCCTCGATGAGGATCTTGGCCTTGGGCAAGGCAGTGTGCTTACGGGTCTGGGACTTTCCCTCTTCTGAGTGATTGACCGTCATAACCGACTTTCGGAAAGATCTCGGATCAGCCGCCGGGCGGGCGGTGTTGGCCTGCGGAGGCGAGGTAAGACTTGTGCCGGGCACGTCCCGGGGCGAGCACTCGCCTGTGAAACAGGAACCCTCGTCGGTGACGGCGAGGACCCGCGACAACCAAGCGGGCACGTCAAGAGGAGTAGGCGCTGTTCTCGTGGACATAGTCGGCCGTGAGGTCATTGGTCCAGATCGTCGCTGACTCGGTGCCTGCCGCGAGGTCCGCCACGATGTGGACCTCGCGGTAGCGCATGTCGACCTTCTCGCGGTCCTCGCCCACGCCGCCGTTCTTGCAGACCCAGACGCCGTTGATGGCGACGTTCAGCCGGTCCGGCTCGAAGGCGGCCCCGGTGGTGCCGATGGCGGACAGGACGCGGCCCCAGTTGGGGTCCTCGCCGTGGATGGCGCACTTGAGGAGGTTGTTGCGGGCGATGGAGCGGCCCACCTCCACGGCGTCCTCCTCGCTCGCCGCGTTGACCACCTCGACCTTGATGTCCTTGCTGGCACCCTCGGCGTCCCGGATCAGCTGCTGCCCGAGGTCGTCGCACACGGCCCGCACGGCCTCCGCGAACTCCTCGTGGGCCGGGCTGACCCCGGAGGCGCCGGAGGCGAGCAGCAGCACGGTGTCGTTGGTGGACATGCAGCCGTCGGAGTCGACCCGGTCGAAGGTGACCCTGGTGGCGGCGCGCAGTGCCTTGTCGAGTGCGTCGGCCTCCAGGTCGGCGTCCGTGGTGAGCACGACGAGCATGGTGGCCAGGCCCGGGGCGAGCATGCCGGCGCCCTTGGCCATGCCGCCGACGGTCCAGCCGTCCTTGGTCACCACGGACGTCTTGTGGACGGTGTCGGTGGTCTTGATGGCGATGGCGGCCTTCTCGCCGCCGTGCTCGGAGAGCCGGGCGGCGGCCGCCTCGACGCCGGGCAGCAGCTTGTCCATGGGCAGCAGGACGCCGATCAGGCCGGTGGAGCAGACGGCGACGTCGATGGCGCCGACGCCGAGCACGTCGGCGGCCTTCTCGGCGGTGGCGTGGGTGTCCTGGAAGCCCTTGGGGCCGGTGCAGGCGTTGGCGCCGCCGGAGTTGAGGACGACCGCGGAGAGCCTGCCGTCCTTGAGTACCTGCTCGGACCACTGCACCGGGGCGGCCTTGACGCGGTTGGAGGTGAAGACGCCCGCGGCGGCGCGGCGGGGCCCGGTGTTGACCACGAGGGCCAGGTCCGGGTTGCCGTTCTCCTTGATCCCGGCGGCGATGCCCGCCGCCTGGAATCCCTTGGCTGCCGTGACACTCACGGTGCGACTCCGATCGTGGAAAGTCCGAGGTCCTCGGGAAGCCCGAGGGCGATGTTCATGCTCTGCACCGCGCCGCCCGCGGTGCCCTTGGTCAGGTTGTCGATGGCGCTGATCGCGACGACGCGGTGCGCGGCGGGGTCGTACGCCACCTGGATCTGCACGGCGTTGGAGCCGTACACGGAGGCGGTGGCGGGCCAGCGCCCCTCGGGGAGGAGGTGGACGAAGGGCTCGTCGGCATAGGCCTTCTCGTAGGCGGCGCGCACGGAGTCGGCGGTGACCCCGGGCCGGGCCTTGGCGCTGCACGTGGCGAGGATGCCGCGGGGCATCGGCGCGAGGGTGGGGGTGAAGGACACGGTGACGTGCTCCCCCGCCGCCGCGCTGAGGTTCTGGATCATCTCCGGGGTGTGCCGGTGCAGGCCGCCGACCCCGTAGGGGGACATGGATCCCATGACCTCGGAGCCGAGCAGGTGCGGCTTGGCCGCCTTGCCCGCGCCGGAGGTGCCGGAGGCGGCGACGATCACCGCCTCGCTCTCGGCGAGTCCGGCCGCGTAGGCGGGGAAGAGGGCGAGGGAGGCGGCGGTCGGGTAGCACCCGGGCACCGCGATGCGCCGGGCACCGGCCAGCGCGGCGCGGCCACCGGGGAGTTCGGGGAGGCCGTAGGGCCAGGTCCCGGCGTGCGGGGAGCCGTAGAAGCGCTCCCAGTCGGCGGGGTCCTTCAGCCGGAAGTCGGCGCCCATGTCGATGACGAGGACATCGGGGCCCAGTTGCTCGGCGACGGCGGCGGACCGGCCGTGCGGCAGGGCGAGGAAGACGACGTCGTGCCCGGCGAGGGCCTCGGGGGTGGTCTCCTCCAGGACGCGGTCGGCGAGGGGCAGCAGATGCGGCTGCAGGGCACCGAGCCGCTCTCCGGCATTGGAGTTCCCGGTCAGGGCGCCGATCTCGGTCCCGGGGTGCGCCAGGAGCAGGCGCAGCGCTTCTCCGCCCGCGTACCCACTCGCTCCGGCGACCGCCACACGTACAGCCATGAGCCCTCCTCCTCGATGGCATGACTATACGTATTGCTGCACGTTTATGCAACGGAATCGAGGGCGGCCGTCGTACCGTGAGCGGGTGGACATGGACGAGCGAGCGGTGCGGGGCGGGTTCCTGCCGGTGCCTGACGTACTGGCGTACCTGGCCGGGACCTGGTGGGTGCGGCGGTCGGTGCGGGATCTGGCGGGCGGCGGGACCGGGGAGTTCACCGGCACGACGGTGTTCGGCGCCCTGGACGGCGGCGGGCTGCTGCACCGGGAGTCCGGCACGTTCGTCTGGCAGGGGGTGGCCCGGCCCGCCGAGCGGACGCTGCGCTTCCTGCCCGGGAGCGTGCCGGGCACGGCCGACGTGCGCTTCGCGGACGGGCGGCCCTTCCACGACCTGGACCTGCGCTCCGGGCGGCACCTGGCCGGGCATCCGTGCGCGGCGGATCTCTACCGGGGCGAGTTCACCGTCCGGGACGCCGGGCACTGGCGCACGGTGTGGCGCGTGGGCGGCCCGGCGAAGGACCTGGTCCTGACGACGGACTACGCGCGCGAGGACGGAAACCCCCGTTGACCCGGCGGTCCGTGCCCCGGCGGGGTGTCCGTCAGGGCAGCGCCTCCGCGCAGGCCGTCCGCAGGCGGCGCACACCCTCGGTGATCTCCGCCGTGCCGCCGACCGCGGCGAAGCTCAACCGCACGTGCGCGGCCGGGGGTTCGGCGCTGAAGTACGGGCGTCCGGGGGTGAGCGCGACGCCCGCGCGCAGGGCGGCGGCGGTCACGGCGGCCTCGTCCGTGCCGTCGGGCAGGCGCGGCCACAGGTGGTAGCCGCCGGACGGGACGCAGGACAGGGCGAGTTCGGGAAGGTGCTGCCGCAGCGCGCTGGTCAGCGCCTCCCGGCGGCTCCTCAACTCCGCGGCGAGCATGCGCAGATGGCGCGGCCAGGCGGGTGAGCCGACCAGTTCCAGGGCGGCCTCCTGCAACGGCCGGGGCACGAAGAACGTGTCGACGACCTGGATGGCGCGCAGCCGTTCCAGCACCGGGCCGCGCGCGATCAGCGCGCTCACCCGGAAGCTGGGCGCGGTGGCCTTGGTCAGCGAGCCGACGTGCACCACGACCCCGTCCGGGTCGCCGGCGACGAGCGGGGGCGGCAGCGTACCGGCGTCCTCGTGCGCGAGCCGCCGTACGAAGTCGTCCTCGACGACGAAGGCGCCGGCCTCGCGGGCCGTCCGCAGCACCCGCGCGCGCCGGCCGGGGGCGAGGACGGCGCCGGTGGGGTTCTGGAACAGCGGCTGGCAGACGAACACGCGGGCGCCGGTGGCCCGGAACGCGTCGGCGAGCAGTTCCGGCCTCACCCCGTCCGCGTCGACGGGCACGGGCACGGGCCGCAGCCCGGAGGACCGGGCGATGGCCAGCATGCCGGGGTAGGTGGGCGACTCGACCAGCACCGGGGCACCGGGCGGGGCCAGGGCGCGCAGGGCGGTGGTCAGCGCGGACTGGCCGCCCGCGGTGATCAGGACCTCGGCGGCGGTGACCGTCCCACCCGGTCCGCCGATGTCCCGCGCGAACCACTCGCGCAGTTCCGGCAGCCCCTCGAGCGGCGGCCGCCCCCACGCCCCGGGACGGCGGCCGGCCCTGGACAGCGCGGCGGCCATGGCCCGCTCGGGCTGCAACGAGGGGTGCAGATAGCCCCCGTTGAACTCGATCACGCCCGGCGGCGGGGCGGCCAGCGACACCGTGACGCCGGAGGCGTCCACCGTGCGCGGCACGAGATCGGCTGCACCGTCCGCGCTGAGCGCGACCTCCTGCCAGGAGGTGTCCCCGGCGGGAGCGGCCGCCTCGCGCGCCGCCGCGCGGAAGGCACCGGCGCCGGGGCGGGTGACCACCAGGCCCTCGGCCGCCAGTTGCGACAGAGCCCGCGAGACGGTCACGGGACTGACCCGGTACCGCTCGACGAGGGCCCGGCTCGACGGGAGCTTTCCACCAGGTGAGTAGCGGTCCAGTTCCCGTCGCAGCCTTTCTGCGAGTTCTGCGACGCTGCTACGCTGTTGCATGAGAGCACAGAGTAGCGCTACCGCAGCGACACCGATAGCGGTGGATGCCCCGGCCCAGCCGCGCGCCGGCACCCTGCAGGCGGCCCTCGGCGTGGTCGCCTTCTCCCTGACCTTCCCGGCCACCGCCTGGGGCCTGGAGGGCTTCGGACCCTGGTCCCTGGTGGCCGTGCGCAGTGTGCTCGCCGCCGTCCTCGCGGGCGGCTGCCTGCTGGCGCTGCGCGTACCGCCGCCCGCCCGCCGGCACTGGCCCGGCCTCGCGGTCGTTGCCGCCGGAGTGGTCCTCGGCTTCCCGCTGCTCACCACGCTCGCCCTGGAGACCTCCAGCACCGCGCACGCCGCCGTCGTCGTGGGCCTGCTGCCGCTCACCACGGCGCTGCTCTCCGCGCTGCGGTTCGGCATCCGCCCCTCGCGCACGTTCTGGGCGGCGGCGCTGGCGGGCGCGGCGGCCGTGGTGGCCTTCACCGTGCAGCAGAGCGGCGGCGCGCTGACCACCGCCGACGGCTACCTGTTCGGCGCCCTGCTGGTGTGCGCCGCCGGCTACACCGAGGGCGGCCGCCTGGCCCGCGTCATGCCGGGCTGGCAGGTCATCGGCTGGGCGCTGGTGCTGTGCCTGCCGCTCACCGTGCCCGTGGCCGCGCTGGCGCTGGCGCACGAGCCCGTGCGGCTGGGCGTCCACAGCGTGGCCGGGCTGCTCTGGGTGGCGGCGGGCTCGCAGTTCCTCGGGCTGGTCGTCTGGTACCGGGGCATGGCCGCCGTCGGCATCCCCAGGGCGAGCCAGTTGCAGCTCGCCCAACCCCTGCTCACACTGGTGTGGTCGGTGCTGCTGCTCGGCGAGCACCTCACAGCGGCCGCCCCCGTGACGGCCGTCGCCGTGCTCGTCTGCATCGCCGTCACCCAGCGGGCGCGCGGCTGAACCGGCGTTCACCCGGTGCCGACCGCACACCGGCCCGGCCGCTCACCGGTTCCGGCCGCGCTCCGCACCGTAGACTCGGAAGTCGAGGACCGGACTCGGAAGTCGAGGACCGGACTCGGAAGTCGAGGACCGGACTCGGAAGTCGAGGACCGCCGCTCCCGCACATGGTGAGGAGGCCCCGCAGATGCGCGCAACCGTGGGCGACCAGCTCGTCCAGCACGGCAGGGTGGTCGGCCAGCACGACCAGATCAGCGAAATCGTCGAGGTCATGGGCACGGAGGGCAACCCGCCGTACCGCGTCCGCTTCCCGGACGGGCACGAGGCCGTGATGTCACCCGGCCCCGACTGCCAGGTCCGCCACAGGAAGGACTACGAACACCACTGAGTCAGCGCGGGGGTCGCGCCGGCCTGCGGTAGTGGTCGGCGACGACCCGCGCCATCGCTCCGGACGGGTCGGCCGCGACCTCCTTCGCGGCGAAGAAGACGTGTCCGCGCACCTCCGGGTGCCCGGCCGCGAGGCCGAGATGGCGGGACAGTTCGTCGGGGTCCTGCCACGCGGCGTCCTGCGTGGGGTCACCGGCCCTGTTGAGCGCCTCGCCCACGTACAGCTGCGTGCGGCTGCCCCGCGCCGCCTCGGCCCACCAGGGCAGCAGGACGGCGTAGTCGGCGGTGGTGAAGCCGATGTTCCAGTACAGCTGGGGCACCACGTAGTCGATCCAGCCCTCCGTGACCCACTTGCGCGTGTCCGCGTACAGGTCGTCGTACGCCTGCACGCCGGCCCGGGTGTCCGAGCCGCGCGGGTCGGCGGAGGCGTTGCGCCACACCCCGAAGGGGCTGATACCGAACGGTGTGCCGGGGCGGGCGGCGGCGACGCCCGCGGCCGCCTCGCGGACCAGCCGGTCGATGTTGTCGCGCCGCCAGTCGGCCCGGCTCGCGAACGAGCCGCCGTACCGCTGGAAGGCGGCGTCGTCGTCGAAGGTCCGGCCCGGCACCGGATAGGGGTAGAAGTAGTCGTCGAAGTGGACGCCGTCCACCGGGTACCTGGACACCGCGTCGAGCATCGCCCGCAGCACGAAGGCCCGGACCTCGGGCAGCCCGGGGTTGTAGTAGAGGCCCCCTGCGTGGCGGACCGCCCAGCCGGGATTCTCGCGGGCCGGATGCGCGGCGGCCAGCACGGACGGGTCGTCGTGCACGGCGACCCGGTAGGGGTTGAACCAGGCGTGCAGCCGCAGCCCGCGGGCGTGCGCCTCCGCCACCGCCGTGCCCAGCGGATCCCAGCCGGGGTCCCTGCCCTGCGTGCCGGTGAGGTACTGGGACCACGGCTCGTGGGGCGAGGGCCACAGCGCGTCGGCCGCCGGGCGCACCTGGAGGATCACCGTGTTGAGCCGGCGCCGCACGGCCACGTCGAGCAGCGCGGTCAGCTCGCCGCGCTGGCGGGCCACGCTCAGCCCGGGGCGTGAGGGCCAGTCGCGGTTGCGCACGGTCGCCAGCCACATGCCGCGCATCCCGGTGACCGTGGCACGGCCCTGCCGGTCGGTCCCGGTGCCGACCGACGCGGTGGCCGCGTCACCGGTCACCGCCAGGGTCGACAGCGCCGCCACGGTGAACGACCGCCGTGTCACTCGGGCCATCCGGGCACTCCCCGTACGCCGTGGATCCGCGTGGTCACGGATCGTTCTCCGGGCCAGCATGCACGACCCGGACGACCGATCACGGCCACCACGGGGGTAACGTGCACGATCGGAGCAGGCACCGCACAACGGGCCGCCTGCCACAGCCGTAGGAACTGCGAAAGGGACGATGTGACCGGCATTTCGGGAGACATTGCACGCGTCGGAGTGGTGGGCTGCGGCCAGATGGGTGCGGGCATCGCCGAGGTGTGCGCCCGGGCCGGCCTGGAGGTGAAGGTCGCCGAGACCACCGGCGAGGCCCTGGAGATCGGCCGTACCCGGCTGTTCAACTCCCTGGCCAAGGCGGCCGAGCGCGGCAAGATCAGCGAGGCGGAGCGGGACGCCACGCAGGCCCGGCTGAGCTTCACCACCGACCTCGGGGAGTTCTCCGACCGCGACCTGGTGATCGAGGCCGTGGTGGAGAACGAGCAGGTCAAGACCGAGATCTTCCAGGTCCTGGACCAGGTGGTGACCCGGCCGGACGCGATCCTGGCCTCCAACACCTCCTCCATCCCGCTGGTGAGGCTGGCCGTCGCCACCGCGCGGCCCGACCAGGTGATCGGCATCCACTTCTTCAACCCCGCCCCGGTGCAGCAGCTCGTCGAGCTGATCCCGGCGCTCACCACCTCCGAGGGCACGCTGAGCCGGGCGCAGCTGTTCACCGAGAAGGTGCTCGGCAAGCACGCGATCCGCGCCCAGGACCGATCGGGCTTCGTGGTGAACGCGCTGCTGATCCCGTACCTGCTCTCGGCGATCCGGATGTTCGAGTCGGGCATCGCCAGCCGCGAGGACATCGACAACGGCATGGAGATGGGCTGTGCCCACCCGATGGGCCCGCTGAGGCTGTCGGACCTGATCGGCCTGGACACGGTGGCCTCGGTCGCCCACTCGATGTACGAGGAGTACAAGGAGCCGCTGTACGCCGCTCCCCCGCTGCTCCAGCGCATGGTGGACGCCGGCCGGCTGGGCCGGAAGTCCGGCTCCGGCTTCTACACCTACGGCTGACCACGCAGAGCGACGGCCGCGGGCCCGGCACCGAGACGGTGCCGGGCCCGCGGCATTCACACGCCGTGTGCGCTCCGGGCCCGCATATGCCGCTCACACACGCTCCCCACGGGACCACCAGGGGAGTTGACTCCTGATGCGCATGCAAGGGATGTGAGACGACTACGGAAAGGAGCGGACCTGTGACCACTGATCCCGAGCATCCCGCCGTTCCCGGAGAACTCGCAGAGTTACGACGGCGGCTGGACGTGGCCTACGCCCGCGTCGAAGGCGGACTGGCGCTGCTCAGCCACCGCACCGAGGAGACCGCCAAGGAGCTGGACGAGGTGAGCACACGGCTCGTCGCACTGGAACACTCGCGCTGGCCGCTGCCCGCGGTCGCCGCCCTCACCGCTCTCGGTTCCCTCGTCGTGGCGGTCTGGCAGTCCCTCGGACGCTAGTGCCGCGGCCACCAGCGGTCAGGGCCGGGTGTCCTGGCCCGGCCTGAGGTGGTGCAGGAGCAGTAGCGCGGCCGCCATGTTGGCGGCCGGGACCTCGCCGCGGGCGACCAGGTCGGGTACGAGCTTGAGGGGGACCCACTCCCGGCGGTCCGACTCGAAGTCGTCCACGGGGTGTCCGACGTACTCGCCCTCGTCCGACCAGTAGATGTGGTGCCGGGCGTCGGTGAGTCCGTTGGACGGCTCCACGCTCATGAGGTGGTGCAGGGGTCCCGGCCGCCAGCCGGTCTCCTCCTCCAGTTCCCTGGCCGCGGCGGCCGCGATGTCCTCGCCGTCCTCCACGACACCCGCCGCGAGCTCCCAGCCCCAGCTGTCGGTGATGAAGCGGTGGCGCCACAGGAGGAGGACCTCGGCCGCCTCGTTCACCACCGTGGCCACGGCGACGGGCCGCAGGCGTATCAGGAAGTGGTCGAGATGCCGGCCGTCAGGCAGCGCGACATCCGCGAGGTTGACGGTGAACCAGCGGTTTGCGTACACAGTTTGTTCGTTCTGTTTCGTCCACTGCACGGTTCTGCCACCTTCCGTCGGGTCAGTGGCAATATCGCAGCAGGAGCGCGCCGGCAGCAGGCGCACGAAGAGCCTCCGGGAGCACCGCGCCGCGGTCACAGCGGTACGCGCAGGGCCCCGTCGATCAGTTCGGCCGCCTCCGCCGTGCCGGCGCAGCCGCTGCGCACCAGGTGCTCGCGCACCGCGCGCAGTCTGTCCCGCAGCCGCTGCGACTCCATTCCGCGGGCCTGCTCGGCCATCCGCACCGCCGTGTCCACCGCCTTGTCGGCGTTGCCCCGGCGCAGTTCGACCGTGCTCAGCATGGCCAGCCGGTGCACCCGGCCCCGGTCGTGCGCGGGATTGTCCACGGCGGCCGCGGCGTGCTCCTCGGCGGCGGCCAGGTCGCCGAGACTGAGCAGGGCCTCCGCCACCTGTACGTTGACCAGGCCGGGCTGGACATAGCCCGTCTCGTCGGGTTCGTGTCCGCGTCTGATGCGTTCGGCGGCGGACTCCGCGCGCCGGATGCAGGCCAGGGCGCTCGTGCCGTCGCCCAGGTGCGCGTAGGCCTTGGCCTGCATCGCGTACAGGTCGGAGGCGAGCGCGGGGGTGATGTGCTGGCCGGCGGTGCGCAGCGCGGCCTCGGCGAAGGCGACGGCCTGACGGAACTCCCGCATGAACAGCGACTGGTTGACCAGCAGCGCGATCACATACGCGCCAAGTCCGCGGTCCCCGCTGGCCTTGGCGAGCCGGAGCGCCTGGTGGAAGTAGCGCTGGGCCAGACCGTGCGCGTCGGAGTCGTAGGCGCAGATGCCCACGATCGCCACCAACGCCCCGGTAGCACGGTGCAGTTGGCGACCGGTGGCGTCGGTGTAGCTGCCGCGCAGCAGCGGCGCGGCCTCGGCGTTGAGGAAGCCCACGACACGGCCGCGGGTCGCGACGCCGCCGGTCTTGCGGTACATCTGCTCGTAGTGCGCACGGGCGGCGCGCAGCATCTCGATGTCGGAGAGGGTGACCCGGTGCCGGCCACCGCGGGAGACGTCGACGTCCTCGGGCGGGTTCTCCCACTCCCACACCGGCATGACGGCGGGCGTGCCGGTCACGGCGGGGGCTCCGAGGAGGTGCGGGCGCTGCTGCTCGTCGGAGCGCCACAGGGCGGTGGCGCGCTCGACGAACCCGGACAGCGAGGTGGCGTGCGGCGCGGAGGGCTCGCCGGGCACGCCGAGGCCGATGTCGTCGAGCGTGACCGGCCGTCGCAGCCGGCTCGCCAGCACTTCGCAGATCAGGTCGGGCACCTGGCCGCGCGGTCGCTGGCCCTTCAACCACCGTGCCACGGCGGTGTGTTCGTACCGGAGGGCGAGTCCGCGGGCCCGCCCCTCCTGGTTGACGTGCGCTGCCAGGCCCGCGTGCGAGATCCCGGCCTCGTCCAGGATCGCGTCGAGCAGTGTGTTGGGCTGCATGGGTGCCCCCCGGTGGCTCGGTGGCGACAGCGTAGTGCGTTCGCCTTCACACGGGGTGTGAACGGAGCACGCGCATCCGGGCCGTACGCGCGCTGCCGCGCGGAGTCCGCGGCCGGTTGACTGAACCGCCTCCTCCAAGAGGCCGTCCGGGCCGCCGGCTCCCCCTCGAACAGCACGGCGGCCCGGCACGGCGCCGCTCCGCTGCGGCCAACACCTCGGGGCCACGGTTGCCTTGCCGGCCGCGGGCAGCGCAAGGCCGCCCTGCCGACCAAGGCCGACTCGCAAAGGGGCGCGGGGAACTGCGCGACCAGACACCGACCACCCGCGGCCGACGACGGACTCGCAGTCCCCCGCGCTTGAAACGCGTGAGCGACTAGCTTCGCAGCTCCGCCCCCGTGCGCTCAGCGGCCAGCGCCACCGCCGCGTCGCGGGCCGCGGACGCCTCGTCCACGGTCAGCGTGCGGTCCGGCGCGCGGAAGCGCAGCGCGTAGGCGAGGGACTTACGGCCCTCACCGAGCTGCTCGGCGTTCTCGTAGAGGTCGAACAGCCGGATGGACTCCAGGAGTTCACCGGCACCCTCGCGCAGCGCGGCCTCGACGTCGGCGGCCGGGACCGGCCTGTCGACGACGAGGGCGACGTCCTGCGTGGCGACCGGGAACGTGGAGATGCCCGGCGCCCGCGGGGTGTCGTCGCCGGCCTGCTCCAGCACGTCCAGGTTCAGCTCCATCGCGCAGGCGCGCTCGGGCAGGCCGAGCGCCTTGAGCACGCGCGGGTGCAGTTCGCCCGCGTGGCCCACGACCCGCTCGGTGCCGTCCACGACGACCGCGAGCTCGGCGCAGCGGCCCGGGTGCCACGGGCCGTACTGGCCCTTGCGGACGACGAGTTCGGCACCGGTCTCACGGGCCACGGTCCGCGCGGCCTCGACCGCGTCGGCCCAGTCGGCCGGGCGGCCCTTGCCCCACCAGCCGGGCAGCTCACGGGCGCCGGCGAGGACCACGGCCACATGGCGCGGCTGCTCGGGCAGCGCCGCGTTCAGCTCGGCGATCTCCTCGTCGGTGGGACGCCGGTCGACGGGCGGCCGGGCGGCGACCCGCTGCTCGTCGCGCGGGTGGAAGACCAGGCCGGTCTCGAACAGGGCGAGGTCGTGGCTGCCGCGGCCGTCGTTGCGGCGCAGCGCGCCGAGCAGGCCCGGCAGCAGCGTGGTGCGCAGCGCGGGCTCCTCGTCGTTGAGCGGGTTGACCAGCCGGACCACGCGGCGAGCGGGGTCGCCGGGCTCCAGGCCGAGCTGGTCGAAGACCTGCTCACCGACGAACGGGTAGGTCGGCGCCTCGACGTAGCCCGCGCCGGCCAGCGCGCGGCCGACCCGGCGGTGCACCCGCTGGCGGTGGGTGAGGCCGCGGGCCGAGGGGAGCCGGGGCAGCGTGGAGGGCAGGTTCTCGTAGCCCTCCAGGCGGATGACCTCTTCGGCCAGGTCGTTGGGGTCCGTCAGGTCGGGCCGCCAGGACGGGACGGTGACGGCCAGCTCGTCCTGGCCCTCCACCTGGCAGCCGATCTGCTGGAGCCGGCGGACGACGGCCTCGCGGCCGTAGACGACTCCGGCGACCTTGTCGGGGTGGTCGGCCGGCACGGTGATCGTGCGCGGAGCCGCGGGCGCGGCGACCTCGGTGACACCGGCGTCGGCCGTGCCGCCCGCGAGCAGGACCAGCAGGTCCACCGTGCGCTGGGCGGCGGCGGAGGCGGCCTGCGGGTCGACGCCCCGCTCGAAGCGGCGGGAGGCCTCCGAGGACAGCTTGTGGCGGCGGGCGGTGCGAGCGATGGAGACCTGGTCGAAGTGCGCGGCCTCGATGACGACCTCGGTGGTCGCGTTCTCGGTGTCCGCGTGATCGGCGATCTCGGTGTTGGCGCCGCCCATCACACCGGCGAGGCCGATGGGGCCGCGCTCGTCGGTGATGACCAGGTCCTCGGCGTGCAGCGTCCGCTTGACGCCGTCGAGGGTGGTGAACTTCTCGCCCTCCTCGGCCCGGCGCACGCCGATCGTGCCCTGGACCAGCTTGCGGTCGTAGGCGTGCAGCGGCTGGCCGAGTTCCAGCATCACGTAGTTGGTGATGTCGACGGCCAGCGAGATGGGGCGCATCCCGGCCTTCTGGAGGCGGCGCCGGAGCCAGATCGGGGAGCGCGCCTCGGGGTCGAGGCCGGAGACGGTGCGCGCGGTGAAGCGGTCGCAGCCGTGCGGCTCGTCGATCCGCACGGCGTAGCCGAACGCGTTCGGCGCCGGTACGTCGAGCAGGGCGGGGTCGCGCAGCGGCAGGCCGTAGGCGATGGCGGTCTCGCGGGCGACACCGCGCAGGGACAGGCAGTCGCCGCGGTTGGCGGTGACGGCGATGTCTAGGACCTCGTCGACCAGCTCGAGCAGCTCGATGGCGTCCTTGCCGACCTCGGTCTCCGGCGGCAGCACGATGATGCCCTTGGTGCCGTCGTCGCCCATGCCCAACTCGTCGCTGGAGCAGATCATGCCGTGCGAGGTCTTGCCGTAGGTCTTGCGGGCGGCGATGGAGAAGCCGCCGGGCAGCGTGGCGCCGGGCAGCACCACGACGACCTTGTCGCCGACGGCGAAGTTGCGGGCGCCGCAGACGATCTCCTGCGGCTCGCCGGTCCCGTTGGCCTGCCCGACGTCGACGGTGCAGAAGCGGATCGGCTTCTTGAAGCCCTCCAGCTCCTCGATGGTCAGCACCTGGCCGACGACGAGCGGCCCCTTGAGGTCGGCGCCGAGCTGTTCGACGGTCTCGACCTCCAGGCCGGCCGAAATGAGCTTGGCCTGGACGTCGCGCCCGGTCTCCGTCGCCGGCAGGTCGACGTACTCCCGCAGCCAAGAAAGCGGGATCCGCATCAGATCTCCATCCCGAACGGCCGGGTGAACCGGACGTCACCTTCGACCATGTCTCGCATGTCCTCGACGTTGTGGCGGAACATCGCCATCCGCTCGATGCCGAACCCGAAGGCGAACCCGCTGTACTTCTCCGGGTCGACGCCGCAGGCCGTCAGCACCCTGGGGTTGACCATGCCGCAGCCGCCCAGCTCGATCCAGCCCTCGGAGGAGCAGGTGCGGCAGGGGCGGTCGGGGTTGCCCACCGACTCGCCGCGGCAGACGTAGCACACCATGTCCATCTCGGCGGACGGCTCGGTGAAGGGGAAGAAGTTCGGCCGCAGCCGGGTCTTCATGCCCTCGCCGAACAGGGACTGCACCATGTGGTCCAGGGTGCCCTTGAGGTCGGCCATGGTCAGGCCCTCGTCCACGGCGAGCAGCTCGACCTGGTGGAAGACGGGCGTGTGGGTGGCGTCCAGCTCGTCGGTGCGGTAGACGCGGCCGGGGCAGATCACGTAGACCGGCAGCTCGCGTTCGAGCAGGGAGCGGATCTGCACGGGCGAGGTGTGGGTGCGCAGCACGACACCGGACTCGCTGCCGCCCTCGGGGCCCTTCACGAAGAAGGTGTCGGCCTCGCCGCGGGCCGGGTGGTCCGGGCCGATGTTCAGGGCGTCGAAGTTGAACCACTCGGCCTCGGCCTGCGGGCCCTCGGCGACCTCGTAGCCCATGGCCACGAAGACGTCCTCGATGCGCTCCGAGAGCGTGGTCAGCGGGTGGCGGGCGCCGGCCGGCACGCGCTCGTACGGCAGCGTGACGTCGACGTCCTCCTCGACCAGCACACGGGCGTCACGCTCCGCCTCGAGCTCGCTCTGGCGGCCGGCCAGGGCCTTGTTCACCGCGCCGCGGGCCATGCCCACCCGCTTGCCGGCGTCCGCCTTGGCGTGCGGGGGCAGGGCGCCGATCTCGCGGTTGGCGAGAGAGAGCGGGGAGGCGGGGCCGGTGTGGGCGACCTTTGCCTCGTGGAGCGCTTCGAGGGAGTCCGCGGCGGCGAAGGCGGCGAGCGCCTCGTCCCGCATGCGCTCGATCTCTTCCGGTTTCAACGCCTCGACCTCGACAGGGTCGTACGACTTATTGGGTGCCGACATCTCTTCCCGTGCTTCCGATTGGCTGGCTGGAGGTCCCCGTCACCGACTCGCACCGACTCGCGGACAGATCGTCACGGCTTTCGGGACACAAAGGTGCCAAAGGCCGAGTCTAACGGGGCCGGGGAAAGCGAATGCGCCCGTGGGGCCTCGGCGGGTGCTCAGAGCAGGTGCGCCGGGGTGCCCACGGGCAGGGTGAATCGGATCTCCGCGCCGCCCCCTCGGGCGCGGCCGACCGCGATGGTGCCGCCGTGCGCCTCGACGATGCCCTTGACGATGTAGAGCCCGAGACCGGTGCCGCCGCGCTTGCTGCCCCGCCAGAAGCGGGTGAAGACACGGTTCATGGACTCCTCCGGGATGCCGGGTCCCTCGTCGCTCACCGTGACCGACGTGGCGGTGTTGCCCGCGTCGTCCCCCTCCCGTGGGGACGGCGCCGGTGTGACATCGATGGTGACGGATCCCTCGCCGTGCCGCACGGCATTTTCCACGAGGTTGCTCAGCACCTGGTCGATCTTGTCGGGGTCGGCCCACAGCTCGGGCAGCGGCTTCTCGATCCGCACCAGGAACCGGTCGGCCGGCTGGCCGGCGGCGACGTACGCCTGGACGTGCCGTCCGACGGCGGCGCCCATGTCGACGGGCTGGCGGCGCACCTCGAGCCGGCCGGAGTCGATGCGGGATATGTCGAGCAGTTCGGCGATGAGCCGGGTGACGCGGTCCGCGTCGGCGTCGACGGTCTCCAGCATCAGCCGCTTCTGGTCGTCGGTGAACCGCTCCCACTTGGCGAGCAGGGTCGCCGTGAAGCCCTTGACGGAGGTCAGCGGCGAGCGCAGCTCGTGCGCGACGGTGGCGATCAGCTCGGCGTGGCTGCGCTCGGTGCGGCGGCGAGCCTCGGTGTCGCGCAGCGAGACGACGACGCGGCGGACCGGGCCGGTGGGGTGGGTGCGGACGTACTTCGCGCAGACGAGGACCTCCCGGCCGCCGTGCAGCAGGAGGTTGCGCTCGGGCTGGCCCACCCGGATGGCCAGGCCTCCGTAGGGGTCGGTGAGCTGCCACCAGCGGCGCCCCTCCAGGTCCTCCAGGGGCAGCGCCTCCTCCAGGGGCTGCCCCAGGGCCTGATCGGCGGGTACGGCGCTGATCCGGGCGGCGGCGGCGTTGAAGCAGATGATCCGCCCGTGCTCGTCGGCGATCACCAGTCCGTCGGGCAGGTCGTCGGGGTCGATGCCGAGGCCGGCGGGATCGTCCTGCCGGGGCGCGGATGGTCGTCTCGCGTCCCGCGCTCCGGGCGCGCGACCGGTGCCGACACTCATCCCCTCACCCCACCTCTCAGCCGGTGCAGCAGGCCCCCGGGCTGGTCACCCTACTGGTTGCGGGTGGCGGAGCGGCATCCTCCGGAGCCGCGCTGCGCACGGGCCGACGCGTACAGACATACGGCGGCGGCGGTCGCGAGGTTCAGGCTCTCGGCCTTTCCGTGGATCGGAACGCGTACGACGGCGTCGGCGAGGGCGCGGGTGTCCTCCGGCAGGCCCCAGGCCTCGTTGCCGAACACCCAGGCGGTGGGGCCGCCCATGGTGCCGTGGTCGAGCTCGTCGTCCAGGTCGTCCTCGCCCGCGCCGTCGGCGGCGAGGATGCGCACCCCGGCGTCCCTGAGCGCGGCGACGGCCCGCTCGACGGGGACGCCGACGGCCACGGGCAGGTGGAAAAGGGAGCCGACGGAGGCCCGGACGGCCTTGGGGTTGTAGAGGTCGACGGAGGCGTCCGTGAGGACGACCGCCTCGGCTCCGGCGGCGTCGGCGCAGCGCAGGACGGTGCCCGCGTTTCCGGGGTCGCGCACATGGGCGAGGACGGCGACGAGCTTCGGGCGGGCCGCGACGACGTCCTCGAAGGGGGTGTCGAGGAACCGGCAGACGCCGACGAGTCCCTGCGGGGTGACGGTGGTGGAGATGTCGGCGATGACGTCGTCGGCGGCGAGGTGGATCCGGGCTCCCGCGGCACGGGCCTCGCCCACGATGTCGGCGTACCGTTCGGCGGCCTCGACCGTGGCGAACAGTTCGACGAGGGTGGGCGTGTCGCCGGCCCGGTGCGCCGCCGCCTCCCGCACGGCCTGCGGCCCCTCCGCGAGGAACAGCCGCTCCTTGCCCCGGAAGTTCCGCTTGGCCAGCCGCCGCGCTGCCGAGACGCGGGGCGAGCGGGGGGAGATCAGGTCAGGGGTGGCGGGGGCCATGGAGAGCTTCACCTTCGGTAGGAACGTTCCGCCGCGGCGGCGATCAGCCCGCGGTCCCGGGCGGTGCCGGACGTGCCTCGGTCACCGCACGGCGCACACATACGACGGACCCGCAGGCAGAGCCCACGGGTCCGTATGGATCGCGCGCCGGCCGGGCCGGCGCCGCGTCACGCTGCCTTGGGCGCGTTGACGTCGCTCGGCAGGGCCTTCTGAGCGACCTCGACGAGCGCGGCGAACGCGCCGGCGTCGTTGACGGCCAGCTCGGCCAGGATCTTGCGGTCGACCTCGACGTTCGCGGCCTTCAGACCCTGGATGAAGCGGTTGTACGTGATGCCGTTGGCGCGGGCAGCGGCGTTGATGCGCTGGATCCACAGCTGACGGAAGTCGCCCTTGCGCTTCTTGCGGTCGTTGTAGTTGTAGACCAGCGAGTGGGTGACCTGCTCCTTGGCCTTGCGGTACAGGCGCGAACGCTGACCGCGGTAGCCGGAGGCCTGCTCGAGGATCGCCCGGCGCTTCTTGTGGGCGTTGACTGCCCGCTTGACGCGTGCCACTTGATTAACTCCTTGTAGCGGGGCCGTGGGTGTCCTCACACGGCCCGGAAACGATTGGGTCCCGGTTCTGACGTACGGGGCGCGGGGATCGCGGGGCGATCACGCGCCGCCGCGTCACTTGCCGAGAAGCTTCTTGATCTTCTTGGCGTCGCCCGGGGCCATCTCGGCGTTGCCGGTGAGGCGACGCGTCAGACGGGACGACTTGTGCTCGAGCAGGTGGCGCTTGCCGGCGCGCTCACGGAGCACCTTGCCGGAGCCGGTGACCTTGAAGCGCTTGCTGGCACCGCTGTGCGACTTGTTCTTCGGCATAGCGCCGTTCTCTCCTCGTAGGTGGCGCTCCGATGCCCGGTCGCGAGAACCGGGCACGGTGGAGCGTCGCTCTTGTATCGGTTACGTCCTGGGACCGGGAGGTCCCGGGGGTCACGCCTCGGCGTGCTCCTCGGCCGGCGCCTCGGCGTCCGCGGCGTTCTGCGAGCGGCCCGGGTTGGCCTTCGCGTCGGCCTTGCGGGCCTCCTGCGCCTGGCGGGCCTCGGCCATCGCCTCGGTCTTCTTCTTGTGCGGACCGAGAACCATGATCATGTTGCGGCCGTCCTGCTTCGGGTTCGACTCCACGAAGCCGAGGTCCTGGACGTCCTCCGCGAGCCGCTGCAGCAGCCGGTAGCCCAGTTCGGGCCGGGACTGCTCGCGACCACGGAACATGATCGTGATCTTGACCTTGTCGCCCTGCTTGAGGAACCGGACGACGTGACCCTTCTTGGTGTCGTAGTCGTGCGGGTCGATCTTCGGCCGGAGCTTCATCTCCTTGATGACCGTGTGCGCCTGGTTCTTGCGCGCCTCACGGGCCTTCATGGCCGACTCGTACTTGAACTTCCCGTAGTCCATGAGCTTGCAGACGGGCGGACGGGCGTTCGCCGCGACCTCGACCAGGTCCAGGTCGTACTCCTGCGCAAGCTCCAGTGCCTTCGCGAGCGGCACGATGCCGACCTGCTCGCCACTGGGACCGACAAGTCGCACCTCGGGAACGCGAATCCGGTCGTTGATGCGGGGCTCGGCGCTGATGGATCCTCCTCGGTTAGCACCACACGGCGGTCTGGCGGACGGCCGCGTACTCTGTGTTCGACAGACCTAACCGCGCCGAAGCACGAAAAATGCCCCGGACGATCACAGGCGGGGCTCCTCGAACTACCGGAACGACCGCCGCGATGGCCGCGGGGCGCACTTCGGACGGATCACCGCCGCTGGGACGGGACCGTCTGACCGGTGACCCGCCGCCCTGAGGGCGGTCAGGTGGGAGTTCGAAGCCTCCACTTGTGGGCCGGGCCCGTATGCCTTGGCTTTCACCTCGCGCATACACGTCCAGCCGGTCGTCACACAAGGCTAGCAGGATCGATGGTGAAGGGCTAATTCAAGCTGTCCGGGCCTCGCTGCCGAAACGCCCCCGTCCTGCACCTATCGTGTGGGGCATGAGTGAGACCTCCCCCTCCGGCCCCGCCGAGCAGCCCGACTTCGACGCCATGACCCGCGACATCGCGGAGGTGCCGGCGGTCGAGGTGATCGTGACGGTCGCCGTCAACCTGATGAGCGCCGCCGCCGTGAAGCTCGGTCTGACCGAGGAGGGCGACAAGTACAAGGACCTGGACGAGGCACGCAAGCTGGTCGGCGCGCTCGCGGGCCTGCTGGACGCGAGCGCCACCGAGATCAGCTCCTTCCACGCGGCACCGCTGCGCGACGGCCTGAAGTCGCTGCAGCTGGCCTTCCGCGAGGCCTCCGTCGTCCCGGACGAGCCGGGTCAGGGCCCGGGCGAGAAGTACACCGGCCCGATCTACGGCTGACCGCTCCCGCCGGTCCCCGGATCCTGTCTCAGCCGATCAGCGCTGCGTCACGCAGCCGATCCCCGCTCCTTCACGTACAAGGGCTCGCCGGGCGGCGTCGCCCCGGCCGGCAGCAGTGCCAGGTCGAGGCCGCGCACCAGGCGGGCCCTCAGTGTCTCGCTGGCGGCGAGCCGCTCGGCGACGGCGCGGGCGGCCTCGGCGGGGGCGGTGGGGACGGACGGGTCGAGCACCAGCGCCAGGGTTCCGTCGGCCCGCCCCCGCCCGAGGTGGGCGCGCAGCACGGCGGGCTCCGCGGCGACGGCCTCCCGCACCGCGGTGACGACGGCCGGGTCGGCCAGCGGGTCGGTCGTCGTACGGCCCTCGGCGAGGGCGAGCAAGGCGGGTCCGGTCAGCTCGAACGGCACCGGGCCTGCCATGTCCAGCACCACCGTGTCCGCCTTCTCGTGCGCGGCGGCCTCCAGGACCTGGTGCAGCCGTACGGCCACGGGCCGGGCGTCCGGCTCCCAGCGGGCCAGGGCGTCGGTGGAGGTGAAGGCGGGCAGGGCGGTGCGGTGACCGGCCTTGAGGGTGGGGACGGCCATCTCGCTGGTCTTCTCGCGGCGCAGCCCGCCCTTCCGTCTCCCACCACCACCCTTCCGAGGAGCTTCGCGCTCCTCCTCGTCGACCTCCTCGACCTCGCCGAGGACGGCCACCACGGGCACGAGCAGCCGGGCGCTCCTGAGCGCCTGAAGGACGGGTCCCACGGCGGTGCGGTCCGCGGCCCAGGCGGTGAGCGCCGTGCTGAGCCCGGGATCCGCGGAGCCGTCGTCGTCGGAGAAGCCGGAGTCGGGAATGTTCTTCATCGCCACGACGCCGACCCTATCCGGGACGGTGGCCGCTCTCTCAGGGTCCCCTGGCCCATCTGCCGGAGGTCTCCCGAGGGACCTTCGGGCCCCGTATCGTCGGCGGCGGACAGGCCGGGTTCGGGGAGGCGGACGGTGGAGACGGTGGGCGGAGCGCCGGGGCCGGTACCGGTGCCGGTGCCGGTGCCGGTGACCGGGAGCGCGACCGTGGCGGTGGCGGTTCGCCACCTCGGCTCCGGGGTGAACGCCGGGTACGGCGACGCCGTGTTCGACACGGCGAGCATCGTCAAAGTGGACATCCTGGCGGCCCTGCTGCTGCGGGCCCAGGACACGGGGCGGCGGCTGACCGCGCGGGAGCGGACGTACGCGGCCGAGATGATCGGGAGCAGCGACAACGACTCGGCGTCGGCGCTGTGGCGGGAGATCGGCGGCGCCGACGGCCTGAACGCGGCGAACGAGCGGTTCGGACTCACGCGGACCAGCGGCGGCGACGGTCCGCTGTGGGGTCTGACCCGCACCACGGCCGCCGATCAGCTCGTGCTGCTGGAGCAGGTGTTCGGCGCCCGCTCGGAGCTGAGCGGGGCCTCGCGGACGTACGTTCAGGGGCTCATGGGGCGGATCGTCCCGGGCCAGGACTGGGGCGTGTCGGCCGCCGCCGACGGCTCCGGGTGGGCCCTGAAGAACGGCTGGATGCCGCGTGACGCGACCGGTCTGTGGGTCGTCAACAGCATCGGGCGGGTGACGGCCGGCGGCGACGACTACCTGGTGGCCGCCCTGTCCAGCGGCAACCCGACGAAGGAGCAGGGCATCGCCCTGGTGGAGGAGGCGGCCCGGTCGGCGGTGTCGGCGTACGGCCGGAGGGCGTGATCCCCGGCCGTGGCCGGGAGACCTGGGCTCTACAGCCGGAAGCCGCTTCCCTCCTCGCGGCGGCCGCGCCACAGGACGATCGCCACGACCAGCATCACTCCCCCCGCACTGCCCGCGAGGGGGCCCGCCCAGCCCGAGGCGGTGGCGGACGACTCGGCGGAGTCGGGGCCGGGGCCGAAGTAGCGCTCGCCGTAGGACGCCGCGGTCAGGCCCTCGGGCTTGAGGCGGCCCGCGGCCCTGATGGCGGCGGCGGGGTCGATCATGCCGAAGCCGCGGGAGTCGTCACGGCCGCCGGCCGGGGCGTTGCGGGCCGTGTCCTCCAGGAGCTTCTTGATCTGGGCGGGGGTCAGGCCGGGGTGGGCGGCCCTGATGAGGGCGACGGCGCCGGAGACGAAGGCGGAGGCGGCGCTCGTGCCCCAGCCCTCGTAGTACCGCTGGTCGGGGTCGGCGATGACGACGTCCACCCCGGGCGCGCTGACCGTCGCGTACCAGCGGCGGGTGGAGAAGGAGGCACGGGTGCCGAAGCGGTCCACGGCGGTCGCGGCGATCACACCCGGGTAGGCCGCCGGGTAGGAGACGTGGTCGCCCTTCTCGCCGCCGTTGCCGGCCGAGGCGACGACGACGGCGCCCTTGCCCAGCGCGTACTGGACGGCCTCGTCCTCGGCGGGCTCGGGGTGCGCGGAGTCGGAGTCGTCGCCGAGGGAGAGGTTGATGACGTCGGCGCCGTGGTCGGTGGCCCAGCGGATGCCCTCGGCGAGGGCGTTGCCCCGGCTGCTGCGGGCCTTGCCGCGGGCGGAGTCGTCCTCCTCCAGGATCACCCGCACGGGCAGGATCCTGGCCTCGGGCGCGATGCCGAGGACGCCGTCCGCGTTGCCGGGGCCGTGGCCGTGACCGGCGATGATGCCGGCCATGGCGGTGCCGTGGCGGGCCCAGGGCCGGTCGCCGCGCCGCGCGCCGAAGCCGATCATGTCCTTGCCGGGCAGGACGTTGCCGCGCAGATCGGGGTGGTCGTCGTCGACGCCGGTGTCCAGGACGGCGACGGTGATGCCCTTGCCCTGGGTGGTGCGCCAGGCCTCCTGGGTGTGCATGGCGTCGAGGCCCCACTGCTGGGAGCGGATGCTGTCGGCGTGCGCGACGGCGGACGGCACGAGGGCGAGGCAGGCGGCGAGGAACACGCTCGGTACGCCGACCGCGAGCGTCCTGCGCGGCCTGCGGTTCCCGGGCGGCACGGCGGCTGTCACGAGGGCTCCTCCGTGGCGGACTTGACGGTCTGTCGCAGGCCCCGTCCGATGCGGTCGGCGAGACCCTGGGCCTCGTTGCCGAGGCCTGCCTGGGCTGCGGCTGTGGTGGCTCCCGACCGTGTCGCGTCGGCGGCGGGCTCCGGGGGGCCGGCGGCGCGGCCGTCCGCCCAGCCGGAGACGGCGTAGACGACCACCGGGGCCTCGGTCAGTACGGAGACGGTCCATGACGCGCGCTGCTTGTCGCCGAAGGCCGCGGCGACGGTGCCCTTGGCGGCGTACGGGCGCGGCACGAGGTCGGTGCGCCGGGCGAGCCCCTCGTTCTCGAAGCGGGTGGCGAGGGAGGTCATGGCGGGGGCGTCGGCCTTGGTGAAGAGCAGGCCCACGGTGGTGACGTAGCTCTGGGTGGCGTCCGTGTAGGTGGCGCGCAGCAGCCGGGCGCAGCCGACGGGGGCGAGGGCCTTGCGCAGCAGCGGGTCGAAGGCGCCCGCACAGCCGCTGTCCGGGGCGACGGCGACACGGGTCCAGGTGCGGGCGGCTCCGCCGGGTCCGGCGCCGTGGCCGTCCACGGTGGGCGGGAAGAGCTGGTCGACGGGGACGCTGTGCCACATGGCGCCCGCCGTGGCGAAGCCGCCCGCCGCGCCGGGCTTCCCCGGTTCCCCGGTGAGCCAGCTGCCGGTCACGGCGCCGCCGGTGAGCCCGAGCCCCAGCACCATGCAGGCGGCGGCGACGGCGACCCGCGGCCGTATCAGCGCACCGGTCGCCCGGGTCCTCCGGTCGTACGCCTCCGGCTCCCCGAACCCCATTCCGAGTCCCGTCGCCGGGGCCATGGCCGCGCTCCAGGACAGCGCCGGGTCGGGTGCGGGAGCGGTACCCGTGGCACGCGGGGGTGTCGCGGCGGGGGCGCTCAGGTAGGCAGCGGACGGTCGCGCCCGGCTCGTGCTCGCCGTCCCGCCGAGCGGGGAGGCACCGAAGGCGGCGTCCGGCCTGGGGTCACGTGCGGACGGAGGCGTCGTCGGGCGGGGCGGTGCGCTCGGCGCCGGGTGCTGGGCGGGGACGGGGCGCAGACGCCTGGTCGTCTCCGACGCGCTCTCGACGGGCGCGCCGCTGCCGCGCGCCGCCGTCGAGGGGCGATGTCCTGGGCGCGGGGGTATGTTCCCGTCTTCGCGCTGGCCGGGGATCGCCTGCTCCCCGGGGAAGCGAGTGGTGGCCCTCCCGGCCCCGGCGGCCGCGCTTTCTGACGCTTCGTCGGCGGAGCCCCGCCCGCCCGAAGGGCCGGCCCCGGGCGTCGTCGGCGCGGCCGCGGAACGGCCCGCGGCGCCGCCGCGGGTGTCGGGGGACGCCTGGGGGACCGTGGCGCGGCTTCCCCCGGCGGGGTCGGACGTCGCGGGCCCGGTGCCCGGCCGCGTCTCGTTGCCGGCTGTCGGCGGTGCGTCCGGGAAGCGGGCCGAGGCGGGGGGAGGGGGCAGTGTCGCGGGGGGCGGTGTCGCGGCGGGCGTGGCGCCGCGGCGGGAAGGGGGACGGAAGTCCGGGAAACGGGGACGGGAGTCGGTGGCGGCCTGGGCGCCGTCGGCGCCGGGGCCGGTGCGAGGCGGCGGGAAGCCGGTGCCGTACCCCGCCCGGCCGTCCGTGTCCGGACCAGCCGCTCCTCCGTCTG
Organism: Streptomyces sp. NPDC087787; assembly: GCF_044743035.1. NCBI lineage: Bacteria > Bacillati > Actinomycetota > Actinomycetes > Kitasatosporales > Streptomycetaceae > Streptomyces > Streptomyces sp. NPDC087787. The sequence continues at coordinate 213,355 of NZ_JBIUVQ010000004.1, forward strand.
TCGCAACAGGAGAGGAGCCCCCCGTGCCCGAAGCGCCGGAACCCGCCGGAGTCCCACGCCGGGGAGCGTTCAGGCTCGAAGCCGTGGGACCCGTTGACGCACCCCGCGCCTGCGCGGACGTACCGCCGCCGGGCGCCGGCCGTGTCGCGCCCGCGGCGGGCGTGGGCTCGTCGGGTGGGCCGTCGGTGGCGGGGGCCGGTGTGTTCGGGTCGCCGTCGCCGCCCGTGGGCCCGACGGGTTGTGAGGGGACGGGGGCGTGGCGCGCTTCCGTGCTCATGCACCCCCCGTTTCCTCGTGCCCGTGCCGTTTCACCGGGCACGGTCGTCCTCGTCGCCCCGCCCGGCGCGGACTCGTCGTCACCGGACACGCATACCCGTACGAGCGAACCGCCATCCCGGCTCAACGCCGCGGCCGGAATCACTTCCTGGTTCAGCCGTGCGTGCGCGTCACTCTACGGGCTGCCCCGGCCCCGGCGGGAACCAGTCCGCGAGGCCAGGGGGGATCTGCCCGGAACATCCCCCTACCCCGCGGTAATCAGGTCTGGCAGGCTGCGTCCATGACTCCGCGCGCCGCCGACCGGGCCCGTTACGACCGGGCCACCGCCCAACTCGACGCCCCTGTCGCGATCGTGGACCTGGACGCCTTCGACGCCAACGCCGAGGACCTCGTCCGCCGGGCCGGCGGCAAGCCGGTCCGGGTCGCCAGCAAGTCCGTGCGCTGCCGGGCCCTGCTCGAACGCGCCCTGGCGAAGGACGGCTTCGCGGGCATCATGTCGTTCACGCTCGCCGAGTCCCTGTGGCTGGCCCGTTCCGGCTTCGACGACGTGCTGCTGGCCTACCCGTCCGCCGACCGCGCCGCCTACGCCGAACTCGCCGCCGACCCCGGACTCGCCCGCGCCGTCACGGTGATGGTGGACGACCCCGCGCAACTGGACCTGATCGACGCCGCGCGCGGGGGCGGAGGCGAAGTCGTGCGGGTCTGCCTGGAGTTGGACACCTCACTGCGGCTGCTCGGCGGGCGCGTACGGGTCGGCGCGCGCCGCTCCCCGCTGCACTCCCCCGCCCAGGTCGCCGACATGGCCCGTGCGGTGGCCCGCCGCCCGGGGTTCGCGCTCGTGGGGATCATGGCCTACGAGGGCCATGTGGCGGGCGTGGGCGACGCGGTCGCGGGACGGCCGCTGCGCTCACGCGCGATCCGGCTGATGCAGGCCGCGGCACGCGGGGAACTCGCCGAGCGGCGTGCCGCGGTGGTGCGTGCGGTCCGGGCCGTGGCGCCGGACCTGGAGTTCGTGAACGGCGGTGGCACCGGCAGTGTGCAGCACACGGCGGCGGAGGACGCGGTGACCGAGATCGCCGCGGGCTCCGGGCTGTACGTCCCGCGGCTCTTCGACAACTACACGTCGTTCCGGGGCCGTCCGGCGGCGCTGTTCGCCCTGCCCGTCGTCCGGCGCCCGGGGGTCGGGGTCGTCACGGTCCTGGGCGGCGGCTACCCGGCCTCCGGCGCGCCCGGCGCGGACCGGCTCCCGGTGCCGTACCTGCCCGAGGGGCTGCGCTACGACCCTCAGGAGGGGGCGGGCGAGGTGCAGACGCCGCTGCTCGGCACCCCCGCCGACGACCTGCTGATCGGCGACAAGGTGTGGTTCCGGCACGCCAAGGCGGGCGAGTTGTGCGAACGGTTCGACACGCTGCGTCTCGTCGAGGGCGATCGTGTGACGGCTGCCGTGCCGACGTACCGGGGCGAGGGACACACCTTCCTGTAGCCCGGGCCTCAAGGGGCGGCGGCGACCCGCGCCGGTCCCACGCCGGTGGGTGGTGCCGGGGACGGTTGCCCAGCCATTCCGGAGGCGCGCCGGTGCCCGGTCCGGACCGTGCCGTCGGGCCGGCGTTCCAGGTGGGGGGTGCTCACCTCACGTCCGCGTCAAGGACAGCAGTTCGCGGGCCGGGCCGGCCGGCCGGTGGCCGGTGGGCCAGACCGCTCGCAGGTCGCGTTCGAGGGTCACGCCGTCGACGGGGACGGGGACGAGGCGGCGCAGGGACAGTTCCTCGCCCACCGCGAGTTCGCTGAGCACCGCCGGGCCCGCTCCGCTCACCGCGGACGCCTTCACCGCCGTCGTGGAGGACAGCTCGATCAGCGGGCGTGCCAGGCCGCCGAGCGCCGCGTCCAGAACCTGCCGGGTGCCGGAGCCCTTCTCGCGCAGGATCAGCGGCGTGGTGGCCAGCTCCTCCGCGGACAGCGGGCGCCGCCGCCGGGCCCACGGGTGGGCCGGGGCGGTCACCACGAGCAGGCGGTCGTGGCCGATCACGACGGAGTCGAGACCGGACGGCACCGACACTCCCTCCACGAAGCCGAGGTCCGCCTCGCCCCCCAGCAGCCGCTCGGCCACCACCGCCGAGTTCCCGGCGAGCAGGGACACCGCGGTGTCGGGCCGCCGGGCGCGCAGCGCGATCAGCCAGCCCGGCAGCAGGTACTCCGCGATCGTCATGCTCGCCGCCACCCGCAGCCGCGAGTCCCGCCGGTCCCGCAGCGCCTGCGCGCCCGCGTCGAAGGCCTCCGCCGCCTCCACGACGCGCCGCGCCCAGTCGGTGACCAGGGCCCCGGCGTCCGTCAGCCGCGATCCGCGCGGCGAGCGGTCCACCAGCGCCACGCCGAGCTGCCGCTCCATGGAGCGGATCCGGCTGCTCGCCGCCGGCTGGGTGATGCCCAGCTCCCGCGCCGCCCCGCCGAGGCTCCCCAGCCGCGCCACCGCCAGCAGCAGCTCCAGCGCGCCCAGGTCGGGAACCCGGTGCGCCAGCGAGGTCCCCGGCCGCCGGCCCGCGCCGGCCCCTCCGTTCGCCTCGGCCCTCTGGGTGCTCTCGGTGCTCCTCATAAAGCCAGCTTATGTCGTGATAGACACAAACCCCCTGGTGGGAGCGTATGGACCGGGAAAACCTCGAGTCATGGTCACCGCAGCCCACTCCCTGCCCCCGCAGGCCGCACCCCGGCCCCGTGTCCCCGCCGTCCGTCATCTGGGCCCCAACTGGTACGCCTCCGTCATGGGCACCGCCGCCGTCGGCACGGCGGGCGCCGCGCTGCCGCCGCACGTCCCCGGACTGCGTACCGTGTGCGCCGCCGTGTGGGCCCTCTCGCTCGTGTGGCTCATGGTCCTGCTGACCGCCCGCACCCTGCACTGGATCCACCACCGCGACCAGGCCCGCGCCCATCTGCTGGACGCGGCGGCCGCGCCGTTCTACGGCTGTCTGTCCATGGCCCTGCTGGCGGTCGGCGGCGGCGCGCTGTCCGTCGGGCGGGACTGGATCGGCGTTCCCGCCGCGGTGGCCCTGGACACCGTGCTGTTCACCGCCGGTACGGCCGTCGGGCTCGCGGCCGCCGTCGCCGTGCCGTACCTGATGGTCGTGCACCACCGGATCGAGCCGCACCAGGCGACGCCCGTGTGGCTGCTGCCGCTGGTCGCGCCCATGGTGTCCGCCGCCCTGGGGCCCGCCCTCGTGCCGCACCTGCCGGCCGGGCAGGCGCGGGCGACCCTGCTCCTGGCGTGTGTGGCGATGTTCGGGCTCAGCCTGCTCGCGACCCTGGTCGTCCTGCCGGTGATCTTCGGCCGCCTTGTCACGGCGGGCCCGCTGCCGCTCGCGCTGACCCCGACGCTGTTCCTGGTCCTCGGCCCGCTCGGGCAGTCCACGACCGCCGTCGGCGCGTTCGCGGACATGGCCCCCGGTGTCGTGCCGGCCCCGTACGCCGGGGGCTTCGGCGTGCTCGCCGTCCTGTACGGCGTCCCGGTGATGGGGTTCGCGCTGATGTGGTTCGCCCTCGCCGCCGCCCAGGTGCTGCGCGCCGTCCGCCAGGGCATGGGCTTCGCGATGACCTGGTGGTCGTTCACCTTCCCGGTGGGCACCTGCGTCACCGGCGCCGCGGCCCTCGCCCGGCACACCCACCTCGCCGCCTGCGGCGCCCTCGCGGTCGCTCTGTACGCCGTCCTGGTGACGGCCTGGGCCGCCGCGGGCGTGCACACCGCCCGCGGGCTGGTCAGCGGCGCGCTGCTCGCAGCGCCTCGCCCAGTACCCGCGGAGCCCGCGCCAGCGACGGCCCGTACCACGTCAGGTGCCGCCCGCTGACCAGCGCGCAGGGCAGTCCTGGGAAAGCCTCGGGGCCGTCGTCGGCGGTGAACCGGTACGGCTCGTCCGGCAGGACGACGAGGTCCGGGGCCGCCGCGCGCAACTCCTCCAGCGGGACGCGCGGATAGCGTTCGGCGTGCCCGGCGTGGAGGTGGTCGACGCCCAGGCGGGCCAGGACGTCACCCGCGAAGGTGTCCCGGCCCAGCACCATCCAGGGCCGCCGCCAGATCGGTACGACGGCCGTCGTGCGGCGCGGCGGCAGGGGCGGCGACGCCCAGGCGGCCTCGGCCTCGTCCAGCCACCGGGGGCGGGCGGTCCCGCCGCACGCGCGCAGCACCCGGGCCAGTTCACGAAAGGCCTGCGGCAGGTCCCTGACCTCGGTCACCAGGACGTCCAGGCCCGCCGCGCGCAGGGCGTCGAGGTCGGGCTTGCGGTTCTCCTCCTCGTTGGCGATCACCAGGTCGGGGGCGAGGGCGGCGATCCGGTCCACCTCGGGGTTCTTGGTGCCGCCGACCCGGGCCACCTCGAGGTCCGCCGGATGCGTGCACCAGTCGGTGGCGCCGACGAGCACGCCGGGCAGGGACACGGCCACCGCCTCGGTGAGCGAGGGGACCAGCGAGACGACCCGCATCAGCGCGACCGGTCCTGTACCGCCTCGATGTGCTCGGCGACCGCGACCACGATCACCCGGGTGTCGGGCACGGTCGCCCGCCAGCGGTGGCGGACCCCGCCGGTCAGGTACATCGTGTCGCCGCGCACCAGCCGGTAGGCCCGGCCCTCCGCCTCGATCTCCACCGCTCCGTCGGCGACGTACATCAACTCGTCGTTGCGGTGCTGGAATTCACGGCCGGCGTCGTGGTCGCCGGTGAACTCCGAGGCGTGCAGCTGGTGGTGGCCGCGCACCAGGGAGCGCACCCGGGGTTCGGGTTCCAGCTCGGTGACCTCGGCGCGTACGACGTCGACGCTGCACGCCGGGTCGGCCGCCGCGAGCAGTTCCACGGCGGTGGTGCGCAGGGCGTCTGCGACCTTCTCCAGGGAGGTCTGGCTGGGCCGGGCCCGGTCGTTCTCGATCTGGCTCAGGAAGGGGACCGACAGACCGCTGCGGTCGGCCACCACGGCGAGGGTGAGCCCCAGCGCGCGGCGGCGCCGCCGGACGGCCGCGCCCACCCGGAGGGGCCGCTCTTTGTTGTCGCCCATCGCTCCGGCTCCCTCCTTCGCTCGTCGGTCCGCTGTTCGCGGGGCCACTGCCCGCGGGCCCGGTTCCGGGCGCTCTCCTTCTGATGGGTTCTCTGCACCCTACGCATGTCCGGCAAACAGTTTCCTGTCGCCGTCACATGCCTGTAAGGATCGCGCGGGTCCGGGGTGCGTGGGGGTGGCTCCGCACGGTTGGCCGGAATCCTCCTGTGGACAAGCGTGCGGGGCGGGCCCGTCCCGCGCATCGCGGACGATGCGGGGCGGCCCGCCCCTTCGGCGGTGTCCGGAGCGGAGGCTACTGCGGGGTCATCCGCGCCGGGATGTCGGGGTGCTGCTTCAGCCAGGCGGCGACGGCCTCGTCCTCGTGGCCCTGACCGCGCTGATTGATCTCGCTCTCCAGGCTGCCGAGCTCGTCCTCGCTCATCCGGAAGTTCTTGATCCACTCGGTGAGCTGCGGGTACTGCTCGGGGAACTTGGCGCTGGAGATGGTGCGCACGGTGTTGCCCTCGCCGAAGAGCTTCTTGTCGTCGGCGAGCTTGGTGAGGTCGTAGCGGCTGTACGCCCAGTGCGGCGACCACAGCACCACGGCCACGGGCTGCTTCCTGGCGTACGCGCGCTTGAGCTCGGCGAGCATCGCGGGCGTGGAGCCGTCGACGACCTTGTACTCCTTGTCCAGGCCGTAGCCGGGCAGGACCTTGGTCTTCAGCAGGTCCATCTCGCCGGTGCCCGGCTCGATGCCGATGATCTTCCCGCCGAAGGTGGACGCCTTGCCCTTGAGGTCCTCCAGGGACTTCACGTCCTTGACGTAGGAGGGCACGGCGATCTCCAGGGAGGTCGGCTCGTACCAGGTGCCGAGGTCCTTGAGCCTGTCCTTGCTCTTGTCCCAGTAGTTCTTCTGGGCGTAGGGCAGCCAGGCGTCGAAGTTGAGGTCGATGTCGCCGCCGGCGAGGCCCGTGTAGACCGGGCCCACGTCCATCTGCTTCATGTTCATCCGGTAGCCGCGGCGCTCCAGGACGTTCTTCCACAGGTGGGTGACGGCGATGTCCTCGTCCCACGGGAACCAGGCGACGTTCAGGGTGCGCTTGGCCTCGGCCGGCTTGGCGTCGGAGCCCCCGGGCAGCGGGGCGAGCTTGTCGACGAGGCCCGGGTTGTCCTTGAGCCAGGCGCGCACGGCGTCCTGCTGGCGGCCCTTGCCCGCCTTGTTGATCTCGGCCTCGAGGCCGGTGAGCTGCTTCTCGGTCAGCTTGAAGTTCTTCAGCCAGTCGCCGACGACCGGGTCCTCGTCCGCGAAGCCCTTGCGGGCCAGCGTGTGCACGCCGTCGCCCTTGCCCCAGGAGCCCTTGGGGTCCTTCAGCTTCTTCAGGTCGTAGTCGCTGTACGCCCAGTGCGGCGACCAGAGCGTGACGACGACCGGTTCCTTCTTGCTGTAGGCGCGCTTGAGCTCGGCCAGCATGGCGGGCGTGGAGCTGTCGACGACCTTGTACTCCTTGTCCAGGCCGTAGTCCTTGAGGACCTTGCTCTTGAGCAGGCCCATCATGCCGGCGCTGGACTCAATGCCGGTGATCTTCCCGCCGAAGGCGGACGCCTTGCCCTTGAGGTCCTCGAGCGAGTTCACGTCCTTCATGTACGAGGGGACGGTCAGCTCCAGGGACGTCGGCCCGTACCAGGAGCCGAGGTCGTCGAGCTCGCTGCCGTACTTCTTCCAGTACTGGGCGTGGGTCGTCGGCAGCCAGGAGTCCGTCTCGAAGTCGACGTTGCCCTGGGCGAGCGCGGTGTAGAGCGGCCCGGCGTCGAACTGGCGGGCATCGACCTGGTAGCCGCGCTGTTCGAGGACCTCCTTCCACAGGAAGGTGGAGGCGACGCCCTCGTCCCACGGGATGTATCCGATGGTGATCTTCTTGCCGTGGCCGACGTCGCCGTCGTCACCGGCGGCCGTCGCGCTGCCGCCGCCCGCGAAGAGGCCCATGCCACCCGCGACCAGGGCGAGGACCACCACGCCGATCACGGCGATCTGCGGCTGCGGCCGGTAGGACCAGATCTTCAGGCCCTTGGCGGCCCGTGCCTTGGCGGCGGCACGCCGGCCGAGCGGCGAGACCTCGGTGCCCAGGGCGCTCGTCATGCGGTCGAGGTAGATCGCGAGGATCACGATGGCGATACCGGACTCGGAGCCGAGACCGACGTTGAGCTGGCCGATGGCCTCGTTGACGTCGCCGCCGAGGCCGCCGGTGCCGACCATGCCGGCGATCGCGGCCATGGACAGACCGAGCATGATCACCTGGTTGACGCCGGCCATCACGGTGGGCAGCGCCAGCGGGAGCTGGACGCGCAGCAGCGTGTTGCGGGGCGTGGTGCCGAACGCCTCGGCCGCCTCCACCAGTTCCTTGTCGACCTGGCGGATGCCCAGCTCCGTCATGCGGACGCCGGGCGCGAGGGCGAAGATCAGGGTGGCGACGATGCCCGCGGAGGCTCCGGTGCCGAAGAACAGGATGGCCGGGATGAGGTAGATCATCGCGGGCAGCGTCTGCATGAAGTCCAGGACCGGCCGGACGACGGCGCTGACCCGGTCCGAACGGGCCGCCCAGATGCCGACCGGCACGGAGACGACCAGCGCGATGATCGTGGCGACGAGGACCAGTGCCAGGGTCACCATCGCGTCCGACCACAGTTCCATGGAGTCGATGAACGCGAACCCCACGAAGGTGAGCACTCCGGCGAGGGAGCCGCGCAGCCACCAGGCGAGCACGGCGAAGATGCCCGCGAGCAGCAGCGGCTGCGGCGCCTGGAGGACGGCGTTGATGCCGTCGTAGGTGCCGGTGAAGACGGCCTTGAAGAAGTCGAAGAGCCAGGACATGTGGCCGAGCAGCCAGTCGACCGCGGAGTTGACCCAGTCGCCGAGCGGGATCCTAGGCACGGGCCACCGCCTTGTCGCCGCCCTTGTCCCGCGGCGCGTCGCAGCTCACCTGGGTGCTCTGCTCGTCGCCCAGGAAGCCGACGAGCCGCCGGCGCGGGACGATGCCGACCAGGTCGTGGTCCTCGTCCAGCACGGCGACCGGGTGGGGCACGCGGGCGCTGATCGCGCACAGCTCGGTGAACGGGGTGTGCGGGGTCGCGGTGTCGCAGCCGCAGTCCGCCTCGTCACCGCGCACGTCGCGGTCCATGACCGACTCCGCGGTCAGCACCCGGGACCGGTCGACGTCCTGGGTGAAGGAGGCGACGTAGTCGTCGGCGGGGCGCAGCAGGATGTCCTCGGCGGTGCCGGTCTGCACGATGCGGCCGTCGCGCATGACGGCGATCCGGTCGCCCAGGCGCATGGCCTCGTTGAGGTCGTGCGTGATGAAGACGATCGTCTTCTTGAGCGTCTTCTGGAGCTGGAGAAGCTGGTCCTGCATGTCGCGCCGGATCAGCGGGTCCAGGGCGCTGAAGGACTCGTCCATCAGCAGCAGGTCGGCGTCGGTGGCCAGGGCGCGGGCCAGGCCAACCCGCTGCTGCATGCCGCCGGAGAGCTCGTCGGGCCAGGAGGACTCCCAGCCGGCCAGACCGCACAGGGCGAGCGCCTCGTCGGCGCGGCGTTCGCGCTCGGCGCGGGGCACGCCCTGCACTTCCAGACCGTAGGCGGCGTTCTCGCGGACGCTGCGGTGCGGGAAGAGCGCGAAGTGCTGGAAGACCATGCTGATCTTCCTGGAGCGGACCTCGCGCAGCTCGCGGTCGCTGAGCGCGGTCAGGTCCTGGCCGTCGAAACTGACGGTGCCCGCGGTCGGCTCCAGCAGCCCGTTGAGCATCCGCAGGAGCGTGGACTTGCCGGATCCGGACAGGCCCATGACGACGAAGATCTGGCCGGGATCGACGCTGAACGAGGCGTCGATGACGGCGGCGGTGGTACCGCCGGCGCGCAGATCCTCGCGGTCGGCACCCTGCCGTAGCTTTTCCACTGCCTCGTCCGGTCGTCGGCCGAACACCTTGAACAGGTGCTGGGCCTGAAGTCTTGAAGACACGCGTACCTCTTGTCTCGGGGCCAGGGACAGGACGCAGAGGGCCGCTAACAGTTGAGGAAAGCAACCACCTTCGATCCGAGGCGCGCCTGCCCAGACCCTTTTGGCTCAAACCAAACGTGGCCTGGTTCACAATGCCCTCGCCTCACGGCCACCGGGAATGCACGGTTTCCGCCGTCGGGTGACTGTCGGTGCCGTACGGCATGATGCGGGACGTGACCGGACGACTGATGCTCCTCGACACCGCCTCCCTGTACTTCCGCGCCTACTTCGGCGTCCCGGAGTCGATCAGGGCCCCGGACGGCACGCCGGTGAACGCCGTGCGCGGGCTGCTCGACTTCATCGACCGGCTGGTCAGGGACCACCGGCCCGACCGCCTGGTGGCGTGCATGGACGCGGACTGGCGTCCGGCCTGGCGGGTGGAGCTGATCCCCTCCTACAAGGCGCACCGGGTGGCCGTGGAGCACACCGGCGGCCCGGACGAGGAGGAGGTGCCGGACACGCTGTCCCCGCAGGTCCCGGTGATCGAGTCGGTCCTGGACGCGGTGGGCATCGCCCGGGTGGGCGTGGCGGGGTACGAGGCGGACGACGTGATCGGCACGTTCACCGCGCGGGCGGGCGGCCCGGTCGACATCGTCACCGGCGACCGGGACCTGTACCAGCTGGTGGACGACGCCCGCGGGATCCGGGTGCTGTACCCGGTCAAGGGCGTCGGCACGCTTCAGGCCACCGACGAGGCGGCGCTGCGGGAGAAGTATGGGGTCGACGGCCCGGGGTACGCGGATCTGGCGCTGCTGCGCGGCGATCCGAGCGACGGGCTGCCCGGCGTGCCCGGCATCGGCGAGAAGACGGCGGCCAGGCTGCTCACCGAGTTCGGCGACCTGGCGGGGATCATGGCGGCAGTCGACGACCCGAAGGCGAAGCTCACGCCGTCGCAGCGCAGGCGGCTCGACGAGGCGCGGCCGTATCTCGCGGTGGCGCCGAAGGTCGTGCGCGTCGCAGCCGACGTCCCGCTGCCGGACGTGGACACGGCGCTGCCGCGCGTCCCGCGCGATCCGGCGGCGCTCGAGGAGCTGGCGGCCCGCTGGGGCCTGGGAGGTTCACTTCAGCGGCTGCTGACCACGCTGGGGGCGTGACGGCCGCGGCGACACCCGCCGCTCCCCGGACGGGAGGGGTACTCGCCGGGGAGAAGTGTTAACTTAGGTAAACCTAAGCAAGGGGAACTGGGAGGCCGTCATGGCAGAACGTCCGGCGCGCAAGCAGCGCAGGACCCACTCCGCGCAGGTCGTCCGGACCGAACGGCTGACCCCGCACATGCAGCGCGTGGTGCTCGGCGGGGACGGCCTGGCCGACTTCTCGGCGGACAGCTGCACGGACCACTACGTCAAGCTGCTGTTCCCGCCCGACGGCGTCACCTATCCCGAGCCCTTCGACCTCCAGCGGATCCGCGAGGAGCTGCCGCGCGAGCAGTGGCCGGTGACCCGGACGTACACGGTGCGCGCCTGGGACCCCGGCCACCGCGAGCTGACCCTGGACTTCGTCATCCACGGCGACGAGGGGCTGGCCGGCCCCTGGTCGCTGCTGGCGCGCCCCGGCGAGACCGTGCGCTTCCTCGGTCCCGGCGGCGCCTACGCCCCGGACGCGAGCGCCGACTGGCACCTGCTGGCCGGTGACGAGAGCGCCCTGCCGGCGATCGCACGCTCTCTGGAGGCACTGCCCGAGGGTGCGACGGCCCACGCCTTCATCGAGGTCGCGGGCCCCGAGGAGGAGCAGAAGATCGACTCCGACGTGGAGGTGGTCTGGCTGCACCGCGGCGAGCGGCCGGTCGGCCGGGCGCTGGTGGAGGCCGTACGGGCGCTGCCGTTCCCCGAGGGCCGGGTGCACGCGTTCGTGCACGGCGAGGCCGGGTTCGTGAAGGAGCTGCGCCGGCTGCTGCGGGTCGAGCACTCCGTTCCCCGCGAGAGCCTGTCGATCTCCGGGTACTGGCGGCTCGGCCACGACGAGGACGGCTGGCAGGCCTCCAAGCGGGACTGGAACGCCCGGATCGAGGCGGAGCAGGAGGGCGCGGCGCCGGCCGCGTGAGCCACGCACGAAGCGGCGGCGGTACCGGGTCGGTACCGCCGCCGCTTTCGCGTGGCTCAGACCGACCGCTGGTAGGAGTGGAACGTCCGTATGGACAGCCATACCGCGGCCACCGCGAGGGCCAGCAGCGCGCCGCCCCGGCTCCCCACGACGCTCCAGTCGGGATGCGCGGACATCGCGGAACGGCCCGCCACCATCGCCCAGTTGAGCGGGTTGAAGTCGGCGATGTGGCGCATCCAGCCGGGCATCTGCGCGGGGGCCATGAAGGCGGAGGACAGGAACGTCAGCGGCAGCAGCAGGAAGGTGTTGATGCCGATGATGGACTCCCGCTCCTGCACAAGCATGCCGAGCGCGTTGGACAACGCCCCGAAGACCGTGCCGAGCAGCACCGAGGCGAGCACCAGGATCAGGACGCCGCCGACGCCACCGGGGAAGTCGGCCCCGCCCAGCAGGCCGAGCAGCACGATGACGACCGACTGAAGGGCGGTGACCAGGCCGTTGTGGACCACGTTGCCGTTCATCAGGGCGGCCCGGCTGACCGGGGTGGTCAGGAACCGGTTGAGGGTGCCGCGCTGGATCTCCTCCAACGTGCCCATGCCGGCCCACATGTTGGAGCTGAGCGCGCTCATCACGACCACGCCCGGTACCAGGTAGTCCAGGTACGAGGTGGTGCCGAAGCCGCCGAGTTCGACGACCTTCCTGAAGAGGCTGCCGAACAGGAACAGCCAGATCACGGGCTGGATCAGGGTGATGACCGCGTAGGCGGGCTGGCGCGCGAACACCATCATCTGACGCTGGGTCATGTACCAGGTCTGGGAGATCGCGGTGCTCATCGGGCACCTCCGGCGAGGGCGAGGGCCTCGGCGCCGGCGGCTCCGCTCTCGGCCTCCGCCTCGGCGTAACGGCGGCCCGCGTAGCGGAGGTAGACGTCGTCGAGTGAGGGGCGGGCCACGGTCGCCGCGGTCACGGTGACTCCGGCGCGCTCCAGGCCTGCGAGGAGCGCGGGCATCGCGGCGGCTCCGTCGTCGGCGCGGGCGCTGATCCGGCGCCCGTCGATCAGCACCTCGTGCACGCCGGGCAGGGAGCCCAGGGTGCCGGCGAGCAGCGTGCGCCCGGCCTCGCCTACCGCCGCCCGCAGTTCCATGTGGACCGCGTCGCCGCGCAGTTCGCCCTTGAGGGAGTCCGGGGTGCCCTCGACGACGACCCGGCCGCGGTCGACGATGGCGATGCGCTCGGCGAGCCGGTCGGCCTCCTCCAGGTAGTGGGTGGTGAGCAGGATGGTCAGTCCCTCCTCGCCGGCCAGGCGGCCGATCTCGTCCCACATCGCCGTACGGGCCTCCGGGTCGAGGCCGGTGGTGGGCTCGTCGAGGAAGAGGACCTCGGGCCGGTGCACCAGTCCGAGAGCGACGTCCAGGCGCCGCCGCATGCCGCCGGAGTAGCCCTTGACCGGGCGGCGGGCGGCGTCGGCGAGGCTGAACCGCTCCAGCAGTTCGTCGGCCCGCCGGTCCAGGCCGGCGCCCTTCAGACCGTAGAGCCTGCCCTGGAGCCGGAGGTTCTCGCGGCCGGTGGCGACCGGGTCGGCGCCGGAGTTCTGCGCGACCACGCCGATGGCGCGCCGCACCCGGTCCGGGTGGCGCAGCACGTCGTGGCCGGCCACGGTCGCCTCGCCGGAGTCGGGGCGGGCCAGAGTGGTGAGGATCTTGACGGTGGTGGACTTGCCGGCGCCGTTCGGGCCGAGGAGACCGAAGACGGTACCCGGCTCGACGGTGATGTCCATGCCGTTGAGGGCGGTGACGTCGCCGGAATAGGTCTTGGTCAGCCCGCGCGCCTCGACGGCGGGTGCCCGGGTGGGACTCATGGCGGAGCTCTCCTGGATGAGTGGTGCGTGGACGGGTGGCGAAGATCGCCGAATGATCCACGTGAGAGCGCCGGGCTATCCTGGGTGTGCCGCACCTCGATCGCCCGGAGAAGCCTCACGGTGGATTCGGCTTCGGGGTTCGAAACCCCGGCGGGACTGCTGCAACAGCCCTGCCGGGGTCTGTCTCATGACAAGTTCACTTCTGGTAGTGGCGTTCCTCGGCTTCCTTGAACTCCGCGGGGATCTCCCCCGTCTCGTGGAACCGGCGCCAGCCCTCGACGCCCGGCAGCGAGCCCTCGCGGATCTCGCGGGCGAAGCCGCGGACCCACTCCGTCTCCGCCTCGGCCATGTGCTGGTGGTACTCGACCTCTATGAGGAACAGGCGCGGCAGCGTCTCGTGGAGCTTGTCCAGCACCGCCCGTCCGCTCGCCACCCGCATCTCCAGGGCGGTCAGCCGTTCCTCCAGCAGCCGCAGGACGTCGTCCGGGGGCAGCGCCCCCAGCAGGGAGAGCGCGGTCTCGAAGATCGGGTACTCCTTGGCCGGCACGGCCACGAGGTCCGACAGCCACCGCGTCATCTCCTCACGGCCGGACCCGGTGAGCGCGTAGATCGTGCGCTCGGGGCGGTTGCCCCGCCGCTCGACGTCGACCACCTCGACGAAGCCGCGCTCCTCCAGGTTCTGCACGACCGTGTAGAGCGAGCCGTAGTTGATCTTGGTGCTGGCGTCCTTGCCCTGACGGCGCAGGGTCTGCGCGATCTCATAGGGGTGCATCGGCTTCTGCCAGAGCGTGGTCATCACGGTCAGCGCGAGCGGATTGCTCAGCCTTCTGCGCCCGCCGGCCATCACCGTCACCTCGCTTCCGAATATCCGGACACGAACATATCGCGTCTCGGCAGGCACGTCAATGCACGCGATATATCGTGGCTCCGGAGGGAAGTGGCGTTTCAGCATCAGTCCCCCCTTCGGGGGGGCGTGCAAGCTCCTGCCCACAGGCAGCCGTCGGCGCACCGGTTACCCGGGCCCGTGGGCGGCCTCGTAGGCTTTCGGTCGATGCGACGCAAGACCCGTACCCCGCCCTCTCCCCTGCCTCAGCAGCGCGGGGTGGACCCCGTGCGGGTACGGCTGCCCGCCGCCGGGTCCTGGGCGACCGTGCGGGCGTATCTGGTGGAGCGGTTGTCGGGGGCCGGGCCCGGGGTGGTCGGGGCCATGGTCGACGCGGGCCTGGTCGTCGGGGCCGACGGACGGGCGGTGGCGACGGACGCGCCGTACGAGCCCGGCATGTACGTGTGGTTCCACCGGGAGCTGCCCGAGGAGGTGCCGGTGCCCTTCCCGCTCCGGGTCGTGCACCGCGACGAGCACCTCGTCGTCGTCGACAAGCCGCACTTCCTCGCCACCACCCCGCGCGGTTCACACGTCGCCGAGACGGCGCTGGCACGACTGCGCCGGGAGCTGGGCATCCCCGCGCTGAGCGCCGCGCACCGCCTGGACCGGCTCACCGCCGGGCTGGTGCTGTTCACGGTGCGGCCCGAGGAACGCGGCGCCTACCAGGCCCTGTTCCGTGACCGGCTGGTGCGCAAGGAGTACGAGGCGGTGGCGCCGTACGACCCGGCACTGACCCTGCCGCGGACCGTGCGCAGCCGGATCGTGAAGGAGCGCGGGGTCCAGGCCGCCCGCGAGGTGGCGGGCGACCCGAACGCCGTCACGCGCGTGGAGCTCGCCGGGCACCGCCCGGACGGGCTCGGACGGTACCGGCTGGTGCCCGCCACCGGGCAGACGCACCAGCTGCGGGTGCACATGAACGCGCTGGGCGTACCGATCCTGGGCGACCCCCTCTACCCGGTGGTGACCGGCCCCGTGCCCGCCGGTGACTTCCGGCGCCCGCTGCAACTGCTCGCGCGGACACTGGAGTTCACGGACCCGGTCACGGGGGCGGAGCACCGGTTCACCAGCGGGCGGACGCTCCGGGCCTGGTCCGACTTCGCGGGGTGGGCGGGCCGTCAGTAACCGCGCCACCAGCGCAGGAGGCGCTGCCAGGCGCCGTGGGGGCGGGCCGCGCCGGCGGCCGGTGCGGTGTACGGGTCCTCGGCGGCCGGTGCGACACCCGGCTTCACGGCGACACCCGGCTCCACGGCCGCCGCCGGCTCCGGCACCGCCGAACCCGTGGCCGACGGCTCCGGCGACCGCTCCGGCCGCCGTCCCGCGGTCGCGGTGCCGATCTCCCACTCCGGGCGTGACGGCTCAACCGGGTGCGGGGTGTGGCTCGGCCTGGATCGCTCGTCCTGCTGCGGCCGCGGCGTGAACCGCACCGGCAGCTCCAGCAGATGGCGGGAGGCGATCGACTCCGTCCAGCGCAGTTCCATCTCCTCGCAGTCGAGCCGGACGTCCGGCAGCCGGGTCAGCAGCATGTCGACGCCGACGTCGGCGATGGCACGCCCGACGTCCTGGCCGGGGCACTCGTGCGGGCCGCCGCCGAAGGCGAGGTGGGAGCGGTTGCCCTGCATGTCCGCCGTCGGACCGGGCCGCACCCGGGGATCGGCGTTGCCCGGCGCGATGCCCAGCAGCAGCCCGTCACCCCGGCGGATGCGCCGGCCACCGAGTTCGGTCTCCTGCTTGGCGAAGTAGCCGAAGATGGTGCTGAACGGCGGCTCGTCCCACAGCGACTGCTCGACCGCCTCCGGCACGGTCATCTGACCGCCGTTGAGCTGGGCCCGGAAACCGGGCTCGGTCAGAACCCGGCGCACGGTGTTGGCCAGCAGGTTGGCGCTGGCCTCGTAGGTGCCGATGAGTACGACGCGCAGATGCTGGCCGACCTCCTCGTCGGTCAGGCCCGCCGGCTGGTCGATGAGGTGGCTGGTGAGGTCGTCCTCGGGCCGGGCCCGGCGGCGGACGGTGAGCCGCAGCAGGCAGTCCATGATGTACTCGTTGCTGGCGATCGCCGTCTCGGTGCCCTTGAGCATGTCGCGGGCGGCCTGCACGATCCGGTCGTTGTACTCCTCCGGCATGCCGAGGACCTGGCACATCACCGCCATGGGCAGATGCTCGGTGAACCGGGCGACGAGGTCGGCGCGGCCCGTCTCGCAGAACCGGTTGACCAGGCGCTGGGTGGCCCGGCCGATGTGGCGGCGCAGGGCGCGGAAGTCGATGAACTCCAGGGCGCCCTGCACGGCGCCGCGCAGCCGCCTGAGTTCCTCGCCCTCGGCGTGCGCGCAGATCGGCTGCCAGGCGATGTGCGGCATGAGCGGATGGTCGGGCTTGACCGTGCCGTCCCTGAGTGGCGTCCAGATACGGCTGTCCTTGGTGAACAGCGAGGGGCTGCTCACCATGTGCAGGTTCTCGGCATGGCCGAGGACCACCCACATCGGCACGTCGTCGTGGAGCAGTACGGGCGCCACCGGGCCGTACTGCTCGCGGAGTTGCTCGTAGAGCACTCTCAGGTCCCGCGCCTCGTGGAGCCGGTGCAGCCCGCCGGGCCCGGTGCCGTGCACGGGGCAGCCGGGCGGCGGGGCCGGGGCGAGGTCGTCCGGACCGGTCGGGGAATCGGGTTCAGGCGTCACGGCGGTCGCTTTCGGGGAACGGAACAGGTGTGGATGCGCGGACGGGCCGGCCGGCGCGCATCAGACGGGCGAGCCGGTCACGGCGAGGGAGTGCAGGAAGCGTGTCAGCGTCAACAGCACGTCACGGCTGGAGGAACGGCGCCGCGCGTCGCACTCGACGATCGGGATCTCCTCGGGCAGGTCGAGCGCGGCACGCAGCTCCGGGACCGGGTGACGGGGGGCGTCCGGGAAGGAGTTGACGGCGACGACGAAGGGCACGCCGCGCTCCTCGAGGCGGCCCATGACGTCGAAGCTGACCTCCAGCCGGCGGGTGTCGGCCAGCACCACCGCGCCGAGCGCGCCCTCGAACAGCCCGTTCCACAGGAACCAGAAGCGCTGCTGGCCGGGGGTGCCGAAGAGATAGAGCACCAGGTGGTCGCTGACGGTGATGCGGCCGAAGTCCATCGCCACGGTGGTGGCCGTCTTGGACTCCGAGCCGTAGTCGTCGTCGACGCCGATCCCGGCCTGCGTCATCGTCTCCTCGGTGGTCAGCGGCCTGATCTCGCTGACCGAGCCCACCATGGTCGTCTTGCCGACCCCGAAGCCACCGACGATCACGATCTTCGCCGCGGTCCGTACCGTGTGCGGCAGATGGTCCTCGGTACGCGGGCCGGGGAGGGCGTCAGAGCCTTTGAAGTCCATGCATCACCGCTTCGAGGAGGTGTCGGTCGGGGACCGCCCGGCGGACGATCGGCGCGCGGGCCTGCACAAGGCCGGCCGCGAGCAGCTCGGTGATCAGCGCCGTCGTCGCGCTGAACGGCAGGCCGAGGTAGGCCGACAGCTCGGCCACGGACAGCGGGGCGGCGCACAGCCGCACCAGCGCCACCTGCTCCGGGGTGGCGGACGGCGGCGGCTCGGTGCGCGCCACGATCAGGGTCACCAGGTCGACGGCCGCGCGGGCGCCGTCCTCGCCCGCCCCGGCGACCACGTACAGCCGCTCGGGGTTCTTCTCCTCGCCCTGCCCGGCGGGTTCGGGGGGCGGCGGGGGCGGTTCGTGCCCGGGGGAACGCCTCTGGCGCCGCGGAGGGCTCATACGGTCTGCCCGCCCCGCCGCGGCGGACTGGTCAGGTGGGCGCCGATGCGGACCACGAGGTCGCGCATGCGGGCGCTCATGAGCCCGGGTTCGGTGCGGATGTCGGCGAGCACCGCGAGATAGGCGTTGGCCCCGGCGGACATGAGGTAGAAGTAGCCGCCGTCGATCTCGATGACGACCAGCTTCATCCGGCCGTCGCTGCCCGGGATCTCCACGGCGACGGCGGACGCGAGGCTCTGGAGTCCGGCGCAGGCCGCGGCGACCCGGTCGGCGGCGTCGCCGTCGCCGCCGTAGCGGGCGATGCGCAGGCCGTCGGCCGAGAGGACCACGATCATCCCGATGCCGGGCACGCTGTCGTGGAGCTCCTTGAGCATCCAGTCGAAGTTGGCTCGCTGCTGGATCACTTGAGGTCCCCCTCGTCGTCGGCCCGGACGTCGGCCTCGGCACGGGCCGGCTCCTCGATCAGGTGGAGATACGCGGTCGGTTCCCGGGTGAACGCGGTCGGGTCCGGACCCGGGTTGTCCTTCTTCAGCCCGTCCCAGAACGCCTCGACCCAGAGTCCCGGTTCGGGGTCCTTCCTGCTGGGCGCGGTCACGGGTCCGGACGCGGCCCGCGCCGTCCCGCCCTCCCGCCCGGCCCGCTCGGCGGCGGCCTGGTCGGCGACGCGCCGGCCCAGTGGGGCCCTGGCCCGGCTGCGGCGCTGCGGCAGGCCGCCCGCCGTCCACTCGGTGACCTCGGGGACCTCGTCGTCCGCCGGAAGAACCGCGGCGGGGACGCGGGGGCTGGTGGGGCGGCGTCTCTTCGGGGCGCGCTCGGGGCCCGCCACCGCGTCCTTGCCCGGACGCGGCACGGAGGTGGCGCCGATGCCGTGGGCGAGCCCCGGAGCGGGTTCGGTGGTCGTCATCTCGCCGGGCACCACGAGGACCGCGCGGACACCGCCGTACGCGGAGGCCCGCAGGGAGACCTGCATCCGGTGCTTCGCGCACAGCCGTCCCACGACCGCGAGGCCCAGGCGGGGGGTGTCACTGAGGTCCAGCGGATCGACGCCGGCCTTGGCCGCCTCGAGCAGCCGCTCGATCCGGGCGCGTGTCTCCTCGTTCAGGCTGACGCCGCCGTCCTCGATCTCGATGGCGACGCCGGTCTGCACCTCCACGGCCGTGACGTGCACTTTGGTCTGCGGCGGCGAGTAGCGGGTGGCGTTGTCGAGGAGTTCGGCCGCGGCGTGGATGACGGGCTCGACGTCGACGCCCTTGATGTTGACCTTGGCGATGGAGTGCAGCTCGATCCGCCGGTACTCCAGGATCCGGGACATGGCGCCGCGCAGCACGCTGTAGAGCGTGACCGGGTTGGGCCACTGGCGGCCGGGGCGGCCGCCGCCGATGACGGAGACGGAGTCGGCCAGCCGGCCGATCAGCGCGGTGCCGTGGTCGATGCGCAGCAGGTCGTCGAAGACCTCGGGGCTGCGGCCGTGGTCCTCCTCCATCTCCCTGAGTTCCCTTGCCTGTTGGTGCACGATCGCCTGGACGCGCCGGGCGATGCTGACGAAGGCGCGCTGGGTGGAGTCGCGGATGTTCTCCTCGTCGTCCACGATCTTGAGGATCATGCGCACCACCGCGCGCTGCGACTGGGGGATCCCTCGCCACTCGGGGTGTCCGTCGACGATGTCGCGCATCACCTCGGCGGGTGTGTGATTGCCGCGCAGGTGGTCGATGGCGGCGGGCAGGACGTCCGAGGCGAGACGGTGGATCTCCCGGTCGTGGGCGGCCAGGCGCCCTTCCAGGTCCGCGGTGCGCCGGGCGTACTGGGCCCGCTGTTCCCGGATGGCGCGCCCGCGGCGCACCGCCTCGGCGCCCGTGGTGAGCACCAGCAGGGTGGCGACGGCGCCGCAGCAGGCGACGGCGAGGCGGGCCGGGTCCGGCACCAGGGCCACGGCGGCCCCGGTGGCCGCCGCCATCACCAGTGCGGGCAGCAACAGCACGCGCGCGTAGGGAAGTTCACGGCCACCGGGGGGCGATTGAACACTCACCATGTAAGCCCTCTGAGGAGAATCGGCTGGGTTCGGGCAGCTTCCAGTGGGGGTACGTCATGAAATCGACGCGGATTTCGGCGCGTTCGAGGACGCTTGGGAGCAAGCTCGCGAACAACCTCAACTCGCTGCGCCGCGGGCGAGCATAATCCGGTCGGATCATCGCCATGTCATATTCAGCAAGGGCCTGAAACGGGGCGCACGACGGGAGTACGCTCGGGGCATTTGCACACCCCGACACGATTCGAACACGCACGGTGACGCGGTACGGACATACGAAAACCACGTGGCCCCGGCAGCACTCGCCGGGGCCACGTGATCCATGCGATCGTCCGGCTCCCTACCCGACCGAGGAATAGGCCACGACGCCCCGGAGCAGCCCGTCCACCGCCTTGCGCGCGTTCCTGGCCACCGAGGAGCCCTCCACCGGCGCCGCCGCGGAGATCTGGCCCAGCACGTCGATCACCTGCTTGCACCAGCGCACGAAGTCGCCCGCCGGCATCTCCACCTCGCGCAGCACCTCGTCCAGGCCCTTGCCGGAGGCCCACATGTACGCGGCCCAGGCGAAACCGAGGTCGGGCTCACGCTGGCCGACCCCCTCGGTCTGGTTGATGCGGAAGTCCTCCTCCAGCGCGTCGAGGCGGCCCCAGATCCGCACCATCTCGCCGAGCGCGGCCTTCGCCTTCCCCGAGGGCAGCTTGGGCGCCATCGCGTCGTCGCTGACCCGCGCCTCGTACACCAACGCCGAGACGCACGCCGCGAGTTCGGCCGGCCCCAGTCCCTCCCAGACCCCCTCGCGCAGGCATTCGCTGGCCAGCAGGTCGAGTTCGCCGTACAGCCGGGCCAGCCGCTTGCCGTGCTCGGTGACCTCGTCGCCGCGCAGGTAGTCGAGCTCCGTCAGCAGCGCGACGATCCGGTCGAAGGTGCGCGCGATGGTGTTCGTACGCCCCTCGATGCGGTGCTCCAGATGCCTGGTGTCGCGCATCAGCCGGTGGTAGCGCTCGGCCCAGCGGGCGTGGTCCTCGCGGTCGTCGCACCCGTGGCAGGGGTGGGCGCGCAGCGCGGCGCGCAGCCGGGCGATCTCGCGGTCGTCGGCCGCCTGGGAGCGCCGCTTGCGGTGCCGCTCCGCCGAGATGTGCCCGGCCTTGGTGCGCAGCGCGGAGGCGAGGTCGCGGCGGGACTGCGGGGAGCGCGGGTTGAACGACTTCGGGATCCGCATCCGCTCCAGCGGCTCCACGGGCACCGGGAAGTCGATGGCCGCCAGCCGCTTGACCTGCCGCTCGGCGGTCAGCACCAGCGGGCGCGGGCCGTCGTGGTACTCCAGGCCGCGGTGGCCGTTGGAGCGGCCCGCGGGCAGGCCCGGGTCCAGCACCAGAGCCAGGCCCGCGAACTTGCCGGTGGGGACGTGGATGACGTCGCCCGGCTTGAGCTTCTCCAGGGCGACGGCGGCCTCGGCACGCCGCTGGGCCGCGCCCTGCCGCGACAACTCGGTCTCACGGTCCTTCAGTTCCCGGCGCAGCCGCGCGTACTCCGTGAAGTCGCCGAGGTGGCACGTCATGGAGGCCTTGTAGCCTTCGAGGCCCTCCTCGTTGCGCTGCACCTGCCGGGAGATACCGACGACCGACCTGTCCGCCTGGAACTGCGCGAAGGAGGTCTCCAGCAGCTCGCGCGAGCGGTGCCGGCCGAACTGGTCCACCAGGTTGACCGCCATGTTGTACGACGGCCTGAAGCTGGAGCGCAGCGGATAGGTGCGGGTGCCGGCCAGGCCCGCCAGGTGCTCGGGGCTCATACCGCGCTGCCACAGCACCACCGCGTGGCCCTCGACGTCGATGCCGCGGCGGCCGGCGCGGCCGGTGAGCTGCGTGTATTCGCCGGGGGTGATGTCGGCGTGCTGCTCGCCGTTCCACTTCACGAGCTTTTCCAGGACCACCGAGCGGGCCGGCATGTTGATGCCGAGGGCGAGGGTCTCGGTGGCGAAGACCGCCTTGACCAGGCCCTGCACGAACAGTTCCTCGACGACCTCCTTGAAGGTCGGCAGCATGCCCGCGTGGTGGGCGGCGATACCGCGCTCCAGGCCCTCCAGCCACTCGTAGTAGCCGAGGACGTGCAGGTCCTCGGCCGGGATGGCGGCGGTGCGCTCCTCGACCAGGGCGCGGACCCGCTCGCGCGCCTGCTCGTCGTTGAGTCTGAGGCCCGCGTACAGGCACTGCTGGACGGCGGCTTCGCAGGCGGCGCGGCTGAAGATGAAGGTGATCGCGGGCAGCAGGCCCTCGGCGTCGAGGCGCTCGATGACCTCGGGGCGGCTCGGGGTCCAGATCCGGGACCGCTGTCTGCGTTCCCGCTCGCGGTCGGCCTCGCGCATCGCACGGCCGCGCCGGCGGTCCTGGAACGAGGGGCGGCTGGCCTCCATCCGCGCCATGCGCGTGAGGTCGGGGTTGACCGCCCTCCGCCGGCTCTCGCCCTCCTCGAACAGGTCGTACATCCGGCGCCCGGCCAGCACGTGCTGGAACAGCGGCACGGGCCGGTGCTCGGAGACGATCACCTCTGTGTCGCCGCGGACGGTGTCCAGCCAGTCGCCGAACTCCTCGGCGTTGGACACGGTCGCCGACAGGGACACCAGGGTCACCGACTCCGGCAGGTGGATGATCACTTCCTCCCACACGGCGCCGCGGAAGCGGTCGGAGAGGTAGTGCACCTCGTCCATGACCACGTAGCCGAGACCGAGCAGGGTCTGGGATCCCGCGTACAGCATGTTCCGCAGCACCTCGGTGGTCATCACGACCACCGGGGCCTCGGAGTTGAGGCTGTTGTCGCCGGTCAGGAGGCCGACCTTGCCGCTGCCGTAGCGACGGCACAGGTCGGCGTACTTCTGGTTCGACAGCGCCTTGATCGGCGTCGTGTAGAAGCATTTCCGGCCCTGCTGGAGGGCGAGGTGGACGGCGAACTCGCCCACGATCGTCTTGCCGGAGCCCGTGGGCGCGGCGACCAGTACGCCCTTGCCCGCCTCGAGCGCCTGGCAGGCCTCGATCTGGAACGGGTCGAGACCGAAGTCGTACATCTCGCGGAAACCCGCGAGCGCGGTGGCCTGCTCGGCAGCTCGCCTGCGCGCTGCCGCGTACCGCTCGGCCGGTGAGAGGTCCTCTGTCATCGTGCTTTCGAGCGTACCGGGCCGCACCGACAACAGGACGATCATTATCCCGATCGCCCCGGGCGTGGAAAAGCCGGCCGCTCGCGGTGCGAGCGGCCGGCCGGGGAATCCGTGATGGTGATCAGGTCACGTCGTCGTACCCGTTGACCCGGTCCGTGTCGGTCTGCTCGGGCAGGGCGCGGCGGGTGGTGACGGGTTCGACCTCGCCGATCTCCTCGGGTGTGAGGTCGAGTTCGGAGGCCTCGTCGTCCGACGGTCCCAGCGCGGCCAGCCGGTCCTTGCGCCGGTCGTTGAGCAAGGAGATGAGCACCGCGACGAAGTACAGTGCGCAGATCGGTGCGGCCAGCGCCAGCATCGTCAGCGGGTCGGGGCTCGGCATGGCGACCGCCGCGAAGGCCGTGATGCCGACGACCATGCCCCGCCACCAGCCGAGCATGCGCTTCCCGGACAGGATGCCGGTGAGGTTGAGCATGACGAGCAGGAGCGGCATCTCGAAGGAGAGCCCGAAGACGACCACCATGCGCGTGATGAGGTTGAGCAGGTCATCCAGCGGCAGCAGGTTGTCGACACCGCTGGGGGTGAAGTCGATCAGCACCCTGGCGGTGGTGGGCAGCACGTGGTAGGCGAAGTAGGCGCCCCCGAGGAAGAGCGGGAAGCCGGCGGCGACGAACACGTAGCCGTACTTCTTCTCGTGCTTGTGCAGCCCCGGGGCGACGAACGCCCACAGCTGATAGAGCCAGACCGGCGAGGCCAGCACCACGCCCGTCATCAGCGACACCTTCAGCGCCAGCGTGAACGGCTTCAGCAGGCCGTTGATCGTGAGGTGCGCGCAGGCGCCGTTCTTCTCCGACTTGGCCAAGTCGAGGAAGGACTGCCCACACCCCACCGAGTCCAGCACCGGCTTGGTGATGAAGTTGACGATGTCCTTGTAGAAGAAGGCGGCGACGATCGTCACGACCAGGATCGCCAGGACACCTTTGCCGAGCCGGTTGCGCAGCTCACGGAGGTGATCCGCGAGCGACATCCGCCCCTCGGGGTCCTTCTCCTTCTTGCGGGCAGACTTCAGCAACCCACACCCTCATCTCGTGCAGCGGACCGGAAGGCCTCCGGTCGTCCGGTCAGCGCTGAGTCGTGTCCGTCGGCTCGTTGACCGGGCGAGAGCTGGTCGTGTCACCGGGCGCGGCCTGAATCGTGCGCTGGGCCGGGGACTGCTGCTCCTCACCGGCCGGAGTCGCCGAGCCGGCCGCAGTGGTCGACTTCTCGTCCTTCATCGCCTTGGCCTCGCTCTTGAGGATGCGCGCGGACTTGCCGAGCGAGCGCGCCATGTCCGGAAGCTTCTTCGAGCCGAACACCAGGACGATCACCAGAACCAGGAGCACCAGATGCCACGGCTCAAATGCGCCACGGAACATAAAGTCTTCACCTTCTCACTGAGGCGGGGTGGCGGACATGTCCGACCACTCGGACAGGTGTCCGGCCATCGTGCCGGCTAGCAATCCTAACGCCCGGGGGTGAACGCTGAGCGATCCCCGTGCGTACTCCTGCTGGGGCGGCCCATGCCTCTTACGCGGGCCATGACCAGCAGCGTACCCGGCCACAGGGGCAGGATGGCAGGGCGTGTCGATCAAAAACCCGCAGCGCTCGGGACTTCCGGGACTTTCCCGGCAGGACTCACCTCGAGTCCACCGCCCGGGCGGCGCTCAGACTCGCCCGCTCCAGGTCCTCGGCGGCCCGGTTGATGCGCCGCGCCGACTCCGTGACCTGACGGCCCAGACGCTGCGCCTCGACGAAGACCCGGACGGCGAGCACCGCGAGCACGGCCATTCCCAAGAACCCCACGGCCACCGCGGCCATCGCCCACATCATGACGGCGAGCCTAGAGGGGCCGAGTGCAGGCGCAGGGTGCTGACCCCGCCGCCGGAGAGCAGTTCCACGATCCGCTCGCCGGCCGGCTTGCGGACCGTGGTGCCGCAGTCGGGGCAGGTGAAGGAGTAGAAGGTGGTGCGGCTGCTGGCGCCGATCACCAGACGCAGCGCGCTCGCGGTGAGCTCGAACCTGCCCCGGCAGTCGGGGCAGCCCGCCCGGAAGACGACCGGAGTCACGCTCCGCATTCCGGCGAACGCCGCCGCCACCGACATCTCGCGCACCCCAGCCGTCGCCGACTCGCTCAAAGCCCCTGCTCCTGCCTGTCGTACCGACCGTCGTGAACCACGTCCGCACCCCGGGGCTCCCCCGCCGCCACGGCACCGTCGTACGCCGACTCGTAGGCCGCCAGGGCCTCACGGGCCGCCTGCCGGGCGCTGTCGGCCAGCTCCCGCGGGGCGACGATCCGGCCGTCGCGGCCCAGACGCAGCGCCAGCCGTCGCAGCGACGCCGGATCCGGGGTGCGCAAAGTGATACGCAGCCCGCCGTCCGGAAGCTCATCGGCGCTGTCGTGCGGGTAGTACTCGGCGACCCAGCGGCCTCCGGGACCGACCTCGACGACCACCTCCGGGTCCTCAGCGGCCGGCTGCACCAGGGCCTGGGACAGGTCGCGCAGCTCCATCTCGGGCGGCGCCGAGGGCTCGTCGAGGATCTTGATCTCGGCGACCCGGTCGAGCCGGAAGGTGCGCCGCGCCTCGGAGCGGCGGCACCATGCCTCCACATAGGTGTGCCCGACGCTGACCAGGCGAATGGGGTCGATCTCGCGCTCGGTCACCTCGTCGCGGGCGGGCGAGTAGTAGCGGATCCACAGCCGGCGGCGCTCGGAGATCGCCCGGTCCACGTCGGCGAAGACCCCGCCCTCGGACTCGAAGGTCACCGACAGCCGGGAGCTGGCCCCGGCGGCCTCGCCTGCCGCGGCCTCCACCTTGGCCGTGGCACGCAGCAGCGCCTGCCGGTCGCTCTCCCGCAGTCCGGGGAGCGTGGCCACCGCGCGGGCCGCCACCAGCAGCGCGGTCGCCTCGTCGGCGGCCAGCCGCAGCGGCTCGGCCGCCTCCGCGCCGAGCGCGGCCGGGTTGTGCCACCAGATGCGCTCGCCGTCGGTGTCGATGTCGAGCAGGTCGCCGCCGCGGAAACTCGTACCGCACATGGGCAGTACGTCGAGGTCGGAGACCAGCTCGTCCTCGGTGATGCCGAAGGCGCGCGCCACGTCCTCGATCCGGGCGCCGGGGCGCTCCCTGAGGTACGTCACCAGGGAGAGCATCCGCCGGGTCTGGTCGATGGCGCTCGTGGGCCTGACCGGTTTGCCTGCCACAGTGTCGCTCCGCTCCCCCTCAGCCCCTGGCCACGGCACGCAGCCGGTCCAGCACGTCCGCCCGCAGCTCGGCCGGCTCCACTACCACCACGTCCGGCCCGAACTCCACCAGCCAGGCGTCCAGCCCGTGCCCGTACGGGATGTCCAACTCGTCCCAGCCGTCCCCGAGTTCCCGCACGGCGGTGGCCTTCGCCCGAAGGGGGTAGCCGGCGTCGGCGCGCAGCCGGATCCGCGCGGAGCGGTCGGCGCTCTCGCCCGCCCAGCTCGCCACGGTCTCGCGAACGGTGACGACGTCCGGGACGGGCGCGGTGAAGCCGCTGCCCCGGGAGCGGACCCGGCCGGTGATCCTGGAGAGTCGGAAGACCCGCTCGGCGCCGCGGTCGCGGTCGAAGCCGGCCAGGTACCAGTGGCCGCGCCAGCACTCCAGCGCCCACGGCTCGACATGCCGGGTGCCGGGCTGGGCGGCGTTGGCCTTGCGGTAGTCGAAGACGACCGGCCGGCGGTCGCGGCAGGCCAGCATCAGCGGCTCGAAGGCGGCCTCGTGCACCGGGATACGGGGCTCCAGCGCACTGTGCGCCTCGTAGGGGTCGACGTCCTCGGGCAGTCCGGCCGCGCGCAGCTTCTGCAGGGCGCCGCTGGCCGCCCCGGCCAGCCGGGCCTGCTGCCAGACCTTGGCCGCGAGACCGAGCGCCGCGGCCTCCTCCGCGTCCAGGGTGATGGGCGGCAGCCGGTTGCTGTCCCGGCGGGCCAGATAGCCGACCTCGCCGTCCAGGCTCTCGACGGTCTCGATGACCAGCCCGAGCTCACGCAGGTCGTCCTTGTCCCGCTCGAACATGCGGTTGAAGGAGTCGTCGGACGCGGCGGCGCCCTTCTCGGCCCCGGAGCCGACGCCTCTGTCGCGGCCGGAGGCCACGCCTCTGTCGCGGCCGGAGGCCTCGACGTAGGCCTCGATGGACTCCCGCAGCTCGCGCTTGCTCAGCGGCCGCCGCGTCCCGAGCAGGCACAGCGCCAGGTTCATCAGCCGCTCGGCCTTGGCAATGGCCATCGACGCCCTTCACCTTCCCTATGGTCCTTACGACCGATGACCGTACCGCCCCGCGGCGTAAGGACAAAAGCCGAGGCCCACGCCCGAACAGGCATGGGCCCCGGATGATCGGATCCCGCGCGGATCCGATGCGGGACGATCAGACCGCGACCAGGTCGCAGACGAAGATCAGCGTCTCGCCGGGCTTGATCCGGCCACCCGCGCCGCGGTCGCCGTAGGCCAGGTGCGCCGGGATGGTCAGCTGGCGGCGCCCGCCGACCTTCATGCCCTGAACACCCTGGTCCCAGCCGGCGATGACCTGGCCGACACCGAGCTGGAAACGGAGCGGCGTACCGCGGTTCCAGGACGCGTCGAACTCCTCACCGGTGGAGAAGGCCACGCCGACGTAGTGGACGGAGACGGTGTCGCCCGCCTTGGCCACCGGTCCGTCGCCCTCCCAGATCTCCTTGATCTCGAGGTCCGCCGGGGGCTCGCCGCCCGGGAAGTCGATCTCGGGCTTCTCGATGCTCACGTGCTTCTCCTGCTCATCTACAACAAGACAACCTGAACAGTCTTACATCCCCGCCGGGTGCGTGCCCGCGCCGGGAGACCGCTGCGCGGTGCTACATCGCCGCCAGGATGTCCACCGTGAAGACCAGCACGGAGTCCTTCTTGATGCCGCTGTTGGGGGGCGGGTTGTCGCCGTAGCCCAGGGCGGGCGGGACGACGATGAGGACCCGGCTGCCGACCTTCTTGCCTGCCAGTCCTTCGGCCCAGCCCTTGACGACCTGCTGAAGGGAGAACGAGGTCAGCGAGTCGCGCTTGTACGTCGAGTCGAACTCCTTGCCGTCCGCCCACAGCACACCCTTGTACTGGACGAGCACGGTGTTCTCCGGCTTGACCACGGGGCCGTCGCCCTCGATCACGTAGTCGGCCACGAGCTTCGTGGGCGCGGCCTTCTTGGGCACGGTGATGGACGGAGCGGCGCCGTCGGTGTTGGTGCCGACCTTGGGCAGGTCCGCGTTGTCCTGGGCGACCGTCCTGCCCTTGGCCGAGCTCTTGGAGTTGAACGTGTCCTGGAGGTCGACGACGAACACCAGTGTGTCGGTGCCCTTGATCCCGGCCTGGGCGTTGCCCTGCGTGCCGTATCCCCAGGTGGGCGGCACGGAGAACAGGACGCGGCTGCCCACCTTCTTGCCGGCGAGGGCATAGCGCCAGCCGTCGATGATCGTGCCCTGGGCGAGCTGGATGACCAGGGGGGCCTTGCGGTCGTAGGAGTTGTCGAAGAGCTTGGCCGTGTCCCAGATCTGGCCCAGGTAGTGCGCCTGGACGTAGTCGTTCTCCGCGATGGTGCGGCCGCCGCCCGCGATCACCGTCTTGACGGCGATGTCCTTCGAGGGGGCACCACTGCCCTTGGCGACGGTCGGCTTCTCGCCGAACTTCGTGCCCGCGGTGATCTCCGGCAGCGGCCCGGAGACGATCTTCGGCGACGGCGCGGCGGACGGCTCGGAGGGGGACGGCGTCGCGCTCTCGCTGGCCTTGCTCGAAGCGGTCTTGTCGTTACCGCAGGCGGCCAGGGTGACAAGTCCCGCGGGTACGGAAAGAAGAAGTGAGCGTCGGCGCACGGTGGGGGCCTCGTAATCGGTCGATCTTCTGATGGCGTGCGCGCAACTCTACGGTGTGAGCGGGGCGCCGTACGGGGAACGTACGGCGCCCGTGTGGCGTTCCGGGGCCCTCGAACCGGCATGCGCCTTTCGCCGGGCTCACATTCCGGCGATCAGCTTCTCCACCCGGTCGTCCACCGAACGGAACGGGTCCTTGCACAACACCGTCCGCTGGGCCTGGTCGTTGAGCTTGAGGTGCACCCAGTCGACGGTGAAGTCCCTGCGCTGCTCCTGTGCCCGCCGGATGAAGTCGCCGCGCAGCCGTGCCCGAGTGGTCTGCGGGGGCACCGACTTGCCCTCGAAGATCTTCAAGTCGTTGCAGATCCGGGTGGCTTGGCCCTTCTTCTCCAGCAGGTAGTACAGGCCACGACGGCGGTGGATGTCGTGGTAGGCGAGGTCTATCTGGGCGACCCGCGGATGCGACATGGTCATGTTGTGCTTGGCCCGGTACCGCTCGATGAGCTTGTACTTCATCACCCAGTCGATCTCGGTGCCGATGCGGTCGAGGTCCTCGGTCTCGATCGCGTCCAGCGTACGGCCCCACAGCTCCAGCACCCGCTCCACCGTGCCGGTGCGGATGCCGCGCCGCTCGCAGAAGTCCACGGCCTTCTCGTAGTACTCGCGCTGCACCTCCAGCGCGGAGGCCTCGCGGCCGCTGGCCAGACGCACCTTGCGGCGGCCCGTGATGTCGTGGCTGACCTCGCGGATCGCCCGGATGGGGTTCTCCAGGGTCAGGTCGCGCATCACCGTGCCCGCCTCGATCATGCGCAGCACCAGGTCGGTCGCGCCCACCTTGAGCAGCATCGTCGTCTCGGACATGTTGGAGTCGCCGACGATGACGTGCAGCCGGCGGTAGCGCTCCGCGTCCGCGTGCGGCTCGTCGCGGGTGTTGATGATGGGCCGCGAACGGGTGGTCGCCGAGGAGACGCCCTCCCAGATGTGCTCGGCCCGCTGACTCACGCAGTACACCGCCCCGCGCGGGGTCTGCAGGACCTTGCCCGCCCCGCAGAGAAGCTGCCTCGTGACGAGGAACGGGATGAGGATGTCCGCGAGGCGGGAGAACTCTCCGTGCCGTGCCACCAGATAGTTCTCGTGGCAGCCGTAGGAGTTGCCCGCCGAATCGGTGTTGTTCTTGAAGAGGTAGACGTCGCCCGCGATTCCCTCCTCGTGCAGGCGTCGTTCCGCGTCCACCAGGAGTCCTTCGAGAATGCGCTCGCCGGCCTTGTCGTGGGTGACCAGTTCGATCACATTGTCACACTCGGGTGTCGCGTATTCCGGGTGTGACCCCACGTCGAGATAGAGCCGGGCGCCGTTTCGCAGAAAGACATTGCTGCTGCGGCCCCATGACACGACACGGCGGAAGAGGTACCGCGCCACCTCGTCAGGCGACAGGCGGCGCTGTCCCCTGAACGTGCACGTGACGCCGTACTCGTTCTCCAGCCCGAAAATGCGGCGGTCCATGACTGAACATTACGCCCGATCCTCTGCGCTCAAACGAGGTTCGGCAGCACGATTTGGATCATTTTCCGATGAAGCGGCAACCACCGCCCCTGCGGCGGGAGCTGTGAGGACCCGCCCGGTCAGCAGCAACACCAGCAACGACACGGCCCCGGCGGCGCCCGGCACCGCGAAGCCCCACAGCGCGCCTCCCGCCTGGACCACCGGGCCGGCAGCACCCGTTCCGACGGACGCGCCCACGGTGAACGTCGTCACCAGCCAGGAGAAAGCCTCCGTCACGGTGCCGGCCGGAGCGTGCCGGTCCACGATGATGAACGCGCAGGCGATGCACGGCGCCAGGAACACCCCGGACAGCACCGTCAGCGCCACCATCGGCACCGCTCCGGGCATCAGCATCAGCGGCAGGTAACACACCGCCAGCAGACCCACCAGCAGCCGCAGTCGCCGTTCTGGCGCGCCCGCCCACTGGCGGGCGCCGTAGACGGTGCCGCCGACCAGCGCGCCCAGCCCCAGGGCGGCCATCAGCCAGCCGTACACCGCGTCACCGCCGTGGTCGTCGGCATAGGGCACCGCCGCCACCGTGATGGAGCCCATGGCGACACCGACGAAGAGGAAGGCTCCGAGCAGCGCCAGCAGACCGGGCGAGCGCAGCGCGCCCAGCCAGTGCGCCTCCCGGGGTGCCGAACGCCAGGCCCGCGAAGGGGGCGAGACGACCACGGACAGCGCGCCCAGCACCCCGATGCCGTTCAGCACCACCAGCGCCGCCTGCGCCGACCACAGCGAGACGCAGAGGGTCACGAGCAACGGGCCGGCGGTGAACATCACTTCCTGTGCCACGGCGTCCATCGCGTACGCGGTGTGAACCTGGTCGTTCCTGCGCAGCACCGAGGGCCACAGGGCCCGCAGACCGCCCTCCAGCGGCGGGGTGAAGAGCCCGGCCGCGGCCACGGAGGCGTACGCCAGGGCGGCCGGCCGCGTGCCGGTCAGGGCGAAGGCCGTCATCGCCAGGCCCGCGGCGAGCGCGGCGGGCAACTGGACGCGGGGCTGACCGTACAGGTCCACCAGGCGCCCGAGCACGGGCTGGCCCACCGCGTTGGCCACGCCGTACACCGCCGCCAGCGCTCCCGCGAGACTGTACGTGCCGCCCTCCGCCCGGACGAACAGCACGATGGCGATCGCCGCGGTGGCGTTGGGCAGCCGCCCCACGAGCGTGCCGGTCAGCAGCCGGGCGGCGTGCCTCGCTTTGAGGATCTCCAGGTATCCCCCGAACCCCACAGCCATCGCCCCGCCTTCCGCCGGTTCGCCCGAGGTGCTGGAGCAACCTCTGGTGTTACGTATAACGTACTCGGTCATACGTACCATGTGCGCTGTTCACCAGTCCAGAGAAGGAGCGTCCCCGCGGTGGTCCGAAGCAGCACGCGCCCCACCAGCCGTGACGTCGCGCACGCCGCCGGGGTGTCCCAGGCCGCCGTCTCCCTGGTCCTCGGCGACAAGTGGCGCGGCCGGGTGTCGCAGGCGACCGCCGAACGGGTCCGCCGGGCGGCCGAGGAACTCGGCTACCGGCCCAACCTCGCCGCCCGCAACCTGCGCCTGGGCCGCACCCGGACCGTGCTCCTGGTCGTCCCCGTGCTGACCACCGAGTTCTTCGCCGGCGTCTACACCGGCGCCGCCCGCGTCGCCGCCGAACACGGCTTCGGCGTCGTGCTCTACCCCTCCCCCGAGGGCATCGGCCCGGCGCGCAACCCCTTCGCCTCCGCCCAGGCCGCGCTGGACGGCGTGATCGCCTCCTCCATGGCCGCCGACGCGCTGACGGCGATCCGCGGCGACCAGCTCCCGCTGGTCATGCTGGACAGCGACCCCGCGGGCAGCCTGGGCGCCGCGACCGTCAACCTGGACATCGCCGACGGCGTACGCCAGATCGCCGGCCATCTGCTCGGGCTCGGCCACCGGCGCTTCCTGCACCTCGCGGCGGACGTGGCCTCCTGGACCTTCGAGGTGCGGGCGAGGGAACTCCGCGCCCGGCTGGGCGCGGTGCCCGGCACCTCCGTGCGCACCGCCCGCGCCCCCATCTCCATCGAGGACGCCAGGGCCGCCACCGAGGCCGCCCTGAGCACTCCCGGGCCCCGGCCCACCGCGCTGGTCTGCGACGACGACAAGCTCGCCGCCGGCGCCTACAAGGCCCTGCGCCGCCTCGGCCTGCGCGTGCCCGACGACGTCTCCGTGACCGGCGTCGACGACCTCGCCCTCGCCACCGCCATCGACCCCGAGCTCACCACCGTGCGGCTGGACGCCGAACTGTTCGGCGAACGGGGCATGCACGCCCTGCTGGCCGTCCTGGAGGGCCGCGCTCCGGACGGCGGGGACATTCCCGTGGAGCTCGTGGTGCGGGGCTCCACGGCGCCGCCCAGCCCCTCCTGAAGCCGTCCAGCCCCCTGAAACGCCCGGGTGCCCCGGCCCACTGGAGGGCCGGGGCACCCGGGAACGGGGCTACGGAGGGTCGGGACTACTTCTCCTCGGAGCCGTCCTCGTCGGCGCTCTCCGCCTCGGTCGCCGCACCGTCGGCCTCCAGCAGCCGGGCCAGCTGACGGCCCACGATGCGCTTGAACTTGCGCTTCTGCGGACGCGTACGGTCCAGCACCGCCACCTCCAGGCGCTCGGCGGGGATCTCCCGCTCGCTGCCGTTGGTGTCGCGGGACAGGGCCTGCACGGCCAGCTTCAGCGCCTCGGCCAGGGACATGCCGTCGCGGTGGCGCTGGTCCAGGTAGCCGCTGATCTGCTCGGCGTTGCCGCCGACCGCGACCGAGCCGTGCTCGTCCACGATCGAGCCGTCGTGCGGCAGCCGGTAGATCTGGTCGCCGTCCGGGGTCTCCCCCACCTCGGCGACCACCAGCTCCACCTCGTAGGGCTTCTCCGCGGCGCTGGAGAAGATCGTGCCCAGCGTCTGGGCGTAGACGTTCGCCAGGCCGCGGGCGGTCACGTCGTCCCGGTCGTAGGTGTAACCGCGCAGGTCGGCGTAGCGGACGCCGCCGATGCGGAGGTTCTCGTACTCGTTGTACTTGCCGGCCGCCGCGAACGCGATCCGGTCGTAGATCTCGCTGAACTTGTGCAGCGCGCGGGACGGATTCTCACCGACGAACACGATTCCGTCGGCGTACTGCAGCACGACCAGGCTGCGGCCACGGGCGATGCCCTTGCGGGCGTACTCCGCCCGGTCGGCCATGGCCTGCTGAGGTGAGACATAGAACGGCGTCGACACCGGTTATCCGTCCCTTTCTGTAGAAGTCACTGGATCACCCCGGACAAAAACCGGCGCCGGCTACAGCAGCGCGGCCCGCGGACCGTCCGGCTGCTCCAGGCGCCGCTGCAGCACCGAGCGGGCGATCTCGGAACAGTCGTCCTCGGTGAGCCGGCGGAATCCGTCCTCGGTGATCACGGTGACGATCGGATAGATCCGGCGGGCGACATCGGGACCACCGGTCGCCGAGTCGTCGTCTGCCGCGTCGTAGAGGGCCTGGACCACCAGTGTCGTGGCCTCGGCCTCGGTCAGGTCCTCCCGGAACAACTTCTTCATCGCGCCGCGCGCGAAGACCGAGCCGGAGCCCGTGGCCGCGAAGCCGTGCTCCTCGGAACGGCCGCCCGTCACGTCGTAGGAGAAGATCCGGCCCTTCTCGCGGTCCACGTCGTACCCGGCGAAGAGCGGGACCACGGCCAGTCCCTGCATGGCCATGCCCAGGTTGGAGCGGATCATGGTCGACAGCCGGTTCGCCTTGCCCTCCAGGGAGAGCTGCGTCCCCTCGACCTTCTCGAAGTGCTCCAGCTCCAGCTGGAACAGCTTCACCATCTCCACCGCCAGGCCGGCGGTGCCGGCGATACCGACGGCCGAGTACTCGTCCGCCGGGAACACCTTCTCGATGTCCCGCTGCGCGATCACGTTCCCCATCGTGGCCCGCCGGTCACCGGCCAGGACGACGCCACCCGGGAAGGCCGTCGCCACGATGGTGGTGCCGTGCGGCGCCTCGATCACGCCTTGGGTCGGCGGCAGCTGCCGCTTCCCCGGCAGCAGCTCCGGCTGGTGCTCGGCGAGAAAGTCCATGAACGAGGAGGACCCGGGCGTCAGGAAGGCAGCCGGTAGACGCCCGGTGCTACGAGTGTTGGCTTCCACGCGTTTCCCTCCACGTAAGCAGCAGCCCGCCTTATGGCATCGGGCCGATCCTTGAACTGCCCCAGTGCGGCATTGCAGCTGAAGCACAGTACGCCACGGACCCTACCCGTCTCATGGCAGTGATCCACATGCTCTGGTGGAGCCGAGAGACATATACAGCAGACGCCTCCCTGGAAGGCGATCAACTCGTCACGCTCGGCTTCGGTGAGGCCGTACTGACGCTTCAGGTGATCCTGCCGTCCCCGGATGGCACGGCAGGCCTTGCAGCGCGTCGACAGACCGTCCGACGCAGTCGCGTTGCGATGCCACTCACTGTGCGGCTTGACCTCACCACACGTCCGGCAGAGCTTGTGCCCGGCCGGGACCTCCGCCCTCGCCCGAACCGACTTGCCCACGGCTTCCCGGCGGCGCCGGTAGTGCGCGGCGCTGTACTCCGCCACGCACTCCCGGCAGTGCACCTGGAGGCCATCACGTCGATTCTTGCCCCGCGCGAATGCGGCAAGAGGTAGCTCTCGCTTGCATTTCGTGCACTGTTTCACGTTCGGCTCGCCGGCCACACTCACCCCCCGCGCCCACCTTCATTTCGAAAGGAGCCGGCCTAAACGACCTTCACTCTCCACCTTTTTGCACGAAGGAGCGCACGAAATCCTCGGCGTTTTCCTCGAGTACGTCGTCGATCTCGTCCAGCACGGAGTCCACGTCGTCGCTCAGCTTCTCGTGTCGCTCCTTGAGGTCCTCGGAGGCCTGCGCGTCCTGGGACTGCTCCTCGACCTCCTCGGTGGAACGCGTGGCCTTCTGCTGCCCGCCGCCGGTGTCCTTCGTTGCCATTACCCTCACCCCGCTCAGTTCGCCCGACATGGTCGGCATTACGGCCGATCGGTGATGTTCCGACCCTACAAGCCGGGTCCGACATCGGCCCCGCACTTTCTCCAACGTACGAGGGCCACCTCGATGATTCCCGGCACCGGGGATTTCCACCCTGTACGGGCGGCCCGGTCCAAGATCCGCTCAGCCGCCGGAAAGCACCCTGACCAGGTCTTCGGCGGTACGACAGCGGTCGAGGAGCTCCTTGACGTGATTACGCGTTCCGCGAAGCGGTTCCAGGGTTGGGACGCGCTGCAGCGAGTCCCGGCCCGGCAGATCGAAGATCACCGAGTCCCAGGAGGCCGCGGCGACGTCGTCGGCGTACTGCTCCAGGCAGCGGCCGCGGAAGTACGCGCGCGTGTCCTCCGGCGGCTTCCTGCGGGCCCGGTCCACCTCGGCCTCGTCCAGCAGGCGCTTGATGCGTCCGCGGGCCACCAGGCGGTTGTACAGGCCCTTGTCGGGGCGTACGTCCGCGTACTGGAGGTCGACGAGGTGGAGGCGGGCGGCGTCCCAGTCGAGGCCGTCACGTCGCCGGTAGCCCTCCATGAGCTCCCGCTTGGCGACCCAGTCCAGCTCGCCGGCCAGGCTCATCGGATCGTTCTCCAGCCGGTTGAGGGTGTCCTCCCAGCGGGACAGCACGTCCTTGGTCTGCTCGTCGGCATCCGCGCCGAACCGCTCCTCCACGTACTTGCGCGACAGCTCGTAGTACTCCATCTGGAGCTGCACCGCGGTGAGCGTACGGCCGCTGCGCAGCGTGACCAGACGCTTGAGGCCCGGGTCGTGCGAGACCTGGTGGAGCGTGCGGACGGGCTGGTCGACGGCCAGGTCGACGGCGATGAAGCCGTCCTCGATCATGGACAGGACCAGAGCGGTCGTGCCCAGCTTGAGGTAGGTGGAGATCTCCGAGAGGTTGGCGTCGCCGATGATCACGTGCAGGCGGCGGTACTTCTCCGCGTCGGCGTGCGGCTCGTCGCGCGTGTTGATGATCGGCCGCTTGAGCGTGGTCTCCAGGCCGACCTCGACCTCGAAGTAGTCCGCTCGCTGACTGAGCTGGAAGCCGTGCTCGTGGCCGTCCTGGCCGATGCCGACGCGTCCCGCGCCCGTGATGACCTGGCGGGAGACGAAGAAGGGCGTGAGGTGGCGCACGATGTCCGAGAACGCGGTCTCCCGCTTCATCAGGTAGTTCTCGTGCGTGCCGTAGGAGGCGCCCTTGTTGTCGGTGTTGTTCTTGTAGAGGTGGATCGGCTGGGCGCCGGGCAGCTGGGCCGCCCGCTCCGCCGCCTCGGCCATGATCCGTTCGCCGGCCTTGTCCCACAGGACGGCGTCCCGCGGGTTGGTGACCTCGGGCGCGCTGTACTCCGGGTGGGCGTGGTCGACGTAGAGCCGTGCGCCGTTGGTGAGAATGACGTTGGCCAGACCGATGTCCTCGTCGGTGAGCTGGCTGGCGTCGGCCGCCTCGCGGGCGAGGTCGAAGCCCCGGGCGTCCCGAAGCGGATTCTCCTCCTCGAAGTCCCAGCGGGCCCGGCGGGCCCGGTGCATGGCCGCCGCGTAGGCGTTGACGATCTGGGATGAGGTGAGCATGGCATTGGCATTGGGGTGGCCGGGGACGGAGATCCCGTACTCCGTCTCGATGCCCATTACTCGCCGTACGGTCATGCGGCCCTCCTTGCCCGGCGGCGCCCTCGGTCGTGGACGTCGCTCAAGTACCGCTCGTGCCCGGGTGCCTGTGCGGTGCCCGTCCCCGCACTGCGCAACCCGGCGGTACGAAAGAGCCTAGAACGCCTTTGCGCTGGTGGGGAGATCATTTGCGTCATTGCCTGCTCCATGCGGTGGCCCCGGAAACAGCCGACTGCGGGTACCCCCTGGAGGGCACCCGCAGCCACCCTGCTTTTACAGGTACTGTCCGGTATTCGCCACCGTGTCGATGGAACGTCCGGTGTCCGCGCCCTGCTTTCCGGTGATGAGGGTGCGGATGTAGACGATCCGCTCGCCCTTCTTTCCGGAGATCCGGGCCCAGTCGTCCGGGTTGGTGGTGTTCGGCAGGTCCTCGTTCTCCTTGAACTCGTCCACGCATGCCTGGAGCAGGTGGGAGACGCGAAGACCCTTCTGGTTCTTCTCGAGGAAGTCCTTGATCGCCATCTTCTTGGCGCGGCCCACGATGTTCTCGATCATGGCGCCGGAATTGAAGTCCTTGAAATACAGGACTTCCTTGTCGCCGTTGGCGTAGGTGACCTCCAGGAAGCGGTTCTCCTCGGATTCGGCGTACATGTGTTCCACCGCGGTCTGGATCATGCCCTGGACCGTGGAGTCCTTGTCGCCCGCGTGTTCCGCGACGTCGTCCGCGTGCAGCGGGAGGCGCTCGGTGAGGTACTTCCCGAAGATGTCCTTCGCCGCCTCGGCGTCCGGACGCTCGATCTTGATCTTCACATCGAGGCGGCCGGGCCGCAGGATGGCGGGGTCGATCATGTCCTCGCGGTTGGAGGCGCCGATCACGACCACGTTCTGCAGGCCCTCCACACCGTCGATCTCGGCGAGCAGCTGGGGGACGATGGTGTTCTCCACGTCCGAGCTGACACCGGAGCCGCGGGTGCGGAAGAGGGACTCCATCTCGTCGAAGAAGACGATCACCGGCGTGCCCTCGCCGGCCTTCTCCCGGGCACGCTGGAAGACCAGGCGGATCTGCCGCTCGGTCTCGCCGACGTACTTGTTCAGCAGCTCCGGGCCCTTGATGTTGAGGAAGAAGCTCTTGCCCGCGGCCTGTCCGGTGACCTCGGCGACCTTCTTGGCGAGCGAGTTCGCGACGGCCTTGGCGATGAGCGTCTTGCCGCATCCGGGAGGCCCGTAGAGCAGGACGCCCTTCGGCGGGCGCAGCTCGTGCTCCTTGAACAGGTCCGGGTAGAGGTACGGCAGCTCCACGGCGTCACGGATGGCCTCGATCTGGTTGCCGAGGCCGCCGATCTGCTCGTAGCCGATGTCGGGCACCTCTTCGAGGACGAGTTCCTCGACCTCGCTCTTGGGCACGACCTCGTAGACGTAGCCGGACCTGGGTTCGAGCAGGAGCGCGTCGCCGGGGCGGATGGTGACGTCCAGCAGCGGCTCGGCGAGCCGTACCACCCGCTCCTCGTCGGTGTGCCCGAGCACCAGGGCCCGCTCGCCGTCCTCGAGGATCTCCTTGAGGGTGACGATGTCGCCGACGCGCTCGAACTCCATGGCCTCGACCACGTTGAGCGCCTCGTTGAGCATCAGTTCCTGGCCGCGCCTGAGCTCGTCGAGCTCGACGCTGGGGCTGACGTTCACCCTCAGCTTGCGGCCACCGGTGAAGATGTCGGCGGTGCCGTCCTCGTTTGCCTGCAGGAAGACTCCGAAGCCGGCCGGCGGCTGGGCGAGCCGGTCGACCTCTTCCTTGAGGGCCACGATCTGGTCGCGGGCCTCGCGGAGCGTGTTCGCAAGCCGTTCGTTCTGCGCGGAGACGCCGGCCAGGTTGGTCTGCAACTCGACGATCCGCTCTTCGAGAATCCTCGTGTGACGCGGAGAGTCGGCGAGCTTGCGGCGCAGGACGGCGATCTCCTGCTCAAGGTAGGCGATCTGCCCGGCCGGGTCGTCGGACCCGCGTCCCGGGCGGATGCCGCGGTTCATGTCGTCGTCGTGGGCTGCCACGGTCCTCACCTCCTCCAAGGGGAGCTGGACGCTTCCAGACCCTACCTGGGTGGGTGTCGATTGAAACCCCTAGATCACAAAGACTGTCGGGGTGTGTCCGATCTTCACCCTTGCGCTCTCCCTCACGCCAGGGGAATACCCACCGAACATGATTGGAAAGCGGGCAGAGGTAGGGTCGACATGTTCAACACCCGTCAGAGCTGGCCGGATTCCCGTACGGCTCGACGTGATACGGCAGGAGAGATGACCGTGCAGCAGCAGACCTCGGACGGTGGCGAGGCCCTGGAGGTCTGGATCGACCAGGACCTGTGTACCGGCGACGGCATCTGCGCGCAGTACGCGCCCGAGGTGTTCGAGCTGGACATCGACGGTCTGGCCTATGTGAAGGGCCCGGAGGACGAGCTCCTTCAGGAGGCCGGAGCGGCAACGCCCGTGCCGCTTCCGCTCCTCACGGACGTGGTGGACTCGGCCAGGGAGTGCCCGGGCGAGTGCATCCATGTACGCCGCGTCGCGGACCGGGTCGAGGTGTACGGACCTGACGCGGAGTGACAACCTCGGCGCGAGGCGTCACCATTGTCTGTTTTCTCACATTTTCGGGGACTGTGGTCCGGGACGCGGTCAGATACCGCGCGCCCCGGCGTCCGTGGAGCGGACGAACGCGCCGTTCTGCCACCGCCACTTCACGTCGTCCTTGAGGTCGGGGCAGCAATTGGGCACGTCGGGCGAGGAGTAGCCGAGCAGGGTGGCGGTCACCGCGCCGTCACGGACTGCGAAGTCCGTGACCGAATACCGGTCCTTGGCCTCGACGAGGGTGGCGACCACGCGCGGCTCGGCGGCGCCGGCGGCCTGGGTGAGGACGTAGACGGCGTCGGGCGGGGTGCCCATGGCGGCGTCGCAGTGCACGACGGCCACGGTCTCCGGCCGGCCGTCCCCGTCGAGGTCCCCGGAGGCCTTCTTCGCCATCACGGCCCGCACCGGGCCGCAGTCGATGGGGAAGGTCACGCCGGTGGTGCCCGGGGCGGCCGCGGCGGCGGGTGCGGAGTGCGTGCGCGGGCCCTGCGGCTGGGCGGCCGTGGCCGCGCCGGGCTGCACGAGCGAGGAGAGGGCGACCACACCGGCGACCGCGGTGGCGGTGGCCATCCAGTGGATGGGGCGGGTGTGCGTGTGGGCCAGTTCCGGAACGGCGGACTGCTGCACTAGGAGCATCTCCTGCGAGGGCTGTGCCGGTGGGGTGGCCAGCATCGTGCCACACGTCACAGTGCGGGGGAACGGCGGGGTGGGGGTCAACGCGAGGGCGCCGTGGCGGAGTTCCCTGTGGTCGTCGGGAACTCCACCACGGCGCCCGTGTGTTGCGCGTGGTGGCGGGCCGCGTCAGCGGGTGGCGCCGCCGTCGGCGTTGGGGCCCTCGTAGTCCTCGCCGTAGGCGCCCTTGGCGGGGCGGCGGCGGCGCATGGGCGGCTCGACGCCGTCCGCGAGCCGGCGGGCGGTGAGCAGGAAGCCGGTGTGGCCGATCATGCGGTGGTCCGGGCGGACGGCCAGGCCCTCGATGTGCCAGTTGCGGATCATCGTCTCCCAGGCGGTCGGCTCGTTGAAGCAGCCGATCTCGCGGATGGACTCCACGGTCCGGGCGAGCTGGGTGGTGGTCGCGACGTAGCAGCACAGGATGCCGCCGGGGACGAGCGCCTTGGAGACGGACTCCAGGCACTCCCAGGGGGCGAGCATGTCGAGGATGACGCGGTCGACGTCGGTGTCGGACAGGTTGTCCTGGAGGTCTCCGACGGTGAGCTGCCAGGCGGGGTGCGGGCCGCCGAAGTAGCGCTCCACGTTCGCCTGGGCGATCTCGGCGAAGTCGGCGCGGCGCTCGTAGCTGTGCAGCATGCCCTGGTCGCCGATCGCCCGCAGCAGGAAGCTGCTCAGCGAGCCGGAGCCGACGCCGGCCTCCACGACGCGTGCGCCGGGGAAGATGTCGGCGAAGGCGAGGATCTGCCCCGCGTCCTTCGGGTATACGACAGCTGCCCCGCGGGGCATGGACAGGACGTAGTCGGGGAGCAGGGGGCGCAGCGCGAGGTAGGCGACGTTGCCGGTGGTGCGGACAACGCTGCCCTCGGGTGCGCCGATCAGTTCGTCGTGCGGGAAGGAACCTTTGTGGGTGTGGAAGTTCTTCCCGGCCTCGAGCGTGAACGTGTAGTGGCGGCCCTTGGGGTCGGTCAGCTGTACCTGGTCCCCGACCTTGAAGGGCCCGCGGCGGCGGGCGGCACCGGTCGGTTCGGACATGTGACCAGCCTACCGGTCCCCGGCGGGCCCTCCGACCACGCGGAGGGGCCCGCCGGGAGCCCTACGCGGAGGCCGACGGGCGGGCCATGGCCTTGACGAACGCGCGCTCCACGTCGGACGCGGACAGCACACCGTAGATCTCGCCGCTGTTCTCCACCACGAGGTACTCGGTGGCCGGGGCGGCGCGCAGCGCGTCCAGGAGGTCCTCGCCGGCGAGTTCGGCGGAGACGCGCATGCCGTCGGTGAGCTCCTGGGCGAGTTCGCTGGCGTAGACCCAGGGGCGGCGGTGCTCGGGTACGCCGACGATGGCGGACTCGCGGACGAGGGAGAGCGGCTCGCCGTGGCCGTCGACGACGACCAGGGCGCGGGCGCCGGACGCGTTGGCGCGGCGCAGGGCCTCGGCCAGGGAGGTGTTGGTCTCGACCGGGACGGCGCGGCGGGTGAGGGCGCGGGCACGCAGCTCGGGGAGGTGTTCGCGCAGCCGGGCCATGCGCAGGCTGTTGCCCGCGCCGGTCCAGATGATCGCGGCCAGGATGGCGGCGAGCAGGGCGTTGGTGACTGTGCCCACGCCGACGCTGTCCTCGGGGGCGCCGAGGGCGCCGGACTGGGTGACCAGGGGCAGTCCGATCAGCACGGCGACGGCGAGCGCGCGGCCGACCCAGGCGGCGGCGACGGTGCCGCTCATCGGTCTGCCGGTGATCTTCCAGACGACGGCGCGCAGCATGCGTCCGCCGTCGAGGGGCAGTCCGGGCAGCAGGTTGAAGGCGGCGACGATGAGGTTGGAGATCATCAGGCCGGCCAGCAGGACGCCGAGGACCGTGCCGCGTTCGACGGGCCGCAGGGCGGCGTAGAAGACACCGGCGAGGATCAGCGAGAGCAGCGGGCCGACGAAGGCGAGGACGAACTCGCGGCCGGGGGTCTCGGCCTCCTTCTCGATCTCGGAGACGCCGCCGAAGAACTGGAGCTGGATGCGGCGGACCGGGAGCTTGAAGCGGAGGGCGGCGATGGTGTGGGCGAGTTCGTGGACCAGGACGGAGCCGTAGAAGGCGACCGCGAAGAAGAGGGCTACGAGGTAGCGGGCGGCGCCGAGCTCGGGCAGCACCCGGTCGAGCTGCCCGCCGAACACCCAGGTGATGAGCGCGGCCACGAGGAACCAGCTGGGCGCCACGTAGACGGGCACGCCGAAGGGCCGCCCCATGAGGAGCCCGCCCCTGGGCTCGCTGGTGCGCCGCGGCGGTTCCTGCCCGGCCCCGGAACGGGCCTCAGTGCGGTCGGGGTGGGGCTCGGGGCGGTTACCGTCGCCGGGCACGCGCGGGCGGTCGCCGGGCACGGGGGCCGGGCTCTCGGCACGGGCGGCGGATTCACGTCCGGCGGCCGGGTCGCCGCTGTGGGCGTAACCGCGGTCGGGGTGGACGCCGTGGTGGACGTCGCCGGTGGCGGACGGCTGCGGGGCGTGGCCGGTGGCGGACGGCTCCTGCGGGGCGTCGTGGGTGGCGGGCGGCTGCCGCGGGACGTCGCGGCCGGCCGACGGGTCCTTCGAGGCATCGCCGGTGGCCTGCGGCTCCTGCGGGGCGTCGGCGGTCGCGGTGGGCCGCGGGGCGTCGCCGGTGGCCGGTGGCTCCTGCGGGCCCTCGTGAGTGGCGGGCGGCTGCTGGGGGGCGTCGGCGGAGCGTTTCGGCTCGCCCGTCGCCTCCGCCTCCCGCGCCTCCCGCGTCTCCCTCGTCGGCTCTTCCGGGCCGCCCTCCGCTCCGGTGGCGGAGGTCCACGGGGACGGCTCGGGCGGGGCCGCGTCGGCCGGCTCGGCGCCCGGGCCGGAGTCGGGGGCCGGGTCCACCGGGCCCGTGCGGCGATCTGCCGACTCGTCCTTGCCGGAACGCGGCTGTCCGCTCCCGCCGCTCACGTCCACGGTGTCCCCTCGTTCGAAGCAGTCTCCCGTGCCTGACGGCCGGAAGGTCTCGGGTCGATGGTATGCGGCCGTGACGATCGCTCATGCCCGGCACCCCATGTGTTTTCCCCTCTTCGCGCACAACATGACCGTCCCCGGGTCACTGTCGGTGGCGGGCCGTAGGGTCTGGGGCATGGAGACGAGCACGGAGGGCGAGCCCGGCACCCCGCACGACGCCGTCGGACCGGCCCCCTCACGCAACAACGCGCCAGGGGCCGCAGAGTCGCGCCCGGCCGCACCGGCCCCGGCGGTCCCCGTTCAGGCGCCCGCCGCCGATGTCGTGACCGCGGACAGTGGTGGAACACAGACGCGCACGACAGCCGCCGGCCGCCCCGTCGCGGGTGGCGCGGCGACGGGCCCGGTGCCGGGCGGGCACGAGCCGGGCGCGGCGGGTGGACGAGGGACGGACGCGACGTCGAGCGGGCGGGCTGTCGTGCCGCCCAGGTCCTTGTCTCCCTCTCGGGCCGGGGACTTCATGCAGTGTCCGCTGCTGTACCGGTTCCGGGTGATCGACCGGTTGCCGGAGAAACCGAGTGAGGCGGCGACGAGGGGCACGCTGGTGCACGCCGTGCTGGAGCGGCTCTTCGACGCGCCCGCCGTGGAGCGGACCGCGCCGCGGGC
The DNA here is from genome assembly GCF_044743035.1 of Streptomyces sp. NPDC087787. NCBI lineage: Bacteria > Bacillati > Actinomycetota > Actinomycetes > Kitasatosporales > Streptomycetaceae > Streptomyces > Streptomyces sp. NPDC087787. The sequence goes on from NZ_JBIUVQ010000004.1 coordinate 257,292, forward strand.
CAAGGCACTGGTCCCGGGCCAGTGGCAACGGCTGCGCGAGACGCGGCCCGAGCTGGTGGAGCTGTTCGCCGACGACGCCGACGGCGAGCGGCTGGCCCGCTGGCTGGCGGAGGCGGAGCGGCTGGTGGAGCGCTGGTTCACGCTGGAGGACCCGACCCGTCTCGAACCGGCCGAGCGTGAGCTGTTCGTCGAGGCGGAGCTGGACTCGGGGCTGACCCTGCGCGGCATCATCGACCGGGTGGACGTGGCGCCCACGGGCGAGGTGCGGATCGTCGACTACAAGACGGGCAAGGCGCCCCGCCCCGAGTACGCCGAGGGCGCGCTGTTCCAGATGAAGTTCTACGCCCTGGTGGTGTGGCGGCTGAAGAAAGTCGTCCCGCGGCGGCTGCAACTGGTGTACCTGGGCAGCGGCGACGTGCTGACCTACGACCCGGTCCCCGCCGACCTGGAGCGGGTGGAGCGCAAGCTGCTGGCGCTGTGGGAGGCGATCCGGCTGGCCACCGAGACCGGCGACTGGCGGCCGCGCCCCACCAAGCTGTGCGGCTGGTGCGACCACCGCGCCCACTGCCCGGAGTTCGGCGGCACTCCCCCGCCCTATCCGCTGCCGGTGAGGGCGGAGGAATCCGGCAGCACGGCGCAGGGCAGAATGGGGCCGGACTAGCGAAGGAGACTCACGTGGCCATCCGCGTCCTACTGGTCGACGACCAGCCGCTGCTGCGCACCGGGTTCCGGATGATCCTGGAGGCCGAGCAGGACATCGCGGTCGTGGGCGAGGCCGGAGACGGCCTGCAGGCCCTGGACCAGGTGCGGGCCCTTCAGCCCGACGTGGTGCTGATGGACATCCGCATGCCGCGGATGGACGGCGTGGAGGCGACCCGGCAGATCACAGGACCGGAGCGGAACGGTCCGGCGAAGGTGCTGGTGCTGACGACCTTCGACCTCGACGAGTACGTGGTGGAGGCGCTGCGCGCCGGCGCGAGCGGCTTCCTGCTCAAGGACGCGCCGGCCAACGAGCTGGTGCAGGCGATCCGGGTGGTCGCGGCCGGCGAGGCGATGCTGGCGCCGAGCATCACGCGCCGGCTGCTGGACAAGTACGCCACGCACCTGCCCTCCGGCGAGGAGCAGATGCCGGACACGCTGCACACCCTCACCGACCGTGAGGTGGAGGTGCTGAAGCTGGTGGCGCGCGGCCTGTCCAACGCCGAGATCGCCGCCGATCTGTTCGTCAGCGAGACGACGGTCAAGACGCATGTCGGGCACGTACTGACGAAGCTGGGGCTGCGCGACCGCGTGCAGGCCGCGGTGTACGCGTACGAGAGCGGACTGGTACGCCCCGGCGCGCAGTAGCGGGCCGCCCCGCGGCCCGGCTCGACGACGAAGGGCGCCCCTTCCGGAAGACCGGGAAGGGGCGCCCTTCGTCGTGGACGTGCTCGCGGATCAGCCGCTCACACCGCGGCCGAGCTCCCACAGCTGGAGCGTGGCCGAGGAGTTGAGGGCGTACGCGGTGCCCGTGATGTTGTCGCGGGAGGCGACGTACTGCTTGCCCTGCCACAGCGGGATCAGCGGGACGTCGATGGCGACCTGGTCCTGAATGGTCGTCAGGCTGGTGGACGCGGAGAGCCGGTCGGCCTGGCGACGGGACTGCGGGATCAGGGTGTTGCGGATGTCGCTGTTGGCGTAAGGAATGTTGAGGGTGTTGCCCTTGTCGAGGAACGGCGCCAGGTAGTTGTCGGCGTCCGGGAAGTCAGGGAACCAGCCCATGCCGAAGACGTCGTACTGGCCCTTCTTCTCCGCCGGGCGGAAGGTGTCCCAGGGCGTGCCCTGGATGTCGACGTCGAACAGGCCGCTGTTGTTGAGCTGCTGGCGAAGGATCTCGAATTCCTTCTTGGTGGCCGGGCCGTAGTGGTCCGTCGTGTAGTGCATCGTCAGCTTCACCGGGGTGGTGACTCCGGCCTTCTCCAGCAGCGACCGGGCCTTGGTCACGTTCGGGTCGCCGTACCGGTTGAAGAAGGAGTTGGAGTGGCCGGTGATGGTGGCCGGGACCATCGAGTACAGCGGCTCGGCCTGGGTGCCGTAGACCTCGGAGACGAGTTCGCTGCGGTTGATGACCTGGGCCATGGCCTCACGCACGGCCTTGGTCTTCACCGTCGCGGCGTCGGTGTTGAAGGCCAGGTAGCGGATCTCCAGGCCGGCCGTCTCGACGATGCCGACCTTGCTGTCCTTGTTGGCGGCCGACAGCGTGCGGATCTGCTCGGGCGACATGGTGCGGGTCATGACGTCGATGTCGCCCTTGTCCAGAGCGTCGCCCATCGCGTCGGCGTCCGGGAAGGAACGCATCTGCACCTTGTCGTTGTTGAGCTTCAACGTCCCCTGGTAGTTGGGGTTCTTGGTGAAGACCGCGTCGACCATCTCGCCGTTCTTGACGTTGGCCTTCATGGTGTACGGACCGGAGCCGTCCACGGCGAAGCCGTCGCGGAGCTTGCTCTTGTCGTAGTCCTTGGGGTTGACGATGCCCGCGACGGGCGTCGACAGCTTGTACGGGAAGATGGCGTCGGCCGTGTTGAGGTGGAAGATGACCTCACGGTCGCCCTGGGTCTCCACGGTGTCCACGGTGGACAGCAGTCCGGACACACCGCTGTCGGCGTTGATGGAGATGGCGCGGTCGATGGAGAACTTCACGTCGGCCGCGGTGATGGGCTCGCCGCTCGAGAACTTCAGGCCGTCGCGCAGCGTGCAGGCGTAGCGCTCGTTGCCGCTGTCCGTGAAGCCGCACTTCTCGGCCGCCTCGGGAACGGGGTCGCCGTCGCCCTTGGGCTGGATCATCAGGGTCTGCACGGTCTGGCGCAGGATGTTCCAGGTGCCGACGTCGTAGGCGTACGCCGGATCGACGGGCGCCGGGGCCTCCTCGTCAGCGGTGAACCGGTCCGTGGTGCCGACGACGATCGCGTCGCCGCTCTTGCCGCCGCTGTCGGAACCGCCGCACGCGGCGAGTACCGGCGCGAGCAGACCGACCACGGCCGGCAGCACCAAAGTCTTGCGGTTCATGCTCGAGTTTCTCCAGAGCTGTCATGTCTGTGTATCCGGCATGCAGGATGTCGCGACGGATCACAGGGGCAGGGTCGATGTTCTCGCGATGAGATTAGTCCTCCTTCGCAGGACCGTTCGCGTTCACCGGAGTTGAGTTCCCATCACGCTGCGGAACCGGGTGCGGACGGACCGGAAACCCGTCACCGGAAGGATTCGTGCAGCGTCCCACCAAACGGGACACAAGGACACACGCGCAGCGTCCGAAAGGAGGCGGACAGCACGCTACGGCACCTCTTGTCGACCCCCTGGCGAGTGGGGAACGTCACACCCACATGTAGGGAGACGGGTACCGGAATTCGGCCACACGGCGAGCTGCGAATTCGTGCGGACATCCGCGAAGGTGTTTTTCCCGCGCGACGCGGCACGCTGGGTGAACGGTTAGCGCATTTCTGTCATCAGGCCGTGCAGAAATGACAGGTCCACGTCCTCCAGGCTGGGGACGACGGTCCGCCGGAAGGCCGGGGGGATGGGGGCGACCGAGGGGACGGCGACAACCCGGCAGCCTGCGGCTTCGGCGGCGGCGACGCCGGTGGCGGTGTCCTCGATGACGGCGCACCGGGCCGGGTCCGCGCCGAGTCCGGCGGCGGCCAGCAGGTAGGGGTCGGGGTGCGGCTTGGTGCGCAGGACCTCGTCGCCCGCCACGGAGAGGGCGAAGTGCTGGGGGCCGAGTGTGGTCAGGACGCGGTCGATGATGCGGCGGTGCGAGGCGGAGACCAGGGCGGTCGGGATCCGCTGCTCGGACAGTTCGGCCAGCAGCCGTGCGGCGCCCGGCATCAGGGGCAGCGCGCCGTCGATACGGGCCTCGAAGCCCTGGTTGAGCAGGATGGTGACCTCGGCGAGGGTGACGGAGGCGCCGGTGGCCTCGATGAGGAAGCCCGCGCTGCGGGTCATGGGGCCGCCGACGACGACATGTCTCCAGGACTCGTCGAGCGTGTGCCCGAGTGCGGCGAAGACCTCCACCTCGACGTCCCACCAGAAGCCCTCGGTGTCCACCAGGGTTCCGTCCATGTCCAGGAGCACGGCCTGCAGGGCCGAGCCTTCGGCCGTACGGGTTCCGAGCGCCGGTACCGTGCTGGTCATCCGCGCATACCTCCTCGAGGGACGATCAGGCCGGTTCCCATTGGGAACCGGCCTGCGATGGACCGACAATTGTACGACGCCAACAACGGAAACGCGCGCACGAACCGCCCGCGGCTCAGGTCCGCGGGGCCGCCCGTCTGCCCCGGGGGCCAGGGCGGGCCCGGGTCAGCGGGCGTTGAAGTACTTGGCTTCCGGGTGGTGGATGACGATGGCGTCGGTGGACTGCTCGGGGTGGAGCTGGAACTCCTCGGAGAGGTGGACGCCGATGCGTTCGGGACTCAGGAGATCGGCGATCTTGGCGCGGTCCTCCAGATCGGGGCAGGCGCCGTAGCCGAGGGAGAAGCGGGCACCCCGGTACTTCAGGGCGAACATGTCCTCCATGTCGGCCGGGTCCTCACCGCCGAAGCCCAGCTCGGCGCGTACGCGGGCGTGCCAGTACTCGGCGAGGGCCTCGGCCAGCTGCACGGACAGCCCGTGCAGCTCCAGGTAGTCGCGGTAGGAGTCGGCGGCGAACAGCCGCGCGGTCTCCTCGCCGATCCGGGAGCCGACGGTGACCACCTGGAAGCCGACCACGTCCTGCTCCCCCGACTCCTCCGGGCGGAAGAAGTCCGCCAGGCACAGCCGGCGGCCGCGCCGCTGGCGGGGGAAGGTGAAGCGGGTGCGCTCGTTGCCCCGCTCGTCCAGGATGATCAGGTCGTCGTCCTTGGACACGCAGGGGAAGTAGCCGTAGACCACCGCGGCCTCCAGCAGGCTGTCCGTCTGGAGTCGCTCCAGCAGGCCGCGCAGCCGGGGCCGGCCCTCGGTCTCGACGAGTTCCTCGTAGGTGGGCCCGGCGCCGGTGCGGGCCTGCTTGAGCCCCCACTGGCCCTTGAACAGGGCGCCCTCGTCCAGCCAGGACGCGTACTCCTTGAGCTGGATGCCCTTGATCACCCGGGTGCCGCGGAACGGCGGCTCGGGGACCGGGTTGTCGGTGGCCACGTCGGAGCGGACGTGCCCCTCCTCCGGGCGCTGCTCCTCCACGACCTGGGCGGTGGCGGTCCGCACCCGCCGCTGCCTGAGTTCGGGCAGCTTCGCGCCCGGCACGCCCCGCTTGACCCCGATCAGGGCATCCATCAGGCGCAGGCCCTCGAACGCGTCACGGGCGTAGCGGACCTCCCCGTCGTACAGCTCGTACAGGTCCTGCTCGACGTAGGCGCGGGTCAGGGCGGCGCCGCCGAGGATGACCGGGTAGCCGGTCGCCAGGCCGCGGGCGTTCAGCTCCTCCAGGTTCTCCTTCATGATCACCGTGGACTTCACCAGCAGCCCGGACATGCCGATCACGTCGGCCCTGTGCTCCTCGGCGGCCTCCAGGATCGCCGAGACGGGCTGCTTGATGCCCAGGTTGACCACGTTGTAGCCGTTGTTGGACAGGATGATGTCGACGAGGTTCTTGCCGATGTCGTGGACGTCGCCGCGTACGGTCGCCAGCACGATCGTGCCCTTGCCCGCCTCGTCGGTCTTCTCCATGTGCGGCTCCAGGTGGGCGACCGCGCTCTTCATCACCTCGGCCGACTGGAGCACGAACGGCAGCTGCATCTGGCCGGAGCCGAACAGCTCACCGACCACCTTCATGCCGTCCAGCAGGGTGTCGTTGACGATGTCCAGGGCCTTGCGCGTGCTCAGGGCCTCGTCCAGGTCCCGCTCCAGGCCGTTCTTCTCACCGTCGATGATCCGCCGCTTGAGCCGCTCCTCCAGCGGCAGCGCGGCCAGCTCCTCGGCCTTGCCCGCCTTCAGCGACTTCGCCGTGGCGCCCTCGAAGAGCTGCATGAGCTTCTGCAGCGGGTCGTAGCCCTCGCGGCGGCGGTCGTGGATCAGGTCGAGCGCGGTGGTGACCTGCTCCTCGTCGAAGCGGGCGATCGGCAGGATCTTGCTCGCGTGCACGATCGCCGAGTCCAGGCCCGCCTTGACGCACTCGTCCAGGAACACGCTGTTCAGCAGGATTCGCGCGGCCGGGTTCAGGCCGAAGGAGATGTTCGAGAGGCCCAGCGTGGTCTGCACGTCCGGGTGCCGCCGCTTCAGCTCCCTGATGCCCTCGATGGTGGCCACACCGTCGCCCCGGGACTCCTCCTGACCGGTGCAGATGGTGAAGGTCAGGCAGTCGACGAGGATGTCCTCCTCGCGGATGCCCCAGTTGCCGGTCAGGTCCTCGATCAGCCGCTCGGCGATCTCCACCTTCTTCTCGGCGGTGCGGGCCTGGCCCTCCTCGTCGATGGTCAGCGCGATCAGCGCCGCCCCGTGCTCCCGCGCCAGGGCCGTCACCCGCGCGAACCGCGAATCGGGCCCGTCGCCGTCCTCGTAGTTCACCGAGTTGATCACCGCCCGGCCGCCGAGCTGCTCAAGGCCGGCCCGGATCACGTCGACCTCGGTGGAGTCCAGCACGATCGGCAGCGTCGAGGCCGTGGCGAACCGGCCCGCCAGCTCGCGCATGTCCGCGACCCCGTCCCGGCCGACGTAGTCCACGCACAGGTCCAGCATGTGCGCGCCCTCGCGGATCTGGTCGCGGGCCAGCTCCACGCAGTCGTCCCAGCGGCCCTCGAGCATGGCCTCGCGGAACTTCTTCGAACCGTTGGCGTTCGTCCGCTCGCCGATCGCCAGGTAGGAGGTGTCCTGCCGGAAGGGCACCGTCTGGTACAGGGAGGCCGCGCCCGGCTCCGGACGCGGGCTGCGCTCGACAGGGGACAGGTCCCGCACCCGCTCGACCACCTGGCGCAGGTGCTCCGGTGTGGTGCCGCAGCAGCCGCCGACCAGGGACAGTCCGTAGTCGCGCACGAAGTGCCCCTGCGCTTCGGCCAGTTCCGGCGCCGTCAGCGGGTAGTGCGCGCCGTCCTTGGTGAGCACGGGGAGGCCGGCGTTCGGCATGCACGACAGCGGGATGCGCGCGTGCCGTGACAGGTAGCGCAGGTGCTCGCTCATCTCGGCGGGGCCGGTCGCGCAGTTCAGGCCGATCATGTCGACGCCCAGCGGTTCCAGCGCCGTCAGCGCGGCGCCGATCTCCGAGCCCAGCAGCATGGTGCCGGTCGTCTCCACCGTCACCGACACGATCAGCGGGACCTCGTACCCGGCGGTCTCCATCGCGCGGCGGGCCGCGATGACGGAGGCCTTGGTCTGGAGCAGGTCCTGGGTGGTCTCCACGAGCAGCGCGTCCGCGCCCCCGGCGAGCAGGCCCTCGGCGTTCTGCCGGTAGGCGTCGCGGATGGCGGCGAAGGTGGTGTGGCCCAGTGTCGGCAGCTTCGTGCCCGGGCCCATGGAGCCCAGCACCCAGCGCGGGCGGCCGTCCACGGCGGTGTACGCGTCCGCCGCCTCGCGGGCGATACGGGCACCGGCCTCGGACAGCTCGGCGACCCGCTCGGCGATGTCGTACTCGCCCAGGGCGGTCAGGTTGGCCCCGAACGTGTTGGTCTCCACGCAGTCCACTCCGACCTCGAAGTAGGCGGAGTGGACCGAACGGACGATGTCGGGGCGGGTGACGTTCAGGACCTCGTTGCAGCCCTCCAGCTGCTGGAAGTCCTCCATCGAGGGTTCCTGGGCCTGGAGCATGGTGCCCATCGCTCCGTCGGCGACCACCACACGGGTGGCGAGTGCCTCACGCAGGGCGGACGCGCGGGTCCGGCTGTCGGCGGACGGGGTCGGCGGCAACGCGGCCATGAAGGGGCTCCCTCGGTGTGCGACGGCTGTCGGCTTTGCGCCTTGCCGTGAGGCGAGCAGGGCTCACTCCGGGCGAGGCGCACGCCGCCAGGGTAGCCGGGACCGGCCCCTCGCGGACGCGGCGTCCACCAAGCGGACGAGGATGGCGGCCGCAGGACCCCCGGGTGGCCGGGTCGCGCACCAGGCGCCGGCCGGGCATTGGCGGGGTATCGGCACGGACCGGTAGTGTTCGGCATTGCCGAACGGGCGCTACGGCGACAGTCGCGGCGTCGGCGGTCGAAGGGGACGGAGGCAGGACGGCGATGGCACGGAACATCCAGTCGCTCGAGCGGGCGGCCGCGATGCTGCGGTTGCTGGCGGGCGGTGAGCGGCGGCTGGGCCTGTCGGACATCGCCTCCTCACTGGGCCTCGCCAAGGGCACCGCCCACGGCATACTGCGCACTCTCCAGCACGAGGGCTTCGTCGAACAGGACGAGGCCTCCGGGCGGTACCAGCTCGGCGCGGAGCTGCTGCGCCTGGGCACCACCTATCTCGACGTGCACGAACTGCGGGCGCGTGCCCTGGTGTGGACGGACGATCTGGCCCGGTCCAGCGGGGAGAGCGTCTACCTGGGAGTGCTCCACCAGCACGGCGTGCTGATCGTGCACCACGTCTTCCGCCCGGACGACAGCCGGCAGGTGCTGGAGATCGGGGCGATGCAGCCGCTGCACTGCACGGCTCTGGGCAAGGTGCTGGCGGCGTACGACCCGGTGGCGCACAGCGAGGCGGTCGAGGCCGACCGCAAGGCGTTCACGGACCGGACCGTGTGCGGGATCGACGGCTTCGAGCACATCCTCGACGTCACGCGCGCGCGTGGCTACGCCGCCGACGTGGAGGAGACCTGGGAGGGCGTCGCCTCCGTCGCCGCCCCCATCCACGACCGGCGGCGCATGCCGGTCGGCGCGGTCGGCATCACCGGCGCCGTGGAGCGCGTCTGCCGTGACGGCGAACTGCGCCACGACCTGGTGGCAGCGGTACGCGACTGCGCCCGAGCGGTCTCCCGCGACCTGGGCGCGGGCCGCTTCTGACCCGGCCAGGCTGCAGGCCTCTGCACGCGGGCCGCCTCTCCCGGTCAGACTGCAAGCTGCTGCGCATGGGCCGCTTCTGACCGGGCCGGGCCGCGGGCCCCTACACGCGGGCCGCTCCTCGGCAGGGCCTCAGACCTCTGCGCGTAGGTCGCTCCTGACCCGGCCGGACCGCGGGCCTCTGCGCATGGGCCGCTCCTGAGCGGCCCGGGCTGCAGGCCTCTTGCGCGCGGGCCGCCTCTGACCCGGCCGAGGCCGCCGGCGTCCGCGCGCGGCCCTCTGCCTCCCGTACGACGAGGCCGGTACGCCGCCGGGCGCACCGGCCTTCGCCGTGCCCGCACGGCGAGGACCGGAGCCCTCGCGGCGGGCCGCCGCGCCCACACGGCAAAAGCGACCGCCCCAGCAGCGGCGGTCGGAACGCACGGCCCCTGCGGGCGTGACGGACGGTAATGATCGTGGTCCGAATGGTGAGAGGCCTTGACGGTTGGGAGACGTGGGGCGAGACTCCCGTCCAACGGTCGGCATTGTCGAACAGCTTGCGGCAATACGCGCTAGGGTGTGACAACGCCATGGGCCGGTATCGCCCTCACCCACGAGGGCGCGAGCCCCCGGCAGGAGGGACCCGGGGTTTCGGCCACCTCTGGACGAAGGACAAAGGAGTCGCGGGTGTCCAGCTCCGACATCTTCATCGGCGAGACCATCGGTACCGCCGTACTCATCCTGCTCGGCGGCGGCGTCTGCGCCGCGGTGACGCTGAAGGCCTCCAAGGCCCGCAACGCCGGCTGGCTCGCCATCGCCTTCGGGTGGGGGTTCGCCGTGATGACGGCCGTGTACATCTCGGGCCCCCTCTCCGGCGCCCACCTCAACCCGGCCGTGACCGTCGCCCTGGCCATCAGGAACAGCGACTGGACGGACGTCCCGACCTATCTCGGCGGCCAGATGCTCGGCGCCATGATCGGCGCGGCCCTGGTCTGGGTCGCCTACTACGGTCAGTTCCACGCCCACCTCACCGACCGGGAGATCGTCGGCGGCCCCGGCGCCCAGACCACCGCCGCCAAGGCGGTCGAGGCCCAGGAGAAGGGCGCGGGCCCCGTCCTCGGCATCTTCTCCACCGGCCCCGAGATCCGGCACGCCGTGCAGAACCTCGCCACGGAGATCGTCGGCACCGTCGTGCTGATCCTCGCCGTCCTCACCCAGGGCCTGAACGACCAGGGCAACGGCCTCGGCGTCCTCGGCGGTCTGGTCACCGCCCTCGTCGTCGTCTCCATCGGCCTCTCCCTCGGCGGTCCCACGGGCTACGCCATCAACCCGGCCCGCGACCTCGGCCCGCGCATCGTCCACGCCCTGCTGCCCCTGCCCGACAAGGGCGGCTCCGACTGGGGTTACGCCTGGATCCCGGTGGTCGGCCCGCTCATCGGCGGCGCCGTCGGCGCGGGCATCTACAACGTCGCCTTCGCCTGACGGCACCGCGCCGCACCCGAACGCCGTCCTCCCGCCCCACCGACCACGGACCACAGGAGCAGACAAGTGACCGACGCCCACACCGCCGGCCTCGCATCGCACGGCCAAGGGCCCTTCATCGCAGCCATCGACCAGGGCACCACCTCGAGCCGCTGCATCGTCTTCGACCGGGACGGCCGGATCGTCTCCGTCGACCAGAAGGAACACGAACAGATCTTCCCCAGGCCGGGCTGGGTCGAACACGACGCCACCGAGATCTGGACCAACGTCCAGGAGGTCGTCGCCGGAGCCATCGCGAAGGCCGGCATCACCCGCGACGACATCAAGGCCATCGGCATCACCAACCAGCGCGAGACCACCGTGCTGTGGGACCGGAACACCGGCGAGCCCGTCCACAACGCCATCGTCTGGCAGGACACCCGCACCGACGCCCTGTGCAAGGAACTGGGCCGCAACGTCGGCCAGGACCGCTTCCGCCGCGAGACGGGCCTCCCCCTCGCCTCCTACTTCGCCGGCCCCAAGGCCCGCTGGCTGCTCGACAACGTCGAGGGCCTGCGCGAGCGCGCCGAGGCGGGCGACCTGCTCTTCGGCACCATGGACACCTGGGTCATCTGGAACCTCACCGGCGGCACGGACGGCGGCAGGCACGTCACCGACGTCACCAACGCCTCCCGGACCCTCCTGATGAACCTGCACACCATGGAGTGGGACCCGAAGATCGCCGAGTCGATCGGCGTACCCACGCGGATCCTGCCCGAGATCCGCTCCTCGGCCGAGGTCTACGGCGAGATCAAGGGCGGCAGGCTGGGCGACCTGCTCGGCGGCATCCCGGTCGCCTCCGCGCTCGGCGACCAGCAGGCGGCCCTGTTCGGCCAGACCTGCTTCGCCGAGGGCGAGACCAAGTCGACGTACGGCACCGGCACCTTCATGGTGATGAACACCGGCGACAAGATCATCAACTCCTACAGCGGACTGCTGACCACCGTCGGCTACCGGATCGGCGACGACAAGCCGGTCTACGCCCTGGAGGGCTCGATCGCCGTCACCGGCTCCCTGGTGCAGTGGATGCGCGACCAGATGGGCCTGATCTCCACCGCGGCCGAGATCGAGACGCTCGCGCTCTCGGTCGAGGACAACGGCGGCGCCTACTTCGTCCCGGCCTTCTCCGGCCTGTTCGCCCCGTACTGGCGCTCCGACGCCCGCGGTGTGATCGCCGGCCTGACCCGGTACGTGACCAAGGCGCACCTCGCGCGCGCCGTCCTGGAGGCGACCGCCTGGCAGACGCGGGAGATCGCGGACGCCATGACCAAGGACTCCGGTGTCGAGCTGACGGCGCTGAAGGTCGACGGCGGCATGACCTCCAACAACCTGCTGATGCAGACACTCTCGGACTTCCTCGACGCGCCCGTGGTGCGGCCGATGGTCGCCGAGACCACCTGCCTCGGTGCCGCCTACGCCGCCGGTCTCGCCGTCGGCTTCTGGAACAGCACCGACGACCTGCGCGCCAACTGGCGCCGGGCCGCCGAATGGACCCCCCGCATGGACGCGGACGTCCGCGACCGCGAGTACAAGAACTGGCTCAAGGCCGTCGAGCGGACCATGGGCTGGCTCGACGACGAGAGCTGACGAGAGCCGACGAGGAGCAAGAACAAGCGATGACCGGTCAGTCCACCCTGCAGTCCGTGCCCGCCCTGGGGACGGCGCCCTCCTTCGGCCCGAACCCGAGCCGTGCCGAGACCCGGGAACAGCTCTCGAAGGCCGCCTACGACCTCCTCGTGATCGGCGGCGGCATCCTGGGCATCTCCACCGCCTGGCACGCCGCGCAGTCCGGTCTCAGGGTGGCCCTGGTCGACGCCGGCGACTTCGCCGGCGCCACCTCCTCCGCCTCCTCCAAGCTGCTCCACGGAGGCCTGCGCTACCTGCAGACCGGCGCCGTGCGGCTGGTGGCGGAGAACCACTTCGAGCGCCGTGCGGTCTCCCGCCGGGTGGCCCCCCACCTGGCGAACCCGCTCACCTTCTACCTGCCCGTGTACAAGGGCGGGCCGCACGGCGCGGCGAAGCTCGGGGCGGGCGTATTCGCCTACTCCGCGCTGTCCGCCTTCGGCGACGGCGTCGGCCACCTGCTCAGTCCGGCGAAGGCCGCGCAGGACGTGCCGGAGCTGCGCACCGAGAACCTCAGGGCCGTGGCCGTCTACGGCGACGACCAGATGAACGACGCGCGCATGGCCCTGATGACGGTCCGCGCCGCCGTCGAGTCGGGCGCGGTCGTCCTCAACCACGCCGAGGTGACCGGCCTGCGCCTCACCCGGGGCCGGGTCACCGGCGCCGAGCTGAGGGACCGGCTGTCCGGCGAGGAGTTCGGGGTGAACGCCCGTCTGGTGCTGAACGCGACCGGACCGTGGGTCGACCACCTGCGCCGGATGGAGGACCCGAACACGGCGCCGTCCATCCGCCTGTCCAAGGGCGCGCACCTGGTGCTGAGGCGCACCTCCCCGTGGAAGGCCGCGCTGGCCACTCCGATCGACAAGTACCGCATCACGTTCGCCCTCCCCTGGGAGGACATGCTGCTGCTCGGCACGACCGACGAGGAGTACGAGGGCGACCCGGCCGACGTCGCGGTCGACGACAAGGACATCGCCCAGATACTCGACGAGGCCGCGTTCTCCGTCCGCGACCAGCAGCTCGACCGCGACCTGATCACGTACGCCTTCGCCGGGCTGCGGGTGCTGCCGGGCGGCCCCGGGAACACCGCGAAGGCCAGGCGCGAGACGGTGGTGACCGAGGGCCGGGGCGGCATGCTGTCCGTGGCGGGCGGCAAGTGGACCACCTTCCGGCACATCGGCCGCACCGTGATGAGGAAGCTGGAGTCGCTGCCGGGCGCCCCGCTGGGCGAGGACCTCGAACCGGTCTCCTCGCTGCCGAGGAAGCTGCCGCTGCCGGGCATCGCCAACCCGCGCGCGGTCGCCCACCGGCTCCTGGTGGACCGTCCGGCGCCCGGCCCGCGCATGGCCGCCGACACCGCCAGGCACCTGGCCACGCACTACGGTTCGCTGGCCTTCGACATCGCCCGGCTGGCCAACGAGAACCCGGAACTGGGCGAGCGCGTCCACCCGGACGCCCCGGAGATCTGGGCACAGGTCGTCTGGGCCCGCGACCACGAGTGGGCCCGGACGGCGGACGACGTGCTGCGCCGGCGTACGACACTGACGATCCGCGGCCTGGCCACGGACGAGGTGCGGGCGAAGGTGCGGGACCTTCTCGACGGGAGGTGACCCGGCCCGGCCACCATGGGTGTTCGAAGGACTCGGACGGGGCAGTGATCCGTTCACTCCCCCGTGCAAGGGGGCTGCGGACGCCCCCGCCGAACGCCGTAAGGTTGGTGGGTCAGGCGAGGGCACGTCGGAAGGAGGCGCTGGGTGATCGAGCTCGAGGGGGTTCCCGAGCTGATCGACCCGGTCATGGTGGCCGCGTTCGAGGGCTGGAACGATGCCGGCGACGCCGCCTCCACCGCGGTCGCGCATCTGGAGAGGGAGTGGAAGGGCGAGGTCTTCGCGGCACTGGACGCCGAGGACTACTACGACTTCCAGGTCAATCGTCCCACCGTGTTCATGGACGGCGGCGTACGCAAGATCACCTGGCCGACGACCAGGTTGTCGGTGGTGCGCGTCGGCGGGGACAAGCCGCGCGACCTGGTGCTGGTCCGCGGCATCGAACCGTCCATGCGCTGGCGCTCGTTCTGCAACGAGCTGCTCGGCTTCGCGCACGAGCTGGGCGTGGAGCTGGTCGTCATCCTGGGCGCGCTGCTCGGCGACACCCCGCACACGCGTCCGGTCCCGATCAGCGGGACCACGTCGGATGCGGATCTGGCCCGTCGCATGGACCTGGAGGAGACCAAGTACGAGGGGCCGACGGGCATCGTCGGAATCCTCCAGGAGGCCTGCACGCACGCGGGTGTCCCGGCCGTGTCGCTGTGGGCGGCGGTCCCGCACTACGTGTCCCAGCCGCCGAACCCGAAGGCGACGCTGGCCCTCCTGAACCGTCTGGAGGACCTGCTCGACCTGCGCATTCCGCTGGGTGAGCTGCCGGAGGACGCGCGTGCCTGGCAGGTGGGCGTGGACCAGCTCGCCGCCGAGGACAGCGAGGTCGCGGAGTACGTCCAGACGCTGGAGGAGGCCCGCGACACCGCCGAGCTGCCGGAGGCGTCGGGCGAGGCGATCGCCCGTGAGTTCGAGCGGTATCTGCGCCGCCGGGACGGCGGCGGCCCGTCGCCGGGCGGCCACGCCACGGCGGACGGCGGCGACGGCGGCTCGTATCTGCGGGACGGCTCCGGTGGCCGGTCCCGGCCGCAGCGACCGCCGAAGGCGGAGTCGGACGAGAGCGACGCCGGGAACGACTCGTCGGAGGAGTGAACGGATCAGGGGCGGTGCGCTTCGTGCGCACCGCCCCTGACGCCGTGCCGGGCCGTCCGGGTCAGACAGCCACGCCCAGCAGGGCGTCCACGGCGCGCGAGACGAGGCCGGGGGCGCCGGTGTCCTCTCCGCCGCGCTCCTGCTGGAGGGCCGCCCAGCGGTCCACCGCGGCGAGAGCCGCCGGGGCGTTCAGATCGTCGGCGAGGGCGTCGCGGATCTCCTCGACCAGCGCGTCCGCGGACGGGCCGTCGGGCCGGGAGACGGCCGAGCGCCAGCGGTCCAGGCGCTCGACGGCGTCCTGGAGCACCTGGTCGGTCCACTCCCAGTCGGAGCGGTAGTGGTGGGCGAGGAGCGCGAGGCGGATCGCGGCGGGGTCGACGCCGTCGCGCCTGAGCTTCGACACGAAGACCAGGTTGCCCTTGGACTTCGACATCTTCTCGCCGTCGAGCGCGACCATGCCGGCGTGGACGTACGCCTTGGCCATGGGGAACTCGCCGGTGAGCACCTGGGCGTGCGAGGCGCCCATCTCGTGGTGCGGGAAGGCGAGGTCGGAGCCGCCGCCCTGCACGTCGAAGCCCATGCCGAGGTGGTCCAGGGCGATGGCGACGCACTCGATGTGCCAGCCGGGCCGGCCGCGGCCGAGGGAGCCGCCGTCCCAGCTCGGCTCGCCGTCGCGGGCGGCCATCCACAGCATCGGGTCGAGCGGGTTCTTCTTGCCGGGGCGGTCCGGGTCGCCGCCGCGCTCGGCGGACAGCAGCCGCATGGCCGCGGCGTCCAGGCGGGAGACCCCGCCGAAGTGGGGGTCGGACTCGACGGAGAAGTAGACGTCGCCTTCGAGTTCGTAGGCCGCGCCCAGGTCGCGCAGTCTCTCGACCAGCGGGACGATGCCGGGTATGGCCTCCACGGCGCCGATGTAGTGCCGCGGCGGCAGCATCCGCAGGGCCGTCATGTCCTCGCGGAACAGCGCGGTCTCCTGCTCGGCCAGCTCCACCCAGTCGACGTCGTCGCGCTGCGCCCGCTCCAGCAGGGGATCGTCGACGTCGGTCACGTTCTGGACGTAGTGCACCTGCCGCTTGGTGTCGAGCCACACGCGCTGCACGAGGTCGAACGCGTTGTAGGTCGCCGCGTGCCCCATGTGGGTGGCGTCGTACGGCGTGATGCCGCAGACATAGATACGGGCGACGGGACCGGGGTCGAGAGTGACCGGGCCACCGGTCGCGGTGTCGTGGATCCTGAGGTCGCGGCCCTCACCAGGCAGGGCGGGGACTTCGGAAGCGGGCCAGGCATGCATGTCATGAGCGTAACCGGACCGCGGTCCCGTCTTCGAACCGGACCACCCCGAACGGTGGCCGGCCCCTCCGCTCTCGGCCAGTCCCCGTCTGCTTTCAGACAGGCGGCCACGGG
The DNA here is from genome assembly GCF_044743035.1 of Streptomyces sp. NPDC087787. Taxonomy (NCBI): domain Bacteria; kingdom Bacillati; phylum Actinomycetota; class Actinomycetes; order Kitasatosporales; family Streptomycetaceae; genus Streptomyces; species Streptomyces sp. NPDC087787. The sequence continues at coordinate 273,481 of NZ_JBIUVQ010000004.1, forward strand.
ATCGCCGGCCAGTCCCCGGCCGGCTCCGGGTGGGCGCCTGAGGTGAGCAGCGCGGTCACCCGTGCCCGGGTGGCGTCGAGCTCGGCCGGGGTGATCAGGGCGGCCAGCCGCGCCGCGAGCGGGGCGCCGTCGCGAAGCGCGTCCCGCAGCACCTCGAGGACGGCCAGGACCTCCGGCGGCAGGGGGTCGCCCGCCCAGCCCCACAGCAGGGTGCGCAGCTTGTTCTCGACGTTGAAGGTGACGCCGTGGTCGATGCCGTAGAGGTGCCCGTCGGTGGTCGGCAGCAGATGGCCGCCCTTGCGGTCGGCGTTGTTGATCACCGCGTCGAGGACGGCAAGACGGCGCAGCCGCTCGTCGTCGGCGTGCACCAGCAGGGCCGTACGCCCCGCGCCGACCTCGGCGAAGCCGATCGCCTTCCACCCCGGGCCGGGTTCCTCGGCGTCCAGCAGCGCGAGCAGCTCGGCCTCGGGGGTCGCCTCGATCCACAGCTGGACCATGCCCTCGCCGTACGGGCCGTCGCGCAGCACGGTGGGCGGCACCAGGGACCAGCCGGTCGCCTCGGAGACCTCGTACGCCGCCACCTCGCGCGCGGCGAGGGTGCCGTCGGGGAAGTCCCACAGCGGCCGCTCACCGGCGACCGGCTTGTACACGCATGACGCCTCACGGCCGTCGTACGCGACCGTGCAGAACAGTGCCGCGTTGGAGGCCTCGCGGATGCGGCCGCGCACGGTCAGCTCGCCGTGGGCGAGCAGTTCGGCGGCCTCGGCGCCGGGCGTCACGCGCCGCGGCGGTATCCGTTCTGGCGCGGACATACGTGTCCTTCCGGGTCGAGCGGGAGACTGCACAGCGGGCACGGCGGCCGCCCGGCGTTGACGACGTCGAGGGCACGCTTGGCGAAGGCCCTCGCCTGCGCGCCGGTGAGCCGGACCCGCAGCATCGGGGGGCCGTTCTCCTCGTCCTGGAGCAGCCGCTCCTCGGCCTCGGCGAGGTCCTCCTCGGACTCCGCGTCGAGCTCGACGAGGGCCTGCGCCTCGACGATCATCCGCTGTTCCTCGCCGTCCCAGGCGAGCGCCATGGTGCCCACCCGGAACTCCTCCTCGATGGGAGTGTCCAGCGGTTCGCTGTCGGCGATCTCGGTGGGCGCAACGGCGGGCACGGAGGCGCTGCCGCCGCTGCGGCGCAGCACCTCGTCCAGCAGTTCGTCCATGCGCTCGGCGAGCGCGGCGACCTGGGTCTTCTCCAGGGCCACGCTGGTCACCCGGGGGCCCGCGGTGGCCTGGAGGAAGAACGTACGGCGCCCGGGCAGCCCGACCGTGCCGGCCACGAAGCGGTCCGGGGGGTCGTAGAGGAACACCTGACGGGACACGTCCTGTCTCCATGGGAATCGTGAGTGCGTCTGAATGGGGAAGTCGAAGGCGACCGCTTCACCCTACTGCGGCCGACGATCACGGTGCGCCCGCGCCGCCCCCGACCGGTGCGTCGCTGCCTTCCGGCTCCTCGCGCGGTGCCAGGGACGCGAAGTCCCCGGTGTCGCCGAGCCGCACCAGGAAGGGCCGCAACCGGGTGTAGCGGATCGCGGTGACGGAACAGGGTTCGACGGAGATCCTCTGGAAGAGGTCCAGATGAAGTCCGAGCGCCTCCGCGACGAGGGACTTGATGATGTCACCGTGGGAGCACATGAGGTAGACGGCGTCGGCGCCGTGGTCGCGCTCCACGCGCGCGTTCCACTCGCGCACCGCCTCGGCGGCGCGGGTCTGCATCGCGCGCATCGACTCGCCGCCGGGGAACGCGGCGGCCGAGGGGTGCGCCTGCACCACCTCCATCAGCGGCTCGTCCTTGAGTTCGGCGAGCTTGCGGCCGGACCAGTCGCCGTAGTCGCACTCGCCGATCCGCTCGTCCGTGTGCGCGGTCAGTTCCGGCCGGGAGTCCAGCAGCGGTCCCACGGTCTCCCGGCAGCGCTGGAGCGGGCTGGTGACGACTTCGGCGATCGGCAGTCCGTCGAGCCGCCCCGGCAGCGCCGCGGCCTGTGCGGTGCCGCGTTCGTCCAGGGCGACCCCGGGGGTCCAGCCGGCGAGCAGCCCGGCGGTGTTGGCGGTGGAGCGTCCGTGCCTGACGAGGATCAGCGTGGGCATGCGGCCAGGGTAGGCGTACGGACGCTTCGGGTGGTGACCGGACGAAGGGAGAACACTCTCTGTGATCGTCGACTGCGCCGTCTATCGCGACGGCCACCGCGCATCGGGCTCAGGCGGCCTCTCCGGTGCCCTCGCCGCGGCACGGGCCGCCGGGGGTTTCGTGTGGGTGGGGCTGCACGAGCCGAGCGAGGAGGAGTTCGGCCTGGTCAGCGAGGAGTTCGCGCTGCATCCCCTGGCGGTGGAGGACGCCCTGAAGGCCCATCAGCGGCCCAAGCTGGAGGTCTACGAGGACTCGCTGTTCGTGGTGCTCAAGCCCGTGGTGTACGACCCGCGCAGCGACGCCGTCTCCACCGGCGAGATCATGATCTTCCTGGGCGACTCGTTCGTGGTGACGGTCCGCCACGGCGAGGGCGACGGGCCGGCCGCCGTGCGGCACCGTCTCGAACAGGAGCCGGAGATGCTCGGCCACGGCCCGACCGCCGTGCTGTACGCGATCGCCGACACCACCGTCGACCACTACCTGGACGTGGCCGCCGAGCTCCAGACGGACCTGGAGGAGCTGGAGGCGGAGGTCTTCTCGCCGGACGGGGGCTCGCGGAACTCCGCCTCACGGATCTACGCCTTCAAGCGCCGGGTCACGGAGTTCCGGCGGGCGACGGGCCCGCTGGCGCTGCCGATGTCCCGCCTGGGCGGCAGCGGCACGGGTCTGTTCCACCCGGCGGTGCCGTTCGTGGACGACCGGGCGCGGCCCTTCTTCCGGGACGTCAGTGACCATCTGAGCCGGGTCAACGACTCGGTGGAGAGCCTGGACCGGCTGGTCTCGGACGTCCTGTCGGCGCACCTCGCGCAGACCGGTGTCCAGCAGAACGACGACATGCGGAAGATCTCCGCGTGGGCGGCCATGGCCGCGGTGCCCACGATGATCGCGGGCATCTACGGCATGAACTTCACGCACATGCCCGAGCTGCGCCGGCTCTGGTCCTACCCCGCCGTGATCCTGCTGATGGCCCTTCTGGAGATGCTGCTGTACCGGCTGTTCAAGCGACGGGGCTGGCTGTAGGCCCACCAGTCGCCCGGAGGCGTGCACGGCGTGGACGCCGGCCGCGCGGAGCACCTGGCCCGGCCGAACGGGTCCGGGCGCGGGCGTAACCGGGCGGCGGCCGGCGCGTTGTTCTCCGTGACGGCCGTGGCGGGGAAGACCCCCGAGCCCCCACCACGGCCGCGAAAATCTCCCGGACGCGTCGCCCGCCCTTGTCGCGGCGGGCGGTCACGCAAGCCCGGTGCGCTCCAGGGCCTCGGTGCCGGCCCGGAGCGAGGCGAGCCGCTCCTCCAGCGTGAACCCCGCGGGGGCGAGGGTCAGCGTGGTCACCCCGGCCGCCGCGTAGGCCTTCATGCGGTCCGCGATCCGGTCGACGGAGCCGAGCAGCGTGGTCTGGTCGATGAGCTGCTGCGGTACGGCGGCCGCGGCGCCCTGCTTGTCGCCGGACAGGTACTTGTCCTGGATCTCGGCGGCCTCCTTCTCGTAGCCCATGCGGCGGGCGAGCTGGTTGTAGAAGTTCTGCTTGCGGCTGCCCATGCCGCCCACGTACAGCGCGGTGTAGGGGCGGAAGGTGTCGGCGAGGCGGGACACGTCCTTGTCGTCTCCGACGGCCAGCGGCAGGGTGGGGCAGACGTCGAAGCCGTCCAGGGTCAGGCCGGCCTTCTCGCGGCCCGCGCGCAGGTGCTTGACGGCGGTGTCCTCCAGGTGGTCGGCGGAGGGGAAGATGAGCAGCGCGCCGTCGGCGATCTCGCCGGTCTGCTCCAGGTTCTTCGGGCCGATGGCGGCGATGTAGAGCGGGATGTGCTCACGCTGCGTGTGCACGGTCAGCTTGATCGGCTTGCCGGGGCCGCCCGGCAGCGGCAGCGTCCAGTGCTCGCCGTCGTACGTCAGCCGCTCCCGCGTCATCGCCCTGCGGACGATCTCGACGTACTCGCGGGTGCGGGCCAGCGGCTTGTCGAACTTCACTCCGTACCAGCCCTCGGACACCTGCGGTCCTGACACGCCGAGGCCGAGCCGGAAGCGGCCGCCGGACAGCGAGTCCAGCGTGGCGGCCGTCATCGCCGTCATCGCGGGCTGCCGGGCGGGGATCTGGAAGATGGCCGAGCCCACGTCGATGCGCTCGGTCTGTGCGGCGACCCAGGTGAGCACGGTGGCCGCGTCCGAGCCGTAGGCCTCGGCGGCCCAGCACACGGCGTATCCGAGCCGGTCCGCCTCCTGCGCGACGGCCAGGTTGTCCGCGTCCATGCCGGCACCCCAGTAGCCGAGGTTGATCCCGAGCTGCATGCCGTTCCCCTTACCCATCAGTAACGTCCGTTGTGCGGGGAACACTAGCGCGGCCCCGCGGCCCACGGCAGTGCATGACCTGCGGTACGGCGGGTTCGCGGCGCCGGCCCGGAGGGGCGGAAACCGGGTTGTCCACAGGTCACCCACGTGTCGGCCGTGGCCAGTAATCTCGCGACCATGGAGCAGAGGCATCTCGGCCGTACGGGCCTGCGCGTGTCCCGCATCGGCCTCGGCACCCTCACCTGGGGCCGGGACACCGACGAGCACGACGCCGCGGACATGCTGAAGGTGTTCTGGGAGGCGGGCGGCACCCTCGTCGACACGGCGGACGTCTACAGCGACGGACAGGCCGAGTATCTGCTCGGGCGGCTCATGGAGGGTCTCGTGCCCCGCCGTGACCTGGTCCTCTCGACCAAGGCGGGCAGCGTGCCGGACCCGGACCGGCGCTTCGACGGCTCCCGCGGCCATCTGCTGGCGGCGCTGGACGCCTCCCTCGCCCGCCTCGGCACGGACTACGTCGACTTGTGGCACGTCCACGCCTTCGATCCGCACACACCGCTGGAGGAGACCCTGCACGCGGTCGACCTAGCCGTCGGCAGCGGCCGGGTGCGCTACGCGGGCGTCTCCAACTTCTGCGGCTGGCAACTGGCCAAGGCGGCGACCTGGCAGCTCGCCGCGCCCGGCGCCCGGACGCGGCTGGCGAGCACGCAGATGGAGTACTCACTGCTGCAACGCGGTGTGGAGCGCGAGGTGCTGCCCGCCGCGCTGGACCTGGGCGTCGGTCTGCTGCCGTCCTCACCGCTGGGCCGGGGCGTGCTGACCGGTAAGTACCGCAACGCGACACCGCCGGACTCGCGGGGTGCCTCGGAGCACCTGGCGCCGTTCGTCGAGCCGTACCTGGACGACACCGCGGGCCGCATCGTGGACGCGGTGTCCACGGCGGCGGACGGGCTGGCGGTGACCCCGCTCGAGGTGGCCCTCGCCTGGGTCCGGGACCGGCCCGGCGTGGCCGCGCCGATCGTCGGCACCCGCAACGCGCAGCAGCTCACGGCCGTGCTGTCAGTGGAGGCGCTTAGTCTTCCTGACGAGATCTGCCGGGCCCTCGACGACGTGTCGGAGCCCGTGCACCGCTATCCCGATCACGACTGGAGCACGCTGTGAGCACGGAGCCGGAGACCACGGAACAGACCGGGCCTGGCATCCCGGACCCCGGGGCGGACAACGGCCCGCGCCACGACGGCCCGGTCGTGGCGGGCGGTACGCCGGGGGGCGGTGCGGAGGCCGACGCGGGCGGCGGCGCGCCGGAAGCCGGGGGCACGGGCGCCGCCCCGGACTCGGACGGCGGCCCGGAGGGCAACGCGGGCGACGTCGGCTTGGCGGACGACGAGCGGTCGGGTGCCAGGACGGACGAGCGGTCGGACGCGGAGGCGGACGGGCGGGCCGGCGCGTCGTCGGACGGCGCGGACGCGGACGGCGCGGGCGACGGTGGCTCCGCAGCCGACGGGCAGTCGGACGCCGGGGAGGACGGACGGGCCGGCGCGGAGGCGGGTGGCTCGGGCGGGAGGTCTGAGGCCGAGGCCGAGTTGGCGGCTCAGCGGGTCGAGCGGGCGCGGATCGAGCAGCGGAAGGCCGAGCGGAAGGGGCCGATCGAGAGCGGCGGCAGGCTCAGCGGCACCGCGGCCGACCTGCTGGCCGCCGTGCGGGCCGTGGAGAGCGGTGAGAAGCCCGCGGCCACCGTCTTCGCCGAGCCCGAGCCCGCACCGCGCCGCCCGGCCCCCGAACCGGCACGGCGGCCGATGACCGAAGCCCCCGAGCCCGCCACCGAGCCCGCCGCTCCGGCGCCTGGGACCGTCGAGGCGGTGCGCCGGGTGCTGGCCCGGGGCGGCGCCCCGGAGACGCTCGCCCCGCAGGTCGCCGCGGCTCTCGGGGAGGGCGCGGAGGAGCGGCTCAACGAGGACCCCTGGCAGTTGCTGCACGTCACCGGCGTGCGACCGGAGCAGGCCGACGGATTCGCGCGCGCCCTGCTCGGCGCGGAGTGCGGCCCGGACGACGAGCGCCGCGGCCGGGCCTTCACCGTGTGGCTGCTGGAGCAGGCCGCCCTCGCCGGGCACACGGCCCTGGAGGCTCCGGCGCTGACCGCCGCCCTGGCTCAGCGGGCGGTGCCCGATCCCGAGGCGGCCCTGAACGCCACGCTGGCGGAGGGCGAGGCCCTGGTGTTCCAGGACGCCCTGGAGGACGCCCCGCCCGCCGAGGAGGCGGACGAGGCCGGCGAGCGCCCGGTGCGCGTGCTCGTCGGCCTGGAGCGGTACGCGCTCGCCGAGGAGAGCCTGGCCGACGGACTCGCCCGCCTGATCAACTCCACGCCGAAGCAAGGCGGTTCGGCCCCGGACTGGGAACGGGCCGCCGCCTCCGCCCAGGGCTCGGCCGCCGAGTTGCTCCGTGCCGTCGCCGGGCACTGCCTGGTGCTGCACACCGGCGGGGAGGCGTCCCGCGTGGAGCCCGCGCGGCTGCTGGGCGAGGCACGGCGCCTCGGACTGCGCGCCTGGGCCGCCCCCCACAGCCCGCTCGGCCGGGACGGCTTCGGGCAGCTCGTGCGGCGGCTCCAGCATGCACAAAAGGCACAGGAGGCACAGGCACCCGCGGAGGCGTCCGCGCCCCCCGTCGCCACGGTGGCCGGACTGCTGTCCGGCGCCGAGGGCCCCGGCCGGGACGAGGACGGTTCCCTCGCCCTCGACCTCCTCGTCGTGCTCGACGCGCCCCAGCTGGACGTCGAGACGGCGGCCCTGCTGGTCGAGTCGCTGCCCGACGGGGCGCGGCTGGTGCTGACCGGGGATCCGACCGTGCTGTGGTCCGTGGGGCCGGGACGGGTGTTCGCGGATCTGCTGGCGGCGCGGGTGTGCCCGCAGATCGCCTCGCGCGTGCCGGACCCGGGCCCGCTGGGCGAGCTGGTCTCCGGCATCGGCGTGGGCGAGCTGAACCAGGTGGCGGCGCCCGGCAAGGAGGTCGTGATCGTCCCGGTGCGAGAGGCGGGCGAGGCCGTGCACCGGACCGTGCAGCTCGTCGCGGACTCGGTGCCGCGGGCGATCGGCATCCCGGCCGAGCAGACCGTGGTGATCACCCCCGGTCACGGCGGCGCGGCCGGCACGCGCGCGCTGAACGCGGCGCTGAAGGAGCGGCTCAACCCGGGGCCCGGCCGCTTCGGCGGTTTCGACCCGGGCGACCGGATCGCCTACTCCCCCGCCCCGGGCCGTACGCTGCCCGGTCATGTGGTGAAGGCCGACGCCGAGGGGCTGCACCTGTCTTGTTCGGGTGCCCACGTGGTGGTCCCGAAGGAGCGGGTGGAGACACGTCTGCGGCACGGGTGGGCGCTGACCGCGCACCAGGCGGTGGGCGGCCGGTGGCCGGCGGTGGTCGTGGTGCTGCCCGGCGACGCGGCACAGGCGCTCAGCCGCCCGTGGGTCTGCACGGCGTTCAGCAGGGCCGCCCGGCATCTGTCCGTGGTGCACGGCGTGGAGCAGGCGCTCCCGCGGGCCGTCGCCGAGGTCCCGGCCAAGCCCCGTACGACCCGTCTGCCCGCCCTGCTCCAGCCCCCGGCGCAGGACACCGGGACCCAGGAGGGGACGGCCGGCTGACCGCCCGGAACACACGGCCCGGCCGCCGCGGACCCACCCGGGCGCGCGGCCCGGCCCACCGGCGCGCGGCCGGGCGGACCGGCGCGCGGCCGGGCGGACCGGCCGGCCGCCGGTCCGCCGACGGCCTCAGCGGTCGTTCGCGTCCAGCGGTTCCAGGTCCTCGTCGTCGAGGGGCGCGTTGAAGTCGTCCTCGTCGAGGTCCTCGTCCTCATCCTCTTCGAGGTCGCCGTCGAGGTCCTCGTCCTCTTCGTCGAAGACCGCGCTGACGTCGAAGCGGCACACGACCCGTTCCGGATCGACGTGCTCGAAGGGGGCGTCCAGCCAGTCGCCCGGGTCGGCGGGCTCGTCCGCGGCGGTGACCCACAGCGTGGAGTCTCCCTCCTCCAGGCCGAACTCCTTGTGCCGGGAGGCGATCTCGTCCGGTTCGAACTCGCCGAACAGGATGCCGATCGCCCCGTGCACCGTGCCGGAGGCGCCCTCGGCGGTGCCCAGGACGGCGTCGGAGTCCGCGGCCTCCACCCGCTGGGCCTGCGCCAGCAGCCGCTGCGGCTCGGCCACGGCGTAATCGCGGCGGATCATCACGCTGATCGCGTTCGGTTCCTCGGGCCCCGTGTACGGCGGCAGCGAGTCGTCACCGGGGATCTCGAAGGGCGTGACCTCGTCGTAGCGGTCGTAGAGCAACTCGTCGTACGCCTCCGCGGCCGCGGCCAGCTGGTTGAACCCCTCGTAGACGGCCGGGTCCTCTTCCCCCGACCGGCGTTCGACCGCGGCCAGGTGGCGGTCGAGCGCGGTCTTGACCGCCTCGGCGGCGGCGCGTACCTCGGCAGCGGTGGGCTGCGCAGCATCAGACATAGTGCAGACGCTATCCGTACCGGGCCCCAGCCCGCACAATAGATGCGATGCCGGAATACGAATTTGTCGACGTGCATGTCCCGCGCGGGGTGTCCCGCAAGGAGACGGCACGTCTGCTGACGGACCACGCCGAGTACGGACACTGGGAGTTGTACCGCCTGAGCCTGCTGCGCGACGGCAGCCGCAGGGTGCGGTTGCGCCGGCGGATCATCCGCCAGGTGCGCGCCACATGGTGAGCTGAGGCGGCCCGAGTCACGGCGGGCCCCGCTCGATGCGAGGCCCGCCTTGTCATGCGCATAGCCGTCAGGCCGCCTGGCACACGGCCGTCGTCGGACTACCTGGCCGAGGCCCGAGCCCTGCGGTACAGCACGGCACCCGCGAGCAGCGCGCCCGCGCCCACCGGCAGGACGGTGCCCATCGGCAGTTCGGTGCCGGTCTGGGCGAGTTGCGCCCTGTCGGTCACGGCGACGGAGTGCGCGGTCGGATGGTTCACCCGCGTCGATCCACCGGGGGTGCCGCTGCCGCCACCCGCGGAGGGAGGCGTGGAGGGCGTACCGGGCGTCTCGGGAGTGCCCGGAGTGCCCGGAGTGCCGGGGTTTCCAGGAGTTCCCGGAGTGTCCGGCGTTCCCGGAGTGCCGGGGGTTCCGGGCGTGCCCGGGTTCCCTGGGTGACCCGGGTGGCTCGGGTGGCCTGGGTGACTGGGGTGGCCTGGGTGACTGGGGTGGCCCGGGTGGCCGGGGTGGCCGGGGTGGCCCGGGTGGCCAGGTGTGCTGGGCGGGACCTCCCGGTCGCCGCCCGGAGGCGTGGTGTGGCTCCCGCCGCCGTTGGCGCAGTGGTTGCCCAGGGCCGGGTTGGCCACGCCGATCACGTCGACGCTGTTGCCGCAGACGTTGACGGGCACGTCGACCGGCACCTGCACCGTGTTCCCGGAGCCGACGCCGGGCGAGCCGCTGGTGCGCCCCTCGGCGTGGGAGCCGCCGTTGTTCCCGCCCGCGTGGCTGCCGCCCTGCTGGACGCAGGTGTTGCCCGCCGCCGGGTTGAGCAGCCCGACGACGTTGATCGTGTTGCCGCAGACGTTCACCGGCACGTGCACCGGCACCTGCACCGTGTTGCCGGACAGCACGCCCGGTGAGTTGGACGCGGCGCCGGAAGCGCCCGCGTCGGCGTGGGCGTAACCGCTCGCCGCGGCGATCACACCGGTGGCCGCGGCCACCGTCATCAGGCCCTTGCGGGTGACCTGTCGCATGTTGCTGAATCCCTGCCTTCGACCTTCTCGAACCTTCCGGAACGCGCGGTCGCACCTGTCGGAGTTCGACGTCGGGACCGCGCCTGCAAACCGGTCGGCCCCGGAGCGCATGGCGGGCGCTCCGGGGCCGACGGGTTCAGACCCCCCACGGAGTCGATGGAGTCAGACCCTCACGGGGCGGGGCACAACGTCAGTGGTTGACGCAGGTGTTGCCGAAGGCGGGGTTCAGCAGCCCGATCACCGAGATCGTGTTGCCGCACACGTTCACCGGCACGTGAACGGGCACCTGGATGACGTTGCCGGAAAGGACACCCGGGGACTGCACGGCAGCACCCTGGGCACCCGAGTCGGCGGCGGCCATCCCGGCGCCCGCGAGAACCAGTCCACCGGTGGCGACCGCGGCAGCGACGACCTTCTTGATCATTATTCCTCCTCGTTGGCAAAAGCGATCTCATGTTGCTGATCGCATCACCTGTAACGAGGAGGAACTAATCGGGATACGAGCTTATGGTCGCATTCACCCGTCCCGGTCATTCCCGCACGCGCGGCCGAATACCGGGGTCAAGCCGGTGATGACGGACCGGGCGGATCGCAGGACACGTCTCAGGACACGCGCCTCAGGACGCGTCGATGAACCGGTCGAGCACGCGCACCCCGAACTTAAGGCCGTCCACCGGCACCCGCTCGTCCACGCCGTGGAACATGCCCGCGAAGTCCAGCTCCGGCGGCAGCTTCAGCGGCGCGAAGCCGAAGCCCCGGATGCCCAGGTCGTCGAAGGACTTGGCGTCGGTACCGCCGGAGAGCATGTACGGGATGGCCTTCGCGGCCGGGTCCTCGGCCAGCAGCGCGGACTGCATCGCCTCGACCAGGGCCCCGTCGAAGGTGGTCTCGACGGCCTTGTCGGAGTGCACGTCCTCGCGCTTGACCTTCGGTCCCAGGATCCGGTCCAGGTCCGCGAGGAACTCCTCCTCGAAGCCGGGCAGGAACCGTCCGTCGACGTGCGCGGTCGCCTCGCCCGGAATGACGTTGACCTTGTAACCGGCGCCCAGCTGCGTGGGATTGGCGGTGTTGCTCAGGGTCGCGCCGATGAGCTTGGCGATACCGCCGAGCTTGGCGATCGTGCCGTCCATGTCCTCCGGGTCGAGCTCGGTGCCGAGCGCGTCGCCCAGCTCGTCCAGGAAGGCGCGGGTGGTCTTGGTCACCCGCACCGGGAACCTGTGCCGCCCGAGCCGTGCCACGGCCTCCGACAGCTCGGTGATCGCGTTGTCCCGGTGGATCATCGAGCCGTGCCCCGCGGTGCCGGCCACGGTCAGCTTCATCCAGTGCATGCCCTTCTCGGCCGTCTGGATCAGGTACAGCCGCCGCTGCTCGCTGACGGTGAAGGAGAACCCGCCGACCTCGCTGATCGCCTCGGTGACCCCCTCGAACAGGTCCCGGTGCCGGTCCACCAGGTACCGGGCGCCGTACGTGCCGCCCGCCTCCTCGTCGGCGAGGAAGGCGAGCACGATGTCCCGCGGAGGCCTGCGCCCGCTGCGCAGCCGGTCGCGCACGACCGCCAGCGTCATCGCGTCCATGTCCTTCATGTCGACCGCGCCGCGGCCCCACACGCACCCGTCCGCGACCTCGCCGGAGAAGGGGTGATGGGTCCAGTCGTCGGCGTTGGCCGGTACGACGTCGGTGTGGCCGTGGATCAGCAGGGCGGGCCGGGAGGGGTCCTCGCCCTCGATACGGGCCACCGTCGAGGCCCGGCCCGGGTGCGACTCGAAGATCTTCGGCTCCAGGCCCACCTCGGCGAGCTTCTCGGCGACGTACTCGGCCGCCGCCCGCTCACCCGGCCCCGAGTGGTCGCCGTAGTTGCTGGTGTCGATCTGGATCAGCTCGCGGCAGAGGTTCACGACCTCGTCCTCGCCGGTGACGCCCCTGGCCGTGCCCGTCTCGCTCACGCTGCTTCCTCCCGCTGTGTGCTGGTGGCCACCTCGTGTGCCGGTGGTCCACTCATCCTCCCCCTCCCCCGCGCCAACCCCAAGAGAGCCTCCTGCCCCGGCCGGCGCCCGCGCGGCCCTGGGCAGGGCGGGTGATCGGACCTGCCCGAAAGCCTGGTAATGTTTCCTTCGTCGCGGCGGGAAGGCCCGCACGACAGACACCTCGTCCGGGTGGCGGAATGGCAGACGCGCTAGCTTGAGGTGCTAGTGCCCTTTATCGGGCGTGGGGGTTCAAGTCCCCCCTCGGACACCACGGAGCACCGATGAAAGTGCTCTGGTAGCAACGACGAAACGGGCTCATCGTGATCACGATGAGCCCGTTTTGGTATGCCTGGGCAGGCCAGGGTCGGTGTGATGGTGCTTATATGCATGACTGCCCGGCGGCTGGCGAGCCGCCGGGCAGTCGATCTTTGTGGTTGTTGATCTTTAGTGGGCTGTTGAAGTGTGGGCAGTCTCACTCATCGGGCTCGGTCTTTTCTGGCTCGGTGATGTAGCCCTTGGGGGTCCAGGTGCCCAGTGGCTTGGTCTTGCGGCGGCGGGTGGGCCGACGGTGGGGTCGGTCGCCGTGGAGGGCGATGGCGTTCGCCCAGGCGGTGAGTTTGCGGCGGTTGGCATGGGCGAGCTGGAAGGCCAGCAGAAGCGTCTGGGCGGCGATGCCGCGGATGCGGCGGGTGCCGGCATCTTCGAGGCGTTCCTTGGCGTAGCCGTTGATGCCCTCGACGCTGTTGCGGAGCCGGAAGTACACGCGCTGCCAGGCTTCTGAGCCGTATTGGAGGGGCTGCCACTGGTCTGCGCCGGACTCGGCCGGGACTGTGATGGTCTTCTGGCTGCAGCACGGGGGTGAGCCCGCCGGGCTGGGCGCTGGGTCGACGAGGGGCAGGTGGATGCCGCGGCCGAGGGTGTGCTTCTTGAGGGGGCACTGGGCGCGGCCCGCTTCCGCAGGGCACATGACGCGGCGGTGGCCCTCGGCGTCGGGGCGCTGCTTGGGCATGAAGATGTAGGCGGCGCGGGCGCGGATGCGGTTGATCCAGGACTGCTTGTCGATCTTCTCGTGGATGAGGTCCTTGGTGGCGTTCTTGAGCTCGTCGGGCATGGAGGGGCAGTACCAGTTGCCCTCGACGAGTTGGGCGCCGGCGAAGCCGGCTTGTGTTGGTGACGGTGTTCGTGCCGCGGGCGTGGCTGGAGGGGCGGAAGAGATGACGGGCCTCACCGGGGCGGGAGGCCCAGGCGGTGGCCTCGGTCAGGACCGGGGCCCAGGCGGTGCGGCACAGCATCACGCGGGCGCGCTGTCCGCGGACGGCGACGGCCACGGCGCCGTTGGGTGCTTCGCGGACATCGTGGGTGTGCAGCGGGATGATCTCGGGTGAGTCCAGGGCGCAGCCGAAGCCGAGGGCCAGCAGGGCGAGCAGGCCGTAGCGCAGTTCGTCGGTGGGCTGGACGCGGGCGTTGGCATACAGCTGGGCCTGTTCGGATCGTGTGTAGGGGCGGGAGGAGTCCGAGCCGGAGTAGGCGGCGGGCTGGCCGGTGGCCCGGTCGGGGCCGAGCAGGGCGCGGCGCAGTTTGTTGAGACGGCAGCGGCGATTAGAACGGGAGGACTCCTCCACGTGCAGGCAGCCGGTGGGCAGATACCACTCGATCGCTTCGGGGGTGACCAGATGCTCGGCTCGGGTGGGGCGTCCTGTGCCGTACGCGTGGGCGGCGGCGTGTGCGAGGGCGCCGAGCCAGTCGCGTGCTTCCTTCGGCGTGGCGGGCCTGGCCTTGGCCACCGCGCGGCGGCAGTCGGGGCCGATGTGCTCCCAGACGGGGCCGGGAATTCTGGGCCGGTACTGGTCGATCGCGTCCATCGAGATTCTCCACCAGGAAAGAACACCGGGAGGGTGTTTTTGGAACAGCATGTGGTGGAGGTGGTGGCCGCTGTCATGCCAGGAGGTCCGGGTGGGCGACACTCTTCGCTGTGCCACGAGGAGACAAGCGAAGCCGGAGCCCTGCCGAGTACTTGGGGCGCCGACCTCCTGCTGGAGCTACTGGAGAGCGAGGCCCGTCTGCTCGGCGCCTCCCGGATGGTCCTCAACACCCGCCTGGACCTGGTCGAGGCCCGCGCCCTGTACGTCCGCCACGGCTACCGCGAGATTCCGGCATATTGCACGGGGCTGTACACAGAGATCTGGTACGGCAAGGATCTCGGCCAAGTCAACTGACCAGCTTGCGCCTCCCCGGAAGTATCGCTGTCGCCCAAAGCTGGGGCGATCATGTCGGCCACGGCTTGCCAGCACGGGCGCTCACGACCGTCTTACGAGCTCTGTGGAGCGCACTCGTCCCGGGGCACTCGATCCCGCTAACGCTGTGGTGGTGGTCTGGTGACCGGACCGCTGGCCTGCATCGTGGGAAAACCGGTGGAACAGCGCGGGAAACGATCTCCGCGAGCACCGAAATAGCACCTGGCCAGCCAGTTCCGTCGGTGCCCCACCACCAGAAGACGGTGTCGACCGGTTGTCGGTCGGCACCGTCTTTCGTGTTCCCGCCGCGCACCGCGCCGGCACACACCGCGTACCGGCCCCGGGCTACACATGCGCCGCCGCCATGTGGTCCGTGAACCAGTCCCGGGCCAGTTCGGTCACCGTCCCCAGGGCGCCGGGCTCCTCGAAGAGGTGGGTGGCGCCGGGAACGACGCTGAGGCGGCTCTCGCAGCGCAGACGGGCCTGCGCCTCGCGGTTGAGGCCGAGGACCAGGTCGTCGGCACCGCCCACGATCAGCAGCGTGGGGGCGGTCACGTCCGGCAGGCGCGGCCCGGCGAGGTCGGGACGGCCGCCGCGGGAGACCACGGCGGCGATGTCCGCGCCGGGTTCCGCCGCGGCCCGGAGGGCGGCGGCCGCGCCGGTGCTGGCGCCGAAGTAGCCGACCGCCTGCCGCTCGGTGCCGGGCCGGCCGCGCAGCCAGTCGGTGGCGGCGGTGAGCCGGGCGGCCAGCAGCTCGGTGTCGAACACGTTGGCCCGCTCCTCCGCCTCCTGCTCGGTGAGCAGGTCGAACAGGAGGGTGCCGAGGCCGGCCCGGTTCAGGCCCTCGGCGACGAACCGGTTCCGCGGGCTGTGCCGTCCGCTGCCGCTGCCGTGGGCGAAGACCACGACGCCGACGGCGCCGGGGGGCACGGTCAGGTGGCCGCCGAGCCGCACTGAGCCGGCCGCCACCTCCACCTCGCGGTCGACGGGGACCCCGCGGGAGCGGGCCGCCGCCCGGCGGAGGCAGGCGACGACGTCCTCGTCGTCGAGCTGGGCGAAGTCGGCGTAGAACTGGCCGACCGCGAAGAAGTCCGGCGGGGTGTCCAGGCACACCAGCTCGTCCGCCTCGCCGCCGAGCCGGTACGTCCAGTCCGGCGGTGCGACGGGGACCGCCAGCACGGTCCGCGCGGCCCCGCGGGCGCGTACCGTCCGGCAGGCCGCGCGTGCGGTCGAGCCGGTGGCCACGCCGTCGTCGACGACCACGACGGTACGGCCCGCGACGGCGGCGGGTGGCCGTTGGCCCCGGTAGCGCGCGGCACGCCGGTCGAGCTCGCGGCGTTCGCGCTCCTCGACGCGCGCGAGCTCCGCGGGTGTGACGCGGGCCTCGCGCAGCACGTCCTCGCCGAGGACGCGTACGCCGTCCTCCCCGATCGCCCCCATGCCCAGCTCCGGGTGGGAGGGGACGCCCAGCTTCCGTACCAGGCACACGTCCAGCGGTGCGCCGAGGGCGTCCGCGACGGCCTCGGCCACGGGGACGCCGCCCCGGGGCAGGCCGAGCACCACGACGTCCTGGCCGGTGAGGTGGTCCAGGCGGGCGGCCAGCCGCCGTCCCGCGTCGATACGGTCCGTGAAGAGCACCGTGCGGCTCCTTCACTCCCTGGAGGTCCACAGGGGAGCGGGAGGCGTGGCCTCGGGCGCTCCCACCGCGTCGATGTCGCCCGCGGCGGCGCGCAGCAGCTCGCGGCCGAGTGCGATCAGCGCGCGGCCGGCCGCGAGTTCGTCGCCGATCTCGGGCACCGCCATGTCGTACGGATTGCGGCGGGCCTCCGCGCGGGTCTCCATGACGTTGTCGCCGGTGTCCAGGACGATCCGGGCGGTGGTGTCCGGGTCGTGTTCCGACAGGTACAGACTGAGCCGCCACTCCTTGACGGACGGAGGCCGGCTGCCGACGGGTCGAGTCATCGTCCGTGTCTCCTCAACTCCGGTGGGAGGCAAGGCCACGGCGTCGAGGCGACGAGCGACCCGGCGTGGCCTCCGTCTTCCACTGTGCCCCCCTCGGGCGCGCGCCGCACGGGCGCGACGGAGCGGGGGGCGTACCCGGGCGTACCCGGGGGGAACGAACCGGCGGCAGGCGCGGACGCCGCCGCGGGCAGAATGGGGGGCATGACCACGCGTTCCTGCCCGTGCGGGCTGCCCGAGCCGTACGAGAGCTGCTGCGGCCGCTACCACGGCGGCAGCGCCGCGCCGACCGCCGAGGCGCTGATGCGCTCGCGGTACTGCGCCTTCGTGCGGCGGGACGCGGGATACCTGCTGCGGACCTGGCACCCGCGGACCCGGCCGGCGCGACTCGACCTCGATCCCGGAATGCGCTGGACGGGGCTGGAGATCCTCGGCACGACGGACGGCTCGGCCTTCCACGGCACCGGGACGGTGACGTTCCGGGCGTCCTACCGCGGCGGCTCGCTGCTCGAACGCAGCCGGTTCGAGCGGGTCGACGGGGCGTGGGTGTACGTGGACGGGGACTTCCCCGAGGAGTGAGGCGAGCGCCGGGCTACGGCGCCAGGACGTCCAGTTCCTGGAGGGCTCCCGTGGTGATCTCGCGGGTCAGCCGCTCGGCGAGGTCCTCGTCGCGGGCCCGGACCGCCTCGGCGAGCTGAACGTGGAGGGTGACGGCCGCGGGGTCGGGCTCCTCGAACATGACCTCGTGGTGGGTGCGGCCCGCCAGGACCTCGGCGACCACGTCGCCGAGGCGGGCGAACATCTCGTTCCCGGAGGCGCCGAGGATCACCCGGTGGAAGGCGATGTCGTGGACCAGATACGCCTGAAGCCGGTGGTGGCCGCGTGAGTTGGCCACCATGCCGAGGGCGCACTCGGTGAGTTCGGCGCACTGCTCGGGGGTGGCGAGCCGGGCGGCCAGGCCCGCGGCGACCGGTTCGACGGCGGAGCGCAGCACGGTCAGCGACCGCAGTTGCCGGGGCCGGTCGGCGCCGGCCAGGCGCCAGCGGATGACCTGCGGGTCGTAGACGTTCCACTCGGTCCGTGGGAGCACGGTCACGCCGACGCGGCGGCGGGAGGCGACCAGGTGCATGGACTCCAGGACGCGCACCGCCTCGCGCATCACGGAGCGTGATACGTCGAAGCGCTGTGCGAGTTCGTCGGTACGCAGCACGCTGCCCGGCGGGTACTCGCCCGCGGTGATGGCGGGACCGAGGGTGTCCAGTACGCGGCCGTGCAGCCCTCGGCCCGGTGTGCTCATGCACTCAGCGTACGGGGCGGATCACGATCTCAAAAAGTCAGACTTATATGTCACACACTCTTGAATTAGTCGTACCTATAGGTTTCAGTGTGGCGGACGCCGGATGTCGGCGTCCCATGTCGAGGAAGACAGCGAGGCAGTGATGCGCACCCCCCACGTCGTCGTGGTGATGGGCGTCGCCGGCACGGGCAAGACCACGATCGGTCCCCTGCTCGCCGCCCGGCTCGGCGTTCCGTACGCCGAGGGCGACGACTTCCACCCGCGGGCCAACATCGACAGGATGACGGCCGGGATCCCGCTCCGCGACGAGGACCGGTGGCCGTGGCTGGATGCCATCGGCGCCTGGGCGCACGGGCGGGCGGGGCTCGGCGGGGTGGTGAGCAGCTCGGCGCTGAAGCGGTCGTACCGCGACCGGCTGCGGGCCGCGGCTCCCGGTGTCGTCTTCGTGCACCTGACGGGCGACCGGAAGCTGATCGAGGACCGGATGGCGCAGCGCCAGGGGCACTTCATGCCGACGGCGCTGCTGGACTCCCAGTTCGCCACTCTGGAGCCGCTCCAGCGGGACGAGCGGGGCGTCGACGTCGACGTCTCCGGGTCGCCCGAGGAGATCACCGCACGCGCGTTGTCCGCGCTGGACGGCCTCGACAGCTCTTCGCAGTCCGCCGAGGAGCAGCGGCCCTGAGCCGCGGGGCCTCACCCCCACGCTCGCCGACTGCGGCACACCTCTCCCCACCGTCCCACTTCACCAGCAAGGGAAAACCGTGACCAGACTCAGCGTCGAGATGCTGGCAGCGGACGCGCCCCCGCCGATCACCTCGGCCGGCCATGCCCAGCTCGGCATCGCCGCCCTCGCGGGCATCGCCGTCATCGTCCTGCTCATCACCCGGTTCAAGCTGCACGCCTTCCTGTCCCTGACCATCGGAACGCTGGTCCTCGGCGCGGTCGCCGGGGCACCGCTCGACAAGGCGATCGCCAGCTTCACCGCCGGCCTGGGCTCCACCGTCGCCGGCGTGGGCGTGCTGATCGCCCTCGGCGCGATCCTCGGCAAGCTGCTCGCCGACTCCGGCGGCGCCGACCAGGTCGTCGACACGATCCTGGCGAAGGCCAGGGGCCGGGCGATGCCGTGGGCGATGGTGCTGATCGCGTCCGTGATCGGTCTGCCGCTGTTCTTCGAGGTCGGCATCGTGCTGCTGATCCCGGTCGTGCTGATGGTGGCCAAGCGCGGCAACTACTCCCTGATGCGCATCGGTGTGCCGGCGCTGGCCGGTCTGTCCGTGATGCACGGCCTGATCCCGCCGCACCCCGGCCCGCTGGTCGCCATCGACGCGGTCAAGGCCAACCTGGGCGTGACGCTGGCGCTGGGCATTCTGGTCGCCATACCCACGGTGGTCATAGCCGGTCCGCTGTTCGCGAAGGTCGCGGCCCGCTGGGTGGACGTCCCCGTCCCGGAGCGGATGCTGCCCCAGCGCCCGTCGGAGGAGCTCCAGCGGCGTCCGGGCTTCGGCGCCACGCTGGCCACGGTGCTGCTCCCGGTGGTGCTGATGCTGGCCAAGGCCCTGGTCGACATCGTCGTGGACGACCCGGCGAACATGATCCAGCGTGTCTTCGACGTCATCGGCTCCCCGATGATCGCGTTGCTCGCCGCCGTGCTCGTCGGCGTCTTCACCCTGGGGATGCCGGCCGGGTTCAGCAAGGAGCGGATCTCCTCGATCGTCGAGAAGGGCCTCATGCCCATCGCCGGCATCCTGCTGATCGTGGGCGCGGGCGGCGGCTTCAAGCAGACGCTGATCGACGCCGGGGTTGGCCAGATGGTCCTGGACATCTCCAAGGACTGGTCGATCCCGGCGCTGCTCCTCGGCTGGCTGATCGCGGTGGCGATCCGGCTCGCGACCGGTTCGGCGACCGTGGCGACCATCTCGGCGGCCGGTCTGGCCGCCCCGCTCGCGGCCGACATGTCGACCACCCACGCCGCTCTGCTGGTGCTGGCCATCGGTGCCGGCTCGCTGTTCTTCAGCCATGTCAACGACGCCGGGTTCTGGCTGGTGAAGGAGTACTTCGGGCTGAGCGTCGGCCAGACGATCAAGAGCTGGTCGGTCATGGAGACGATCATCTCGGTGGTGGCGGGCGCCCTGGTGCTGCTGCTGTCCCTGGTGATCTAGGGGTACGCGGTTCACGGCGGCCGTGACCGGGGCATCGCCCGGTCACGGCCGCCGCGTTCGTACGGTGTCCGTGCCGCCCCACGGACGCCACAGCGGGTGCTGCTCGGCCGCCCATGCGCGGGTCACCAGGCCGGTGCGCAGGCCGCGGCGGGCCTCCGGGTCGCCGAGGGCCATGCCGATGTGGCCGGCCAGGACGACAGCGATGGTCAGGGCGAGCCAGTCGTGGACGAAGGTGGCGCTGGTGCGCCAGGCCACCGGGGTGAGGTGGGTGAACCACATCATCAGACCCGTGCCGAGCATGACCAGGCCGGCCCCGGCGATCCAGGCGGCGTAGATCTTCTGGCCGGCGTTGAACTTCCCGGCCGGGCGGGAGGCGGGCCGGCGGTCGCGGCGCAGGGCGGCGCGCAGCCAGACCCGGTCGTGCCGGCCGAAGCGGTTGAGGAAGCGCAGGTCGGCGCGGAAGGCGCGGGAGGCCAGGCCCAGCAGGACCGGTACGGGCAGGGCGAGGCCCGCGCACTCGTGGACGCGGACGACCAGTTCGCGCCGGCCGACCAGCTCGGCGAGCTGGGGGATGTACAGGCAGGCCGCCGTGACCACGCACACGCCCATGAGCGCGGCCGTGGTCCGGTGCACCCACCGCTCGGCCCGGGTGAAGCGGCGGACGCGGGTGCCGGGCGGGGCCGGGGTGTCAGCTCGTAGGGACATCGCTGCGTCCGTTCGAACGGCCGACCCAGGCGTCGACGTCGTAGCCGAGGTTCTCCCAGTAGCCGGGCTCGACGCGGTCGGTGACGGTGATGCCGGAGAGCCACTTGGCCGACTTGTAGAAGTACATGGGGGCCACGTACAGGCGGACCGGCCCGCCGTGCGCGTGCGCCAGGTCCTTGCCCTGCATGCGCAGCGCGACGAGCACGTCGGGGCGGCGGGCCTGGGCGAGGGTGAGGCTCTCGGTGTAGGTGCCGTCGAAGCAGGTGAAGCGGACGGCCCGGGCGCCCGCCCGCACTCCGGCCGCGTCGAGCAGCCGGGAGAGGCGTACGCCCTCGAAGGGGGTGCCGGGCACCCGCCAGCCGGTGACGCACTGGACGTCGCGGACCAGCCGGGTCCGGGGCAGGGCCCTGAGGTCGTCCAGCGTGTAGGTGGCGGGGTGGTCGACGAGGCCGTCGACGGTGAGGCGGTAGTCCGTGGCGTCCTTGTGCGGGACCGAGGCGGCGACCGAGTAGTAGCGGAAGCCGCCGCCGTTCGGCAGCAGGCCGGTCAGACCGGTGGGGTCCTTGCCGGACACCGCGCCGAGCAGGCCCTCCACGCCGCGTTGGAGTGTGGGCGCGGTGGCCACGCCGAGGGCGCCGAGGCCGAGGGTGGCGAGGAAGACGCGGCGGCCGACGGGGCGCCCCTCCTCTTCGGGCCGCCCATCGTCCTGGGGGAGTTCGGGGTTCACGTCTTCATTCGAGCACCCGCGCCCCCGGCGGGCCAGGGATCGCGGGTGCTCGTCAGACTTCCGTCATTGTTTTCCGTATCCGGGGTTTCCGTATCCGGGGTTTCCGTATCCGGGGTTTCCGTATCCGGGGTTTCCGTACCCGGGGTTTCCGTACCCA
This sequence comes from Streptomyces sp. NPDC087787, assembly GCF_044743035.1. NCBI lineage: Bacteria > Bacillati > Actinomycetota > Actinomycetes > Kitasatosporales > Streptomycetaceae > Streptomyces > Streptomyces sp. NPDC087787. Next base: position 294,868 of record NZ_JBIUVQ010000004.1, read on the forward strand.
GCGTCTCCGTACCTGGGCCTAGGACGCCGTCTCCGCCGCCTCCGCCGCCTCGGCGGTCTCCGCCGCCTCGGCCGCCTTCTCCAGCTGGAAGGCCTCGTTGCCCAGGCCGATGCGGGCGTGCGCCTCCGGCCGGCGGGAGCGCAGTACGGCTCCCTGGACCAGGCCGACGACGAGGGCGAGGCCGATGATGCCGGGCAGCACCCGGCTCAGGAGCGAGCCGGGGCCGGCGTCGACCAGGACGTCGAAGTCCTTGACCGTATAGGTGGCGATCACCAGCAGCGCCAGGCCGGCCACGGCGGAGGTGACCAGCCGCCAGGCCTGCGCGGCCGCGGCGCCGCGCCGTACGAAGAAGACGATCACCGACACGCTGGCCGCCGCCATCAGCACGATGACGCCGAGCGCGCCGAGGTTGCCGAACCAGGTGAACAGGTGCAGCACGGGCGCGGTCGGGTCGCCGGTCGGCTTGTCGTCGGTGACGGCGAAGGCGATCACGATGACCAGTGAGACGACGGTCTGCGAGAGGGATCCGGTCGCGGGCGCGCCGCTGGAGCTGGAGGTGCGCCCGAAGGCGGCCGGGAGCAGGCCCTCGCGGCCCATGGCGAAGGCGTACCGGGCGACCACGTTGTGGAAGCTCAGCATGGCCGCGAACATGCCGGTGACGAACAGGACGTGCAGGACGTCGGTGAAGGTGCCGCCGAGCCGCGACTCGGTCAGGGTGAACAGCAGTCCGGCGCTCTCCTTCTGGGACGTGCCGATGATCGCCGAGGGGCCGGTGGCGATGGTCAGGGCCCAGCTGCTGATCGCGAAGAACACGGCGACGCCGGCGACGGCGAGGAACATCACGCGCGGGACCAGGACGTGCGGGCGGCTGGTCTCCTCGGCGTACACCGGGGCCTGCTCGAAGCCGAGGAAGGCGGCGATGCAGAAGCACAGCGCGGTGCCGATGCCGGCGCCGGCGAGCGTGTCCGGGTTGAAGGCGTGCAGGGACAGGCCCTCCTTGGCCGGGTCGGCGATCGCGGCCACGTCGAAGATCACGACGAGTACGACCTCGATGACCAGCAGTACGCCGAGCACGCGCGCGTTGACGTCGATCTTCAGCCAGCCGAGCGCGCCGACGACGCCCGCGGCCACGAGCGCGGGGATCCACCAGGCGACGGTGAGGTCGGCGTAGGTGGCGAACAGGTTGGAGACCTCGAAGCCGAAGATCCCGTAGATGCCGGCCTGGAGCGCGTTGTAGGCGACGAGGGCGACGAGGGCCGCGCCGGCGCCCGCCGTGCCGCCGAGGCCCCGGGAGATGTACGCGTAGAAGGCGCCCGCGTTGTGGACGTGGCGGCTCATCTCGGCGTAACCGAAGCTGAAGAGGATCAGTACGGTGCCCAGGAGCACGAAGAGCAGCGGCTGCCCGACGATCCCCATCACCGCGAATGTAGTGGGCATGACACCCGCGACCACCATGAGCGGGGCGGTCGCGGCGAGCACGGAGAGCAGCAGACCCCCCGTGCCGAGGCGGTCGGCGCGCAGGGCGCGCTCCTGCCCCTTGAAGGTGCTGATGCCGCCACCGTCGGCGGTGGATCTGTTCGTGCTCGAACTGCCCGTCGTCATCGGGGGTTCGTCCTTTCGGGCGTCGGGGTCGTGGTGCGTACGGGGTTGCTGGGCACTACACCGCACCGAGCGCGGCGGCGCGCGCGATGCGGAAGGCGGTGTACGGATCTCGGTCGGGGTACGCCCACGGCGCCTGGGTGGGATGGTCGCCGATGCGGTGGAACAGGGCGGCGGCCTCGGCGCCCCGGCCCTCGCAGTGCTTGGCGTGGGCGAGGAAGTTCAGATCGACCAGGCGACGCGGATGGTCCTCCTGCTCCCACTCCAGCCACCAGTCGAAGGCGGCCTTCATCACCTGCCGGGCCCTGCGGCCCGTCCAGTGCCCGGAGGCGGCCGGGTCGGCCTGCGCGTGTCCCGCGCCGGCCAGGACGCGGTAGCGCTCGGCGTGCGCGACCACCGGGAGCATGGCGAGGGGTGAGTCGGCGGGCGCCTGCTCGGCGGCCCAGTTGGCGAAGTCGTAGACCTCGTGCAGCGGGTCGGGGCCGGCGTCGGCGTGCCGCTCGGCCAGTTGGGCCACCATCAGGTGGTGGGCGTGGTGGTGGTCGGGATGGCGGTGGCGGATCCTGTCGAAGAGGCGGACGACCTCCTCCTCGTCGCCGAGGCCCCGCTCCAGCAGGAGCAGGCCCAGCCAGGGCGTCGGGTCGGCGGGCGCCAGCCCGGCCGCCGCCCGGCAGGCCTCGCGGGCCCGGTCCGGCTTCTCCCTGCCGGACAGGGCGCCCTGCACCAGGGACATGCCGAGCAGGACGGAGGCGTCGGCGGACTCGGGCTCGGCGAGCAGCCAGTCACGGGTCCAGGCCGCGGTGTGGGACTCCTCCGCGAGAACGGTGACACGGTGGCCGCGGCGGTCCCAGTCGTCCTTGGTGCGCACCAGCAGTGAGCGCACCGCCTGCCACCTTCCCTGCGCCAACGCCGCGCGCGCCTCGCGGAGTTCCCTGTCGTCGAGTGCGGTGTCGAAGGCCTGGGCGGCGCGCTTGCGGCCGCGTCCGAGGGGAGGCGGGGGTGGGGACACCGCGGAACTTCCTCACGCGCTCTTTGTTTCGTGGCCCGGCGCACGCCCCGGGAGCGGCCCCCGTTCGGCTCACCGGCCTCGGCTTGCTCGTCGGTCATCGGCTTGCCATCGGCTGATCACGGACAGCAAACCCCCAGCCAACGCACCCCGTCAAGGGTCAGCCGTGCGTTACACGCGTCAACTGCCTTTGCCCAGGCGGCACTTGTGAAGAGGCCGGGTCACCGGGCCGTGGCGGCGGTCCCTCCGGCGGGAGGGTCACTCCTGTGGCCTACGCGTCGGCGCGGCGGTTGCCCCGGGTCCCGGCACGGCCAGTGGCCGCGTCGGCGCCCCCGGCCGCGGAGCGTCGTACCGGGCGGTCCGCCCGAATCCGGGCCATCCCGGCGGCGGACCGGGTCCCGGGACGCTACAGTCGGCCACTACGCACCCCGTGGCCCGGCCGGATGATCGAGGTACGCAGCGTGTCGGTTCTGGTTGTGATTCTCGCCGTGAGCGCCGCCTGCTGTCTGGGTTTCGGTTTCGTGCTCCAGCAGAACGCGGCCCAGCGGGCACCGCTTCGCGACTTCCTCTCGCCCCGGCTGCTGCTGGACCTGATGCGGGTGCCGCGCTGGCTGGGCGGTCTGGGGCTGATGATCGGCGGCATGGTGCTGGGCGCCCTCGCCCTGGGCCGGGGCGAGATCTCGCTGGTGGAACCGCTGCTGGCCACGAACCTGCTGTTCGCCCTCGCGCTGTCCCGACGGCAGACCAGACAGCCCCTGGGCGGCCAGGGCTGGGCGGGACTCGCCCTGCTGGCAGGTGGCGTGACCGCGTTCATCGTGGCGGGCCGGCCGCGCGCCGGCAGCGCCGTCACCGACCCGCTGCGGCACTGGCTGATCATCGGCGTGATGGTGGGCGTGGCCCTGCTGCTGACGGCCTACGCCAAGCGCTCCCGGCTGAGCTGGGGACCGGTCCTGCTGGCGGTGGCCGCCGGGCTGCTCTACGGCGTGCAGGACGCCCTGACCCGGGTGAGCGGGCAGCGGTTCTCGGCGGGCGGCTGGACGGAGCTGTTCACCGGCTGGCAGCCGTACGGACTGCTGGTGATCGGCGTCGCCGGACTGATCCTGGTGCAGAGCGCGTTCGAGACGGCGCCGCTGCGCATGTCCCTGCCGGCGCTGACCGCGGCCGAGCCGCTGGCCGGGATCGCCTGCGGGGTGGGCTTCCTCGGCGACCGGCTGCGCACCGACACCGGGGCGCTGGCCTGGGAGGCCTCGGGGCTCGCGGCCATCGTGACGGGCATCGTCCTGCTCGGCATGCACCCGGCGATGCCGGCCGGCACGGTACCGGAACAGAAACGCGACCTGCAGCCACGCTGAGTCCCACGCGGCGCCGACGGCGAAGGCGGCCTGCTTGGATGGGCGTATGAGCGCTGCAGACGAGATCCTCGACATCGTCGACGAGCACGACCGCGTCGTCGGGCAGTCCCCGCGCGGCCGGGCGTACGCCGAGGGGCTGCGCCACCGCTGTGTCTTCGTGCAGGCCCGGGACGCGGAGGGCCGCCTCTTCGTCCACCGGCGCACCTCCACCAAGCTGGTCTTCCCCTCCCTCCACGACATGTTCGTCGGCGGGGTGGTCGGCGCGGGCGAGGCCTACGACGACGCGGCCCTGCGCGAGGCCGAGGAGGAACTGGGCGTGACGGGGCTGCCCCGCCCCGAGTACCTCTTCAAGTTCCTGTACGACGACGGCGCGGGCCGTACCTGGTGGTCGGCGGTCTACCAGGTGCGCTGCGAGCTGCCGGTGAGGCCGCAGGCCGAGGAGGTCGCCTGGTACGACTTCCTGCCCGAGGACGAGGTGGAACGCCGCCTGGGCGAGTGGCAGTGGGTACCGGACGGGCTGACCGCCTACGAGCGCCTGAAGGGGCACCGGTCACCGGGGTGAACCGGTGGCTCCGCGCGGACCGGCTACGGCCGCAGTGCGCGCAGCAGCAGGTCGGCCAGGTGGTCGGCGAGCTGCTGGGGGCCGAGCGGGCCGTCGGGGCGGTACCAGGTCGACAGGTGGTGGACGGAGCCGAAGTGGTAGTCGACGACCAGGTCGGCCGGGGTCGCCGTGGAGAAGACGCCGGCCCGCTGGCCCTCCTCGATGAGCGCGCGGAAGCGTTCGTGGTAGCGCCGGCGCTCGGCGCGCACCTGCTTGTTCTTCTCCGGGCCGAGATGGTGCATCGAGCGGAAGAAGATCATGGCGTCGTCGAGGTTCTCGATGGTGGTGACCACCACGTCCGCCGCCGCGTCCCGCAGCCTCTTCTCGACCGGTTCGTCGGCGTCCGCGAAGGCGTCGAGGCGCTCCTGCTGGACGCGCAGCACGCGCGCGTACACCTCGTGCAGGAGGTCGTCCTTGGAGCCGAAGTAGTGGTACAGCGCCCCTTTGGTGACGCCGGCCGCCTCGACGATCTCCTGCACCGAGGTGCGATCGTAGCCCTGTTCGGCGAAGAGCCGGGTGGCGGCGGCCAGGAGCCGCTGCGGCACCGGCGTGCCGCCTGAGTCCGTCGTCCTGGGCACCTGCCGCCACCTGCCTTCCGTGTTCCTGCTCGCTGTCCCGCGTACGGGAACGCAGTTCCCGACGGAGGATCTTCCCACTTGCCGTCCCCGGCACGTCCGGCAGGATCCCGGCAGCTCGGGCCGGTCCCTACTCTCCCCGCGAGACCTCCCACTTTCGCTGGATGTGGTTCATGTTCGTCAGCCAGCGGTCGGGGTCGGCGGCCCGGACCCGGTAGTACCCGGCCACCTCGGGGTGCGGCAGGACCAGGAAGCGGTCCTCGGCGATGCCCTGGAGCAGGGCGTCGGCCACGTCCTCCGGTTCGATCGCGGTGGGCTTCAGCACCAGGTCGCCGGCGCTGCCGGTGGCGGCCAGCATGTCGGTGCGCACGCCCTGCGGACAGATGGCGTGGACCTTGATCCCGCGGTGGCGGTACGTCAGGGACAGCCACTCGGCGAAGGCGTACGCGCCGTGCTTGGTGACGCTGTAGGGGGCGGCGCCGATCATGGTGAGCAGCCCGGCCGCGGAGACGGTGGAGACGAACCGGCCGCTGCCGCGCTCCAGCCAGTCGGGGAGCAGCGTCCCGGCGGCGCGGACGTGGGCCATGACATTGACGTCCCAGGCCTGCGCCCACACCTCCTCGCCTGCCGCCTCGGAACCGCCCGCGCCGAGGCCCGCGTTGGCGCAGTAGACGTCGACCGAGCCGCCGAGCGCGTCGCGGGCCGCGGCGACGACCTCGGAGGCGTCGCCCGGGAGGGCGGTGCCGCCGATCTCCGCGGCGACGGCCGCCGCCCGGTCCGCGTCGAGGTCGTTGACGACGACGCGGGCGCCCTCGGCGGCGAACCGGCGGGCCAGCGCGGCGCCGATCCCGCCGCCGGCTCCGGTGACCACCACTCCCGCACCCTGCACGGCTTGCACCATCGGCCTCCTTCGGCCTGGCTGTGACATGACACGGAACGACTCCGCCACTCCAGACTAGCCAGTCGGTATGTGGTGCTGGAAGACATGTTCCGCAGGAGGCGCCGTCCGCTTCGTTCCCTGGCGGACGGGCGCACGCTAGCGTGCGTGAACATGACACCCGCAGCGATCACGGAGGTCACCGCATGAAGCTGTCCAGACGGAGCCTGCTCGCCACCACCGCCGCCGCGGCCTCCGGAGCCGTGGCGGCCCCGGCCCAGGCCGCCCCCGGGGGCGGCCGCCCGCTGCGCACCGGTTTCGAGCGCCTGGACGCCGAGGGCTACGCCTCGCTGCGCGGGCAGCGGGTCGGGGTGGTCACCAACCCGACCGGCGTCACCCGGGACGTGCGGCACATCGTGGACGTGATGCACGCCGACCGCCGGGTGAACCTGGTGGCCGTCTTCGGCCCCGAGCACGGCTTCCGCGGCACCGCGCAGGCGGGCGGCTCGGAGGGCCGCTACGACGACCCGGCCACCGGGCTGCCGGTGTACGACACGTACCTCAAGAGCGGGCAGCCGCTCGCCGACGTCTTCACGGCCTCCGGCGTGGACACGGTGGTCTTCGACATCCAGGACGCGGGCGCCCGTTTCTACACCTACATCTGGACGCTGTACGACTGCATGGAGGCCGCGGCCCTCGCCGGCAAGCGGTTCGTGGTGCTCGACCGGCCCAACCCGGTGAGCGGCCGGGAGGCGCTCGGTCCGGTGCTGCGCCCGGAGTTCGCGACCTTCGTGGGACGGCAGCCGATCGCGCAGGCGCACGGCATGACCGTCGCCGAGCTGGCCCGGCTGTTCAACGGCGAGTTCCTGACCACGCCGGTCCCGCTGGAGACCGTCCTGATGACCGGCTGGCGGCGCTCGGACTTCTACGACGCCTCCGGACTGCCCTGGGTGCCGCCGAGCCCGAACATGCCGACCCCCGAGACCGCCCTGGTCTACTCAGGGACCTGTCTGTTCGAGGGCACCAACCTGTCGGAGGGCCGGGGCACCACCCGCCCCTTCGAACTGCTCGGCGCGGAGGGCGTCGACGGGCGCTGGGCGGCCGCGGCCGGCGCGCTGCACCTGCCGGGGGTGCACTTCCGGGAGGCGTACTTCACGCCCACCTTCTCCAAGTTCCAGGACAGGACCGTCGGCGGGGTGCAGATCCATGTGCACAACCGGGACGCCTTCGATCCGGTGCGGACCGGGATCGGTCTGCTGGTGACCGCCAAGCGGGTCTGGAGCGGCTTCGCCTGGCGCTCGGACAACTGGATCGACAAGCTCACCGGCTCCACCCGGGTGCGCACGATGATCGACGCCGGGGCGGACACCGACGAGGTGGTGGCGGCCTGGCGGCAGGAGCTGGCCGCGTTCCGAAGGATGCGGAAGCAGTACCTCCTCTACTGAGGCGCCGTGACCCCTGGCCCCTCTCCCCCGTTGGCAGGACGATGCCCGACACATCGCTGAGCCTGTGGGGACGAGGGGGCCGGTCATGGCGGATCCGGACATCGGTGTGGCGCCCTACTGGGAGCTGACCTTCGACGCCGACGGGGACGTGGACGGCGCCGAGCGGGACCGGCTGCTCGCCGGAGCCGGACGGCGGGCGGTGCGCGACCTGATCGTCTTCGCGCACGGCTGGAACAACGACCGTTCGGGCGCGACCCGGCTCTACGGCCGCTTCTTCGCACCGATCCCGCGGCTCGCCCCGGCGGCCGGGATCGGGTACGTCGGGGTGGTGTGGCCCTCGATGCGGTTCTGCGACGAGCCCATCCCCGACTTCCCCCGCTCCACCGCCGCCGGACCGGTGCTGTCGACGGCGCTCGACAAGGACACCCGCAAGGCACTGCGGGACACCTTCCCCGGGCGGGCCGCCGTGGTCGACGCGCTCGCGCGGACGCTGGACGGCCCCGCGCGGGAGCCGGCCGCGCTGGAGGAGTTCGGACGGCTGTTGAGGCGGCTGACGGAGGACGCATCGCCGGGGCCGGCCGCCCGGTTCGCGGCGGACACCGTGACGGAGGGCGTGCCACAGCGCGAGCCGGCGATGTTCGCACGGCCCGCGGCGGAGGTCTGCGCCGAGTTCGCCGGCGCCCTCGCCGGACTCCAGGACCCGGGCGGGCAGCGGTCGTTCACGCTGCCGAACCCGTGGAACGGCGCCAAGGAACTGCTGCGGCAGGCGGCGTACTGCACGATGAAGCGGCGCGCGGGCGTCGTCGGCGAGCGGGGGCTCGGGCCGGTGCTCGGACAGCTCGCGCAGGCGGCGCCCGGCGTGCGCATCCATCTGGTGGGGCACAGCTTCGGCGGGCGGCTGGTGTCGTTCGCGCTGAGCGGGCTGCCCGAGGGCGCCCGGCCGGTGAAGTCCGTGACGCTGCTCCAAGGCGCCTTCTCCCACTACGCGTTCGCGTCCCGGCTGCCCGGCGATCCCCGCGCGGGCGGGGTGCTGCGGGGCCGGGAGCGCCGTGTCGACGGCCCCCTGGTGTGCTGCCACTCCCGCTTCGACACGGCCCTCGGCACGCTGTATCCGCTGGCCTCGCGGATGGCGGACGACGACCGGTCGGTGCTCGGCGTCGACGTGGGCGCCCTGCTCGGTCCCGCCTGGGGTGCGATGGGGCACGACGGGGTGCAGGCGGTGCCCGGCACGCGCGCGTGCACCCTCGCCGCCGCGCTGGCCGGGCCGTTCCCGGTGTCGGGATGCGTCAACGTGGACGTGTCCGAGGTGGTCAGGCGCGGCGGCCCGCCGTCCGGGGCGCACAGCGACATCCTGCACCCGGAACTGGCGCGGGTGGTGCTGGCGGCGGGCCGCGTCCACTGACACCGGCCCGCCGCCTGGCTCGGACCCCGCGTTCGCGAGGCCCTACCGGTGGCCGGTGTACTCCACGACCTGCTGGAAGGTCGGGCGGTTCTGCCAGCTGATCCTGCCGTGCTTGATGCCGCCCAGGGCACGCTGGACGATCGAGTCGGCACACCACTGGTCGCCCGCGGAGCACTCGTCGTCGCCGGGGTAGACCTGGGCCGCCTTCGCTCCCGCCGCCTGCTTCAGCGTGCCGATCAGGGTGTCTCGGCAGGCGCTCGGAGTGCCGCCGCCGCAGAACGTCCGGCCCAGCGGACCCTGCACCGACTCGCCGAGCACCGCCCGGATGTCCTTGTCGACATAGCTCCACCAGCCGTACTGGAAGGCGCTTCCGGCGTGCGAGCCGGTCGGGCCGTGTCCGGCCGACGGTGACTCGTCGACCGGCAGATTGGCGGTGAAGGCGCCGTAGAGGTCGCTGCCGAGGCCCGGTTCGAACTCGGCCCTCACCAGCAGCGGCCACCAGGCGTCCAGGATCCTGATGGCCTCGGCGTTGGCGTACGCCTTGGAGCCGGCCGAGATCACGGTGCGCTTCGCTCCCGCGGACAGCCATGCCTGGAGCTTGCCCACCGCCGCCGCGGCCGTGGAGTCGGTCACGGGCGAGCTGTTGATCACCTTCAGCAGGTTCGGCAGCACGTCCTCGGCCCTGAGGTCGGTCAGGGCCGCATCCGCCATCGCCTTCACCAGCGAGGCGCGCGTCACGCCGCCGGCCGCGACCAGTTTGCTCACCCGGTCCTCCAGCAGGTCGCCGCGGTGCACGGAGCCGTTGCCCCAGGAGGCCGCGGAGTAGTCGAGGGCCTGCTTGTTGTTCCAGGAGATGTAGTAGTCCTGGTCGACGGAGGCGGGGTGGGCGGAGGGCGGTGTGTGGTCCGCAGTGTTGGCCGCCGGGTCCCAGTTGCGCCACTCGTACGCCGGCTGTGCCCACACCGGGAACTCGGCGTCGACGCCGTTCGCCCGCACCGGGTTGTCGCCGCTGTTGTAGTAGGCGGTGTGCCGGGAGTCGGCGTAGAACCAGTTGAACGTGTAGTTGATGTGCTGCGCGGCCTTCTGGAAGTCCTCCGGGCCCCTCACGAGGTCGGGGTCGTTGAGCATCTGGAAACCGATGATCGAGTCGGCCTCGTGCAGGTAGGAGGAGCGCAGGGTGGTGTAGGCGACCTTCTTGCCGCCGACGGTGGCGCGGTACTCGACGGGGCCGTACTTCGTGCGCCACACGCGCATGGTGTACGAGCCGGCCGCCGTTCCGTCGGCGACGGTGGGCTTCCAGGAGTTGGCCTGCTCGACCTTGTCCATGGCCGTGCAGGTACCGCGGTAGAGGTAGTGGAAGTCGTCCTGGCACAGCTCCACGGCGTAGGTGTCGACGATGTCCTGGCCGGAGGTCGTGGCGCTCCACGAGTAGTCCTGGCCGCGGCCGAGTTCGACGTACATGCTCAGCCCGGCGAAGGAGGCGCCGCGGGCGCTGATGCCCGGACCCTGGATCTCCTGGAGCATCAGCAACTGGGGCGCGAAGTAGCCGGTCTGCGGACCGAAGACGGCGACCGGGTGGCCGCTCGCGGTGTGCTCGCCGCCGACCACGAGGGCGTTGGACATGCCGCGCCGGGCGGAGGACAGGGCGCTCTTCGCGGCCGAGGAGGTGGCACCCCGCGCCGCCTTGGCCGTAGCGCTGCCCGTGCGGTCGTACACGAGCGGTTCCTCGGCCACCGAGCCGGCGTCGGGCAGCGCCCGGCCCCTGGGGTCGTCGGGCTTCGTCGCGTACGGGTAGCTCTTGCCGTCGTGGACGGTCAGGGCGGCCTCGGGGTCGTTGCGCTCGCGGAAGGACTCCCAGATCCTGGTGCCCTCCGCGACTCCGAACTTGGACTGGGCGGCCAGCAGGGACAGCGCGTTGTTCACCTCGCCGCCGCCGCCCGAGCCGAACAGGGCGCCGACCACGGAACCCAGCGCGACCATGTCGGTGACCTTGAAGTGGGCGATGGTACCGGCGTTGGTGATCGAGTCCTTGTGGCCGGTCAGGACGTACTCGCCCGGGAAGTAGCGGCCGGAGTCGGAGGCGTCGATGTAGGCGTTGATGCCGTCGAGGTAGGCGTTCACGTCGGCGAGCGCCTGCTGCCCGCGGGCTCCGTTGCCGGCCACGGCGCGGTCGATCTGCGCCTGGAGGTCGGCCTCGGTGTACGGGGCGTTGCGCCAGAACTCCTGTTCCAGGCCCTGGTTGGCGGCCGCGCCACCGGCGAAGGAGGTCAGCTGCCCGCGGCCGACGTGCCGGAAGACGTCCATGAGCCACAGCCGGTCCTGGGCGGCGGCGTATCCGGCGCCGAACTCGGTGCCGTAACGGGTGGTGCCCGTGATGTGGGGTACACCGGTCTTCTTGTCACGGACGATCGTCACGTCGGCGCGGCCCGCCGGTCTCTCGGTGGACGCGATCTGTCCGGAGGGGACGCCGAACGAGGCGTCGTTGAAGAAGGAGTTGATCTTCGCGTCGGTGAGCGCCGGGTAGCCCGTGGCCAGGTTCGCGTAAGGGCCGAGCTGGTCCTCGGCGTGGTCGGGCTGGATGCCGAAGGCCTGGTTGAGGAGGACCTGGGCGAGGGTGGCGTTGCCGTTCTCGCCGGGCGGCAGGATGTCGGAGCACCGGCCGCCGCAGTAGTCGCTCGGGGCCGCGGCGGTCGCGGCGGCGGCGCCGGCCGGGGTTCCGGCCGCCGCCGCTTGAGAAAAGGGTGACAAAAGACCGGCAATGAGAACGCATACCGAGGCGGTCTTCAGGAACCCGGGGAATGTGCGGGGAGTTCTCAGTCTGTCGAGCGCGTTGTGTGGGGTGCGCCGTGGCATGGCAACTCCTCCCGAGGGGTGGTGCCGGACGTTACCGCCGGTATCCCCCCAGGGGGAAGATGAACGTGCGTCACTTTTCGGCGCCACCCCGTGAAGGTCAACCAGGGCGGCGTTATGGCGGGCATCGGAAAACGGATGGAGCCGGATGGGACGTCGGCACGTCTATCCGGCGGAGCCGTCGTGACGGCTCCGTACGACGCCGCAGTGACCGAAGTGCGGATGCAGGTGTGACGGAGGTGCAGGGCGATGGCCGGTTTCCGGAGTCTGGCGAGACAGGTGAGGGACCCGCGGTGCGATCTGGCGCTGCGGCGTTACTCGCTGCGCAAGTGCCTCGAGCGGTTCGCTCCCTATGGGCACAGGGCGACCTGGGACCATCTGTGCTCGCGGGCCGGGTTCGGCCCCGAGGACAGGTCCCCCGATCCGGTGCGGCTCGTGGCCGCACTGGACGAACTGGAAGAAGCGCGTTCGGTGTGGCTCGACTACGAGGCCGGGTTCGCCAGGCGCCGCAAGCAGGAGAAGCACGACGGGCTGCGCAGGCCGGGCAGCGTGGACGACTGGCACCGGATGACCTGGGGCGGATTCGGGGTCGCCTGGTGCGACGACCCGCGGGTGCACCCGCGCGAACCGCTGGCCGAGGTGCTGCGCCGGCTGATCGCCGCGCTGGAGCGCGAACCGGGCGCGTCGTGCCCGGTGTGCGGCGGGGAGCGGCTCGGCTGGTCCCACGACCTGGACCACGAGCCGTCGTCCGGGCCGGTCTGCGCGGACTGCGGGATCCTGGTCCCGCTGCCCGTTCTCGACCCCGAGGCCCTGGCGTACGCCAGGCGGGGGCGGCTGTTGATGTCCGCCTGACCACGACGGCGGGCGCTTGAGGCAAGGCGCGCCGGTCCCGCCGGGCGGCTGACGGGGATGCCTCGGAACCCGGCCGCCCGGCGGCCGGGGGGACCGCCGGGCGCCGGCACCGTGCGGATCGGCGCGCCTCGCGGGGCGGCGGACGGCGCATTCCGTGGGACAGCCCGAGGGGTCCGGTGCGACGGCGGCCGGTTCCGCGCGAGCGGCCTACGCGTGGCCGGGGCCGCTCCCCCGCTCCGCCATGAGACGCGAGCCCGTCAGGCGTTCGCCGAAGACGTCGTCCGGGTTGGACAGCACACAGGTGTCCAGGGACAGGCAGCCGCAGCCGATGCAGTCGGTGAGGTGGTCGCGCAGCCGGTTGAGCTGCCTGATGCGCTCGTCGAGCTCGGAGCGCCAGGCCTCGGAGAGGCGGGCCCAGTCCTCCCGCGTGGGCGTGCGCTCCTCGGGAAGCCGGGCGAGCGCCTCACGGATAGTGGCGAGCGGGATGCCCACGCGCTGCGCCGCCCGGACGAAGGCGACCCGGCGCAGCGTGTCGCGGGAGTAGCGGCGCTGGTTGCCCGATGTGCGGCGACTGCTGATCAGGCCCTTGGACTCGTAGAAGTGCAGCGCTGAGACGGCCGCGCCGCTGCGCGCCGCCACCTGGCCGACGGTCAGCTCGTGGATCTTCTCGGGAAGCTGGGGCACCTCTCAGAGCCTACCGACCGCGCCACCCGCCCGGTCCGTTGACAGGGGCCCCTCATCCGACCATGCTAAGCAGTTGCTTAGACTTCATCCGCGAGGCGGGAGGCCGGACACATGGCGGAGCCGAGGATCTTCACGTCCCCCGAGGAACTCAGGGCCGCGGTGGGCGAGCCGCTCGGGTACACCGACTGGCTGGAGATCGACCAGAAGCGGATCGACCTCTTCGCCGACGCGACCGGCGACCACCAGTGGATCCACGTGGACCCGGAGAGGGCCGCCGCGGGCCCCTTCGGCACCACCATCGCCCATGGCTATCTGACCCTGTCGCTGCTCCCGGTCTTCGGGCCGCAGCTGATCGAGGTGCGGGGCGTGCGGATGGGCGTCAACTACGGCACCAACAAGGTCCGTTTCCCCGCCCCCGTCCCGGTCGGCTCACGGCTGCGGTCCACCGCCGTGATCACGGGCGTGGACGAGGTGCCGGGCGGGGCGCAGGTGACCGTCGCCTTCACCGTGGAGCGCGAGGGCGGCGACAAGCCGGTGTGCGTGGCCGAGTCGGTGGTGCGGTACTACCTCTAGGGCCTCTCGGGGCGGTGCTGTCCGGCCCCGACCATCCGCAGCACGAGGTCGGCGTAGAGCGCGCCGACCTCCTCGGGCGTGCGGGGGCCGTCGACGTTGAACCAGCGGGCGACGTCGATGCACAGGGAGAGCACGGCCAGCGTGGTGCCGCGCACGTCCAGCACGTCGAACTCGCCCGAGGCGACGCCGTCCTCGATGATCCCGCGCACCTCGGCGTCGACCTGGCGGCGCAGGGCGAGGATCTCCGCACGGGCGTCCGGGCCGAGCGAGTCCAGCTCGTACTGCACGACCCGGGCCGTGGTGCGTCCGCCCGCGTGCCAGCGCACGAAGGAACTCACGGCGTCGGCGAGCCGCTCGGTCGCGTCGCCCTCGCGCCGGGCGGCCGCGCGCAGGATCTCCAGTGCCTTCTCGTGGCCGATCCGGCTGATGCGGTGGAGCAGTTCTTCCTTGGTCCGGTAGTGGATGTAGAGGGCGGCCGGGCTCATTCCGGCCCGGCCCGCGATGTCGCGGGTCGTCGTCGCGTGGTAGCCGCGTTCGGCGAAGGCCTCCACGGCGGCCACGAGCAGCCGCCGGGCCGCGTCCGGGGTGACCTCGCCCCACGGCTGCGGGTCGCCGCCGGCCGTCTCCTCCGCCGTAGTCATCGCTCGCTCGCCCCTCTTTCGCGTCAGGGGGTCCACCATACCGCCGAGGGTGAGCGCTCGCTTAGCCTTGTGGGCGGTCGTGTGCGGCGGCCCGTGGCGTCACAGCTTCTCGAACGGATCGTGTTCGGAGAGCAGCTTTTCCAGCCGGGCCTGGTCGACCCGGCTGACGATCCGGCCGGCCTCCTGGCGGTCCCTGATCACCTTGGCCAGGGTGAAGGCGGAGGTGACAAGGTACAGGACGGCGATGGCGAGGAAGGCGCGCACCCAGGCGTCGGCGTTCAGCCTGAAGATGCCGATGGTGGTGGCCGCCATGGCGATGGCGAACGAGGCGACCGACTGCCCGTAGAAGGCCGCTGTGTTCTGCTGCTTGACCGGTGTGTCACTCATGGCGACCAGCGTCGTCCCACGGGCCCGCCGCCGCATCCGTCGGAATACTCAGCTCGCATACTCAGAACTCCGGGCGGCGCCGGACCGTCGAGTGCGCACCACTGAGAACACGCCGCCGACCCGCCCTGGCCGTCCGAAATCCGCCAGCCCCGCCCTGCCCCGCCCGCCTAGCCTCAGGAAACATGATGAACGTCTCCCCGTCCCGCGCGGCCGCCGCGGCCGCCACGGTCACCGTGGTGCTGTGGGCCTCCGCCTTCGTCTCCATCCGCAGCGCGGGTGCCGCGTACTCGCCGGGCGCGCTCGCCCTCGGCCGGCTGCTGGCCGGTGCCCTGACGCTGGGCGCGATCTGCCTGGTGCGGCGGGAGGGGTGGCCGCCGCGGGCGGCCTGGCGCGGGATCGCGATATCCGGGCTGCTGTGGTTCGGCTTCTACATGGTGGTCCTGAACTGGGGCGAGCAGCAGGTCGACGCCGGTACCGCGGCCCTGGTGGTCAATGTCGGCCCGCTGCTGATCGCGCTGCTCGGGGCGCGGCTGCTGGGTGATCCGATGCCGCCGCGCCTGCTGGCGGGCATGGCGGTGTCGTTCGCGGGTGCGGTGACCGTGGGCCTGTCGATGTCGGGCGGGGGCGGCTCCTCGGTGTTCGGCGTGGTGCTGTGCCTGTTGGCGGCGGTCGCGTACGCCTCCGGGGTCGTCGCCCAGAAGCCGGCGCTGGGCCGGGCGAGCGCGTTGCAGGTGACGACGTTCGGGTGCCTGGTCGGCGCGGTCGTCTGTCTCCCCTTCACCGGCCAACTGCTCCACGAGGCCGCCCGTGCCCCGCTGCCGGCCACGCTCAACATGGTCTACCTGGGTGTGTTCCCGACCGCGCTCGCCTTCACGACCTGGGCCTACGCGCTGTCCCGCACGACCGCGAGCCGGATGGGCGCGACGACGTACGCCGTACCGGCCCTGGTCGTGCTGATGTCGTGGCTGGCGCTGGGTGAGGTGCCGGGGGCGGTGACCCTGGTGGGCGGGGCCCTGTGCCTGGCCGGAGTGGCGGTCTCCCGCTCCCGCCCGCCCCGCCGGACCTCCCGCACGGCGCGTGAGGAGCCCCGTCCGGAACGCGTGCCCTGATCCGGGCCCGCGCCGTGGGTCTCAGAACATCACCAGCGCCCGGCCACCCTTGCCGGCCAGCATGTTCTCGAAGGCGGCCGGGATGTCGTCCAGGGAGATCCGGTCGGTGACCAGGGTGGTCAGGTCCAGCCGGCCGGTGCGGACGTGCTCGGCGAGCACGGGCAGGTCCCTGGCCGGGTCCGCGTTGCCGTAGACGCAGCCGGTCAGGGTGCGGCCCCAGTGGAACAGTTCCAGCGCGTTGAAGGTGACCTGCTCGTCCTTGCCGCCGATGCCGACGACCGTGGTGCGGCCGCCGCGGCGGGTGGACTCCCAGGCGGCGCGGATGGTGACCGCGCGCCCCACGCACTCCACGGCGGCGTCGACGCCCTGTTTCCCGGTGAGGGCGCGGATCTCGCGGGGTGTGTCCGCCGTGGCCGTGAGGAAGTCCGTGGCGCCCGCCCGGCGGGCGAGTTCCTCCTTGTCCGGGGAGACGTCCACGGCGACGATCCGCTCGGCGCCCGCGATCCGGGCGGCCTGGAGGGTGGCGAGGCCCACTCCGCCGGCGCCGAACACGGCGACCGTCTCGCCGGGGCGCACCTTCGCGGCGTGGTGGACGGCGCCGTAGCCGGTGAGGACGGCGCAGCCGAGGAGCGCGGCGTCGGTGAGCGGGACGCCGTCCGGGAGGGGCAGCACGCAGGAGGCGGCGACCACCGTCTCCTCGGCGAAGGCGGCGACGTTCAGGCCGGGGTGCAGTTCGGTGCCGTCGGCGGTGCGGGCGTGGACGTCGGCGGCGCCGTTCATCGCGTTGGCGCACAGCCAGACCTCGCCGAGCGAGCAGGGGTGGCATTTCCCGCAGGAGGGGGCCCAGTTGAGCACCACCGCGTCGCCCGGTGCGACCTGGGTGACGCCCTCGCCGACCGCGACGACGGTCCCCGCGCCCTCGTGCCCGAGGACGGCGGGCACCGGAACCCGCAGGGTGCCGTTGGTCAGCGACAGATCGGAGTGGCAGACCCCGGCGGCGGCGAGCCGCACCCGGACCCGGCCCGGCCCGGGCTCCGGCAACTCGATCCCGGTGACCTCCAGCGGAGACCCGACGGCGGGCAGAACGGCGGCACGTACGGCCATGGGACGTGACTCCCTTAGAACTGGAGGGACTTGGTCTGGATGTATTCGGTGAGTCCGTGTGTGCCGAGTTCGCGGCCCACGCCGGACTGCTTGTAGCCGCCGAAGGGGGCGAGGGGGTTGAAACGGCCGCCGTTGATGTCGACCTGGCCGGTGTCCATGCGGCGGGCGAAGGCCACCGCCTCCGTCTCGTCGGCCGCCCAGACGGCACCGGCGAGGCCGTAGACCGTGCCGTTGGCGATGCGCAGGGCGTCCTCCACGTCGTCGTAGCGGAGGATCGTGAGCACCGGGCCGAAGATCTCCTCCTGGGCGACGGTCATGCCGGGGGTGACGTCGGCGAGGACGGTGGGGCTGACGAAGTAGCCCCGTTCGCGCGGGGATTCGGGGCCGCCCGCGACCAGGCGGGCGCCCTCGGCGACACCCTGCTCGATGTAACCGCGCACACGCGCACGCTGCTCGGCGTTCACCACGGGGCCGATGCGCTCGCCGTACTTGGCGGCGGCCGTCGCGGCCAGTTCGACCGCCTCCTCGTACCGGTCGCGGTGGACCAGCATGCGGGTCCAGGCGCTGCACGTCTGGCCGGAGTTGGACATGACGTTGGCGACGCCGACGTTCACCGCCCTGGCGAGGTCGGCGCCCGGCAGGATGACGTTGGCGGACTTGCCGCCCAGTTCCAGGGCGACCTTCTTGACGGCGCCGCCCGCGATCGCGCCGATCCGCCTGCCGACGGCGGTGGAGCCGGTGAAGGAGACCAGGTCCACGTCCGGGTGCTCGGCGAGCGCCTGTCCGGCGACCGGGCCGGCCCCGGTGACCAGGTTGAACACGCCCGCCGGGAACCCGGCCTCGTCGATCGCCCCGGCGAACAGCCGGGCGGTGAGCGGGGTGTCCTCGGCGGGCTTGAGGACGACGGTGCAGCCGGCGGCCAGCGCGGGGGCGGCCTTGGCGACGATCTGGTGCAGCGGGTAGTTCCAGGGGGTGATCGCCCCGACCACGCCGATGGGCTCGTGGAACACGGTGGAGTTGCCGGCCTTCTCCTCGAAGGCGTACGTCGCCGCGAGCTCGGCGTAGAAGCCGGCGACCGCGATCGGCATGCCCACGTGGACCGTCCGGGAGAAGGCGAGCGGCGAGCCGAGTTCGGCGGTAACGGTCTCGGCGATCTCCTCCTCGCGGGCCGCCAGCACGTCCCGCAGGGCGCCCAGCCGGGCGGCCCGCCCGGCGGGCGCGGTCGCGGACCAGCCGGGCAGTGCGGCGCGGGCCGCCCGTACGGCCGCGTCGACGTCCTCGGCGGTGCCCGCGGGCACGGTGCCGATCACCTGCTCGTCGGCCGGGTTCACCACCTCGATGACGTCACGGCCCGCGGCGGGACGCCAGGCGCCCTCGATGTACATGCCGTCGTCTGCCTTCATCGTGCTCCTCCGGGGCGGGGGCCGTCGTCGGTCTCGTCCGCGTGATCACTGTCGCGGACAAGCTGGTGACGGTCCATAAACCAGCGCCGGCAGCTCTGCCGCGCGGCCCGCCCCTCCCCCCGGCCGGCCCACGGCCCGCCGGGGCGCTTCACTCCTCCAGGTCGGGCAGGCGGTCCGGGGCCGGGCAGATGCGCTCGCCGCGCTGGTCGAAGACGAACAGGCGGGCGAGGTCGACCAGGAGCGGCACCTGCATGCCGTGCCGCAGCTCGATGTCCGGCGTGGTCCGCACGACCAGGTCGCCCGGCAGGCGCGGGTCGGGCGCGGCGACCGGATCCGGCTCGGGTCCCGAGGGGTGGTCCAGCACCACCACGGGGCCCGCGCGCAGGGCGCCCGCCCGGCCCCGCAGCCGGTTCAGGACCGTGCCCTCGCGCCGGCGCCGCCGGGTCGGGCGCCGGGTGGGGCGCGGGGCCTCCAGGTCCGGTACGACGGCTGGGCGGGAGCCGGTGTTGAAGTGGACGAGGACCTCGTGGCCCTGGAACTCCATGTGCTCCACCAGCCCGGTGATCGCCACTTCCCCGGGCCGGGCGGCGGGCGCGGGAACTCCCGGCCGCCGGGAGGAGGCCGAGAACTTGGGGGCGATCCGGACGGCCTCCGAGCGCAGCCCCACGATCACCTCGCGGCCCTGCTGAACGCGCAGCAACTGATGGTCCAGGGACAGGGGTTCGGGCAGGCGCAGGAACTGCTTGCCCAGGCTGATGGTCATGGCGCCGTCGAGCGGGGCGCGGATCAGGCCGCGCAGCAGGTTGATGCGCGGGGTGCCGATGAAGGCGGCCACGAAGACGTTGCGGGGCAGGGCGTAGACCGCGCGCGGGGTGTCCACCTGCTGGAGGACGCCGCCGCGCAGGACGGCGACCCGGTCGCCCAGGGACATGGCCTCGGACTGGTCGTGGGTGACGTAGACCGTGGTGACACCCAACTCCCGGGTCAGCTTGGATATCTCGGCGCGCAGGTGGTTGCGGAGCTTGGCGTCGAGGTTGGACAGCGGCTCGTCCATCAGGAAGGCGGAGGGGTGCCGGGAGATCGCGCGCCCCATGGCGACGCGCTGCCGTTCGCCGCCGGAGAGCTGGCTGGGGAAGCGGTCCATGAGGTCCTCGATGCCCAGCATCCGGGCGGTGGCGTCGACACGGCGGGCGGGGTCCGTGCCGGGCGACTCGATGCGCAGCGGGAAGCCGATGTTGTCGCGGCTGGTCATGTTCGGATAGAGCGCGAAGTTCTGGAAGACCATCGCCATGTCCCGGCCGGAGGGCGGCAGTTCGTTGCCGTACTCGCCGTCGAGCAGCAACTGCCCCTCGGTGATCTCCTCCAGTCCGGCGATCATCCTGAGCACGGTGGACTTCCCGCAGCCGGACGGCCCGAGCAGCACCAGGAACTCGCCGGGCGCGATGTCGAGCGAGAGGCGGTCCACCACGCGGACGCCCTTGGCGTAGGTCTTGCTCACGTCGTGCAGAGAGATGGCGCGTGTCATGAGGCATTCCCCCGGGACTCACCAGAGCACTGAGGCTCCGCGGGTCGAACGCCTCGTGCGGGTCGTACGGGGCGTATGAGTCACGGAAGTTAACGGACGGTGCGCGCCGGGGGGAAGAGAACGGGCAGGATCGGAAGCCGGCGTCCGCCAGGCGAGAAACCGGACGATCATGTTCAAGGGCGGGCGGCCGGTCGTGGGCCACCCGCCCGCCGTGCCGCGCGGTGTCAGGTCGTCGACGTCAGGTGGGCGAAGACGACGACGTTGCTGGAGTAGCCGGTTCTGTGGGTGTAGAGGCCGCCGCAGGTGATCACGCGGAGTTCGGGGCGGCGGGACGTGGCGTACACCTCCTTGTCCGGGAAACGGGCCTTGTCGAAGACCCGTACCTTGTCGACGGTGTAGACGGCGGTGCGGCCGTCCTGGCGCCGGACCTCGATGCGGTGGCCCGGACCGAGCCGGCCGAGTCCGGCGAAGACGGCGGCGCCGGTCCTGGTGTCGCGGTGCCCGACCGCGACCGCCGTGCCGGGCTCCCCGGGTGTGGGACCGCCGTCGTACCAGCCGACGAGCTTGGGCCTGTCGACCGGTGGCGTCTTCAGCTCCCGGTCGCCGTCGAGGCCGACCCGGATGATCGGCGCGTCGACGCCGAGGGAGGGGATGCGCAGGGTGGTCGCGGGAGAGCGGGGCAGCGGCGCGGGCGGGCGCGGGGAGGGAGAACCGGGCCGTGGCGAGGGGGACTTGCCGGGGGCCGGGCCGTCGCCGTTCGAACCGTCCGTGCCGACACCGCCGCGGTGCGTGCCGCTGTCGCCGGCCCTGCCGCCGTTCGCCTCGTCGCCGGCCGCGCCGTCGGCGGCCGCGCCGGAAGGACCCGGGTGGTGGGCCGGGGCCACCGCGCCCGGCCCTGCGGCTCGCTCCGGCGCGGTGCCGTCGTGCTGTCCACCGCACCGGTTCCCGGCCGTGACCAGGACGACCGCGAGCACGGTCGTCCTGGCCAGGCGGTAGGCACGGGTCCGGTACCAGGGCCTGCGTCTGCGCCTACGCGGCGCCATGCGGGCGCCGGCGGACCAGCCGCGTGTACACGACCCCGCTGACCACGACCAGCCCGACGGCCGCGGCCCCGGTCACCGGCGAGAACGCCGCGACCGAGGAGGCGAGGCCGCCGCCGCCCGCCTGGACACCGCCCCGCGGGCCGCCGCGGTCGTCGCGGATCGGGCCCGACGCCTCGTTGCCGCGCCCGTGGTCCTCGTGACCGCGGCCCCGGTCGTCGCGGCCGCGGCCCTGGTCCTCGATCGGGCGGCCCGGCCCCTGCGCCCCTTCGCGCCGGCCGTGGTCCCCGCGGCAGTTGACGCGGAAGATCTTCTCCTTGGAGGTACCGTCGATGGTCCAGGAGAGCTTGTACTGCCCGTCGGCGAGCCCCAGCGGCTCGGTGTGGCCGGCGCCGGCGCCCAGGGCGATGGTGCCGGTGACGGTGGCACTGTTGGGCAGCGGTGGCTGCGCGTGGATGGTGTAGGTCACGTTGGGCAGGACGTCGAAGTTGACGGCGTCCAGGTAGAACCGGCAGGCGACGGGGTCGTCCTTCGAGACACCGAAGGGCACGCCCACCCTGTGGATCTTGATGTCGCCGGCTTCCCCCTGGGCCATGGCGGACGGCGCCGCCAGCCACGTGGCACCGGCCACGGTCAGGGCCGTCAGACCGACGGCGACGGCGCGGGAGCCGAAGGTGCGTGGGATTGTCAGGGTGGGCATGCGCGTTCCTCCGAGTCAGACGATTTTCATACAAATCGTTCTTTCGACTGACTGTCTTTCATATGCGCTCGCATCACGAGGCGACCCGCACCCGACGCGCCGTCAGCTTTCGCCCGGCCGGAGCAACCGTGTTCCGCCCCTCCCCGCCGGGCACCTCACGGCATGGGGGAAACGGCGTCAGTCCAGCGCCCGCGCCAGGTGGGCGCGCAGCATCCACCGCATCTCCTCGATGATCCGCTCGTCGCCCTGCGCGTCGACACGGAAGGCGAGTTGGACCAGGGTGTCGGCGGTCTCGACGGCGATCAGGAAGGTGCGGCGAAGGTCGTCGTCCGGCACGCGGCCCAGGTAGCCGGCCAGGAGCTCGGCGAGCCGGTCGGCGACGCGGTGGTTGGGTTCGGCGTGGCGGACACCGACGGGGATCTGGTTGCCGAAGTCGACGAGGGAGAACCCGGGGGCGGTCCGCTTCATGGCCAGGTACTCGTCGAGGACGGTGTCCATGGCGGCACTCCATCCGCAGTTCCCCGCCTTCCCTGCCCTCTTCAGCCGCCCGGCGACGCGCTCGGTGTACCGGTCGAGGTTGCGCTGGGCCAGCGCGTCCGCCATCGCCCGCTTGTTGCCGAAGAACCGGTAGACCGAGCCGATGGGCACGCCGGCACGCGCCGCGACGGCCCGCGTGGTCAGCGCGTCGTAGCCGGCCTCGTCGAGGAGGTCGGCGCAGGCGTCGAGGATCCGGGTCAGCCGTTCGGCACTGCGCCGCTGGACGGGCGCGCGGCGAAGCGGGGCGGGGTCGGACACGGCTTCATCATGCCTTCCCCCGGCGAGCGGGTGAAGCGCGCCTCCCGGCAGCCCCGCTACGCTTCGAGGACACGGCCGGGGACGACACGCCCTGGTCCTGCGGCGCGGCCGTGATGTCGGCCGTGGACTGGACCGGGTCGCCGGCCACCGCCCAGACCGTGCCGTCGTCGGCGTGGAGGCGGACGGTGACGTGATGGGTGCCGTGGGGCACGAGCCGGCCGGCGAGGCGGTACTCCGGGGCGCGCAGGCGGACGACGAGCCGGCCGTCCACCAGCAGCTGGGCGAGGCCGCGCCCGGCCGTCGCGCGGGCCGGCGTGCCGGCCGGGGAGAAGCGGAAGCGGCGCACGGCCAGCCGTACGTTCCAGTCGCCGCCGGACCCCGGCCGCACCTCGACACGGACCTCGGGAGCGGTCTTCCGGTCCACCTCGCGGTAGCGCCGGCCCTCCTCGTCGGTGTGGTCGAGCAGCTTGCCCACGGGCTCGGCCGGCTTCTCGTCCCCCTGCCCGTGCCCAGCCTTCCGTCCACAGCCCGCCGGCCCGGCGAAGAGCAGGGCCGAGGCCGCGAGCGCAGCGAGTGATCCCCGCGTCCACGACGACATGACGGGGAGCGTAGAGCAGCGGCCCGACCGGCGGATCCCCCGGAAGTCGGGTTCCGTCCTCCGCCCGGAGTAGGGGGTCTTGCGCCCCGGAAAACGCAATCCTACGGTGTTCCATAGGAATCAGGTTGCAAGGGAGCGATCATGAGCGGGGACGCACGCAGCACCGCCGAGAAACTGACCTACCTCTCCGGGTTCGGCAACGAGCACGGTTCCGAGGCGGTTCCAGGCGCGCTGCCCGACGGCCGCAACTCCCCGCAGCGCGCCCCGCTCGGGCTGTACGCGGAGCAGCTCAGCGGTACGGCGTTCACCGAGCCGAGGGCCCACAACCGCCGCTCGTGGCTGTACCGGATCCGCCCCTCGGCCGCCCACCCGGCGTTCACCCGGACCGGCAACGGCGCGATCCGCACGGCGCCGTTCACCGAGACGGTGCCCGACCCGAACCGGCTGCGCTGGAACCCGCGGCCGGAGCCCGCCCGCGGCACGGACTTCCTCGCCGGCCTGTGGACCCTGGGCGGCAACGGCGACGTGACGCAGCGCACCGGCGTGGCCGTGCACCTCTACCACGCCGACTCCTCGATGGAGCGCGTCTTCAGCGACG
Source organism: Streptomyces sp. NPDC087787 (assembly GCF_044743035.1). Taxonomy (NCBI): domain Bacteria; kingdom Bacillati; phylum Actinomycetota; class Actinomycetes; order Kitasatosporales; family Streptomycetaceae; genus Streptomyces; species Streptomyces sp. NPDC087787. The sequence continues at coordinate 318,584 of NZ_JBIUVQ010000004.1, forward strand.
CGGACGGCGAGCTGCTGATCGTGCCGGAGCGCGGCGGGCTGCTGCTGCGCACCGAGTTCGGACTGCTGCGCGCCGAGCCGGGGGAGGTGGCTCTCATCCCGCGCGGGGTGCGCTTCCGGGTGGAGCTGCTCGACGCCACCGCCCGCGGCTACGTCTGCGAGAACTACGGCGCCCCCTTCCGCCTCCCCGACCTCGGCCCCATCGGCGCCAACGGGCTGGCCAACGCCCGGGACTTCCGCGCGCCGGTCGCCGCCTACGAGGACACCGAGGGCCCGGTGGAGGTGGTGAACAAGTTCTGCGGCAACCTGTGGACCGCCACCTACGACCACTCCCCGCTCGACGTGGTGGCCTGGCACGGCAACCTCGTGCCGTACGTCTACGACCTGCGCCGCTTCAACGTGATCGGCACGATCTCGTACGACCACCCGGACCCGTCGATCTTCACGGTGCTGACCTCGCCCTCCGACACCCCGGGCCTGGCCGGCGTGGACTTCGTCGTCTTCGCGCCGCGCTGGCTGGTCGGCGAGGACACCTTCCGGCCGCCGTACTTCCACCGGAACGTGATGAGCGAGTACATGGGCCTGATCGAGGGCGCCTACGACGCCAAGGCGGAGGGCTTCGTGCCGGGCGGCGGCTCGCTGCACAACATGATGTCGGCGCACGGCCCGGACCGGGAGACCTTCGACAGGGCGAGCGCGGCTGAGCTGAAGCCGCAGAAGGTGGACGACGGGCTGGCGTTCATGTTCGAGACGCGCTGGCCGCTGACGCTCACCCCCCACGCGGCCGGGGCAGAGCACCTTCAGCGGCGGTACGACGACGTCTGGAAGGGGCTGGAGCGGAACTTCCGCCCCTAGGGCCTTTCGTTCGGATCATGCCGGGCTCGCGGGCCTGATCCGAACGAAAGACCCTTGCCTTGATCGATTACCTACCGGTACGGATGACCCGTGACCTCCTTCGCTCCGGATTCGATCGTGCTGAACCGCAAGCTGCCGCTGTGGTACCAGGTGTCGCAGTCCCTGCGTGCCTCGATCCTCGGCCGCTCGCCCCAGGACCCGCTGCGCCTGCCCACCGAGGAACAACTGGCCGGGCACTACGGGGTGAGCGTGCTGACGATGCGTCAGGCGCTGAAGGAGCTGGAGGACGAGGGGCTGATCACACGGCACCGGCGGCGCGGCACGTTCATCGAGCCCGGTGCCCGGCGGGGCGCCCCGGTGCGGCTGCTGGGCTCGGTGGACGCCATCGTGGCCCAGCAGTCCGGCATGACCACCGAGCTGCTGGCCCACGGCACGGAGCCGGTGCCCGCCGAACTCGCCGAGTTCTTCCCCGGTCTGGACGAGGTGGCGGCGTACCACCGGCTGCGCGGCGACGAGAAGACGGGTGAGCCGACCAACCACGCCCGCAACTACGTCCGTCCGGAGCTGGCCCGCCGGATGGCGCCGGAGGATCTGGTGCGGTGGCCGATGACCAAGGTGCTGCGGGACGTGGCGGGCGCGGACATCAGCCGGATCACGGACACCGTCGAGGCCCGGCTGGCCGATCCGGAGACGGCGCGGCTGCTGCGCGTCCCGCTGCTCAGCCCGATCCTGCACTACACCGGGATCACCTACGACACGGCGGGGCGGCCGCTGGACGTGGCGGTGATCCACTACCGGGGGGACCGTTTCTCCTTCACGGTCTCCCTCGACGCCACCTGACCCGGCCGCCCGTGCCAGGTCGTACGATGCCCGGCGTGACGCACGACGACGCTCCGCCGCTGGCCGACCTCATGCCGTGGTCCGTCGCACCGCCGCGGCTGGGCCGGGGGTGGCCGGTGGCCCCCGACGCGGGCTCCCTCAAAGCCCGCTGGGAGGCCCTGCTGAAGGCCCGGGGCCCCGAGCGGGAGGCCCTGTTCGAGCCGACGCGCTCGCGCACGCCGTACACGGCCGTCGGGCAGCTGCCGGGCCGGTCCGGCGGCACCGAGAGGCTGATCCGCGCGTCCGGGCCGTGCCCGGAGCCGGCACGTGTGCTCGTGGCGCCCTTCGACGAGCAGTGGCTGATCCCCGACCACCGTCTGATCGACGCGGCCCGGCCCGAGTTGTGGCGGGTGGCGGACGCCCGCCAGGTCTTCGTGGCGGAGACCGCCGCCACGCCCGGCACCGGACCGCCCCTGCTGGCGACGTCCCTGCTCCCCCTCCTGCGCCCGGGCCGCGTCCGGCCCCTGTACCGCCGTCCGGCGGCGGCGGAACCGAACCTGGCGCCCGGCCTGCTGGACCACCTCGCCGCCCGCCTCGGGCACCGCCCCACCCCGGAGGACGTCCTCGCCTGGACGCTCGCGGCGGCCCGCCCCGGTCCGGACGGCCCGGTGGTCCCGCTCACCGGGGACGCCGGGGCCTGGGCGGCCGGAGTGGAACTGGGCCGCAGGACGCTGTGGCTGATGCGCCGCGACGGCGAGCGCCCCAAACTCCCCGGCGGCCGCCGCCCCTACGTCCGTGCCCCGCTGCCCGCACGTCCGCTGACCCTGCGCTACGACCGCGACGAGGAGACCCTGCACCTCGACGAGGGCCGCGTCTCCCCCGTCCCGCCGCAGGCCTGGGACTTCGAGGCCGGCTCGGAGCGGGTCCTGGAGCGGTGGTTCGCCGCACGGACCGCCCAGGGCGAACCGGGCACTCTCGCGGCCGTGCGGCCCGCGACCTGGCCGCAGGCGTGGACGTCCGAGCTGCTGGAGCTGATCACGGTCCTCGCCCTGCTGGCGGAACTCCGGCCGCGGCTCGAGGCGTTGGAGGTGACGGCGCCGATCACCGCGACCGGCCTGCGCTCCGCGGGAATCCTGCCGGTACCGGCTGCGGCCCGCCGCCCGGCCTCGGTCCTCGATCACCGCGAGGAGGGCCCGGAGGGTCAGTTCGCCCTGCTCTGAGGGGCCGCCTCAGCCGCGCGGCGCGAACCCGTCCCATGCGGGGGGACGTTGTTGTACAGGGCCAAGATGGCGCCCGGCTGGAGGGCGCGGGCATCGCCTGCGCGCGTCCGAGGGTCGTGTACCGCCTGCCCGGGAGCGGTGGCGGGAGGTGGGGAGGTGGGGGAGGCCGGTCGGCCGCTCAGGACGGTGCTGCCGCCCGATCACGCTGCCGGGCGGGACCGGGCCGGGCACGGGGACGTACCCGCGCTCTGATCAGCACACCGGGGCGCCGGCGTGCCGCGGGAATGACGGACGGCGGGATCGCGGCGCCGCGCCGGGACGGCGTGGTGGCCTGAACACGGGAGACGAGCGGGCCTGGGGGCCGCCGGCCGGGACTCAGCGGGCGCCGAACAGCGAGCGGCGCAGCCGGCGCAGCGGTGCGAACAGCGACACGCGGTGGACCCGGGCGCGCCTGCCCGTGCGGTCGTGCGGACCACGTGCGGTGAGCTCGCGCATCAGCGACGTCGCCTCGACCGTCTCCCGCTGCGGCACGGCTGGGCCGGCCAGCACCGACAGATGGCGGTCGAGACGCGAGCTGGTCGCGCTGCTCCCGCAAGTGATCGCAGGGATCCTGGCCCTGCTGCGCACTGTTATCTGCTCCATGTCACTCCCCACCCGTACGAGTCCACCCGGCCCGGGCAGGGTAACCCTATCGCCCCGTTGGGGCACTCGTGTATCGAGGTGCCAGGATTCACCTTCCCTGGAGGGGTGTTGACGATTACTCTCCGAATCCGACAGATTTCAAGGCGAGTTGAACAATCGGCTGCGTAGTGGGCTGAGGTGACCCCCCGTCGGGTTCCACTGTCACGGCGAGTGATGCAGCCGACCGGGTGAGACCCACGACGACCAGGGGCGTGTCATCCGCGAAGAGGCCGAGGGAGCGCGGTGGCGCGCCGGGGCGCATGAGCCACAGCTGGCGCACGCGGCCGCTGGGCGGGTCCGCGTACCCGCCCAGGGTCACCACGGCCCGTCCCCGAGAGGCGGAAGCGATCACTCCGATACTGCGGCCCTGCGCGTCCAGGCTGGTGGCGGCCCGTGTGTCCGGCGCCGCGAGCACGTGGTCGATCTCACTCGCCCGGTTCCGCTGGGCCGCCAGCTCTTCCTGGGTCCGGTTCGCCTGGACGGCGAAGAGCGCCGCGACGACGAGGGCCGCGGCGGCCGTCACCGTGGCGAAGGGAACGAACAGGGGGCGCGGCCGGGGCGCACGGGTGCGCGTGGGCGGCGGCCGGGTGCCCCAGACGTGCGGTGGCAGTTGGGGCGTGCGCTCCCGCGCCGGCGCGGGATCCTGAGGGATGTCGCGTATCGCGGCCAGCACCCGCTCGCGCAGCGCGGCGGGCGCCGGTACGGCGGTGGACCGGGCCAGACGCACCGCGTCCTCGGCCAGGGCCCGCACCTGGGCGACGCACGCGGGGCAGTTCCGCAGGTGCTTCTCGAAGCGGACCCGTTCGGCCGGTTCCAGCGCGTTGAGGGCGTAGGGCGCGGCGAGGGAGTGCGGGTCCTCGCGGCGCAGCAGGCGGTCGAGCAGGCTCATGCGGCACATCCCAGGCATTCACGCAGCCGGATGAGCCCGTCGCGCATCCGCGTCTTGACCGTGCCCAGCGGCAGGGACAGCCGCTCGGCCACTTCACGGTACGTATAGCCGTCGTAGTAGGCGAGGGTGACGGACTGGCGTTGCAGGGCGGTGAGGCGGTCCAGGCAGCGCCGTACCCACTCGCGTTCCAGGCCGGCCTCGACCTCCTCGGCGACGTGGTCGAAGGCGGGCGACGCGGCGCGCGCGGCCTCGCGCTGCTCCCGCTCGCCCGCGGCGCGGGCGCTGCGCACCCGGTCGACGGCGCGGCGGTGGGCGAGGGTGAGCACCCAGGACAGGGCGCTGCCCCGTCCGGGGTCGAACCTCGGGGCGGATCGCCACAGTTCGAGCAGCACCTCCTGGGCGACCTCCTCGGACTGGGCCGGGTCGCGCACCACGCGCCGCACCAGGCCGTAGATGGGCCCGGAAACCAGCCCGTACAGCTCCTCGAACGCCTTGTGGTCGCCCCCCGCCACGAGCACCAGAAGCTCGTCCGCCTCCACCCGCCGTCCCCTCTCCGCCGGCCGCAGTGGGCCCGTCCTCGCGCACGCGGGGCGCGCCGCGTGCGCGCCCCTTGGATGAGGTACGGATCGGCGGGCCGAAAACGCGGGTCGGACCGGAAGAAAAGAAATCCGGCGACGGACCCATCCGGACCGGCCCGGTCTCCGAATCCCCATGCGACAGGCAAGTCGGCACTGAGGACGGATCGGCATGACAAGTTTCCCCAGTCTCCCCAGGCGCGGCGGGGGCGCCCCCAGGCGTTCGGTTCCCGGGGAGGGACGCAGAGGCCTCGCCTCTCTCCTCTGCGGCGCGCTGGCCGCCGGGAGTCTCGCGGCCGCCGGCACGGCCGTGCTCGAACCCGGGCGGGCCGCGGCCTCCAGTCACCGGGAGGCGCCGCTCGTCTCGGGCACACCGCAGTACGACAACACGGACCTGTACGCGTTCGTCAGTCCGGACAAGCCCGACACGACGACCGTCGTGGCGAACTGGATACCGTTCGAGGAGCCGGCCGGGGGTCCGAACTTCTACACGTTCGCGGACGACGCCCAGTACGACCTGCACATCGACAACGACGGTGACGCGCAGAGCGACCTGGTCTTCCGGTACACGTTCCGGACGCACGTCAAGAACAAGAACACGTTCCTCTACAACACGGGTCCGGTGCACAGCCTGGACGACCCGAACCTGAACGTGACCCAGACCTACGACGTCGACCTGATCAAGTTCCGCCACCACAGGCAGGTGTCCAGGACACGCCTCGCGGACGCTGTGCCGGTGGCACCGTCGAACGTCGGCAAGGCGTCGATGCCGGACTACGGCGAACTTCGCAAGCAGGCCGTCCACCGGACGGCGGCGGGCGCGGCGACGTTCGCCGGGCAGGCCGACGACCCGTTCTTCGCGGACCTGCGCGTCTTCGACCTGCTGTACGGCGGGGACCTGTCCGAGGTCGGCAACGACACGCTCGCCGGCTACAACGTCAACACGATCGCCCTCCAGGTGCCGAACGACCTGATCCGCCAGTCGGCCGGGCAGCCGGTCGTGGGCATCTGGTCGACGACGCAGCGCAAGAACGCCCGCGGCGGCTTCACGCAGGTCTCGCGCCTGGGCAACCCGCTCGTCAACGAGGTCGTCAACCCGCAGAAGGACAAGGACACGTTCAACGCGTCCTCGCCGGACGGCGACGCGCGGTTCCTGGGGAACGTCACCCATCCCGAGCTGCCGAAGCTCATCGAGCAGATCTACGACATCAAGGCGCCCGCCGAGCCGCGCGACGATCTCGTGGAGGTGTTCCTCAAGGGCGTGAAGGACCTCAACCAGCCACCGTACGTGAGGCCTTCGGAGCAGCTGCGGCTGAACACCTCGATCGCGCCGAGCCCGCACCCGAAGCGTCTTGGCGTCCTCGACGGCGACACCGCGGGCTTCCCGAACGGCCGCCGGCTCACCGACGACGTGATCGACGCCGCGCTCCTGGTGATGGAGGGCGCGCTGCTCGGCGCGAAGAACGACCTGAGCGACGGGGTCGACGCGAACGACCAGGAGTTCGAGAACTCCTTCCCGTACGTGGCCGAGCCGGCGTCCGGTTCGCAGGCACGGGCCGCCGGAGGCACGAGCGCGGACGTGCGCAGCGGGTTGGCCGACGCGTTGCGGCCCAAGGGCGGCTCCGGCGACACGATGCTGATGGCCGGTTCGGCGGCCGCGGGAGCGGCCGGGGTCCTGCTGATCGGCACGGGCCTGTCCTGGTGGCGCCGCCGCTCGCAGCGCGCGTACTGACCCACGCCCCCACCGACCGGCGCGGTCCGCGTTCCACCCGTCCCCCACGACGCGGGCCGCGCCGCCCACCCCACGGCCGTACCTGGGACACGGCCCGGACCACTGAGGCGACCAAGGAGAGGGCATGGCCCGGCGCGACGACCCCACCCCACCGAACGACGAACACGCCACGGGCCCCACGCCGCCTGCGGAACCCCAACCCCCGGAGCACGACCGCGTCCCGGCGGCCCCGCCGAGGGAGGACCACCGCGAACACCCGCACGAGGACACCCCCACGGCCCCGGCGGAGCGCGGGGCCGAAGACCCGCGGGACGGAGATCCCGGAGCCGGAGACCCGCGGGACGACGCCCCCGGGCACGCCGGGGATCGCGGGGCCCGAGGCCCCTGCGACGACGCTCCCGCCGCCCCCGCCGAGCGCGAGGCCGGAGGTTCGCAGGACGGCACCCCCGCCGCCGCGCGGGAACGCGGGGCCGAAGACCCCCACGGCAACACCGTCACCGCTCCGGCACCCCTGGCTGGGCGCGGCGCCGGGAAGAGGCGTCGGCGGCGGTGGGGGCCGATGGCCGGCATGGTGGTGCTGCTGGCCGTGGTCATGACCGGGAGCGCCCTGGCCGTGGGGGCGGCGCGGGACGGCCGTGGGGCGGCCGGCCACGCGGCCGGTGCGCCGGAACCGTTCGTCGGCAACAGTCGCGGCGCCGACGTGACGTCCCTTCAGGCACATCTGCGGGCGCAGCCCAAGGACCACGGCGGATGGGCCGCCCTCGGGCTCGCCTACGTCGAGGAGGCGCGGACCAAGGGCGACCCCGCGCGGTACCCGCAGGCCGAGAAGGCGCTGGCACGGTCGCTGGAGCTGGCGCCCGGAAACGAGCAGGCCCTCGCCGGCCGCGCCGCCCTCGCCGCCGCCCGGCACGACTTCGCCGGCGCCCTGTCCTACGCGGACCGGGCCCTGAAGCAGAACCCCTACAGCGAACGCGCCCTGTGCTCCCGTATCGACGCCCTCGTCGAACTCGGCCGGTACGACGAGGCGTCCGAGGCCGCCGACACCGCCGACGCCCGGCGCCCGGGCGTACCGGTCTTCGCGCGCTACGCCTACGTGCGCGAACTGCGCGGCGACGTCACCACCGCGCGCCGCGTCCTCGAGCAGGCGCTCGCCTCCGCCACCGCCCGCGGCGACATCGCCTACGTCGCCACCCAGCTCGGCCGGCTCGCCTGGAACCAGGGTGAGTACAAGGAAGCCCTCGGCCACTACGCGCGGGCCCTGGCCGCCGACGACGGCTACCTGCCCGCCCTGGAGGGCCGCGCCCGCGCCCGGGCGGCGAGCGGTGACCGCGCCGACGCCGTCAGGGACCTGGAGGACGTCGTCTCCCGCTACCCGCTGCCCGGTCCGCTCGTCGATCTCGGGGAGCTGTACGAGGCCCGCGCCGCCGCCGGGGACCGGGCGAAGGCGGAGAACCAGTACGCCCTCGTGGACGCCTGGATCGCGCTCGCCCGCGCGGGCGGCGTCAACGCGGACCTCGACACCGCGCTCGCGGCGGCCGACCACGGCGACACCGGGGCGGCGCTGCGCGCGGCCCGCGCCGAATGGGCCCGCCGGCACACCGTGCACACCGCGGACGCGCTCGCCTGGGCGCTGTACCGCAACGGCCGCGCCCAGGAGGCCCTTCCCCACGCCCGGCAGGCCACGGCCACCGGCTACCGCAGCGCCGCGTTCCTCTACCACCGCGGCATGATCGAGCGCGCCACCGGCCACGACGACGCCGCCCGCACCCATCTGACCGCCGCCCTGCGGCTGAACCCGGGCTTCTCCCCGCCGGCAGCCCGTGCGGCGCGTACGGCCCTGAAGTCCCTGGAGGCGGCCCGGTGAAGCACCTCCGTACGCTCCGCGCCGCCGCGGCCGCCCTCACCGCGGCCTGCGCGCTCGTCCTCGTCCCGGCCGGCGCAGCCGGCGCCCACCCGCTCGGGAACTTCACCGTCAACCGCTACGACGGACTGGTCGCCTCCCCCGGCGCGCTCCGCGTGGAACACGTCGAGGACCTCGCCGAGATCCCGGCGACCCAGGCCAAGCCGGACATCGAGCGGATCGGCCTCGCCGCGTGGGCCCGGCAGCGGTGCGAGAAGGCCGCACGGGACAGCGCCGTCACCGTCGACGGGGGCACGGTCGCGCTCACCGCGCACAGCAGCCAGGCGCGCGTGCGCCCCGGCCAGGCGGGACTCGACACCCTCCGGGTGGAGTGCGCGCTGAGCGCGCCGCTGCCCGAGGACGCCACCGCCGCCGTCGCCGTCGGCTTCCGGGGCGCGGAGGCGGCGTCCGGGCCCGGCTGGCGGGAGATCACGGCACGCGGCGACCGGATGACGCTCACCGCGTCCGACGTTCCGACGATCTCCGTGTCCCGTGAACTGACCGACTATCCCGCGCGGTTGCTGTCCTCCCCCGCCGACACCGCCGGCGCGTCCCTGCGGGTGCGGCCGGGCGGCCCCGCGCTCGCCGACGACCGGCGCGACGCGCCCGCCGCCTCCGTACTGCCCCGCGGCGCCGACCGCTGGACGCGGGCCCTGGACGACCTGGTCGCCCGGCACGACCTCACCCTCGGCTTCGCCGCCCTCGCCCTGGCCGTCGCGGTCGGGCTCGGCTCCCTGCACGCCCTGGCCCCTGGTCACGGCAAGACCGTGATGGCGGCGATGGCTGCGGCGCGGGGCGGCCGGGCCCGCCTGCGGGACGTGCTGCCGCTGGCCGCCTCGGTGACCGTCACGCACACTCTCGGCGTGGTCGCCCTCGGGCTGCTGGTCGCCGCCGGTTCCGCGGCCGCGCCCTCGGTGATCGCCTGGCTGGGCATCGCGAGCGGCGTTCTGGTCACCCTGGGGGGCGCCGCCCTCGTACGCCGCGCCTGGCGCCACCGCGACCACGGGCACAGCCACGGTCATGGGCACAGTCACGGACACGGGCACACCCACAGCCATGACCACGACCACACCCACGGCCTGGAACACACCCACGGCGGCCACACCCACACCCACCCCGCCGTCCCCACGCTCCGCGGCACCCTGCTCCTGGGTTTCGCCGGCGGGCTGGTGCCCAGTCCGTCCGCCGTGGTGGTCCTGGTGGGCGCGGCGGCGATGGGGCAGGCCTGGTTCGGGCTGCTGCTCGTGGTGGCGTACGGCGTCGGGCTCGCCCTGACCCTCACCGCGGCCGGGTTCGCCGTGGTCAGGCTGGGCAGCGGGATGAACCGGCTGCTGGACGGGCGGCCCCGCTGGACCGCGGGCCCGGCGGCGGCCCTGGTGCGCAGGTCCGCGCCGCTCGGATCGGCCTGCGTGGTCGTCGCGCTGGGAACCGGGCTGATGCTCAAGGGGGCGGTGGCGGCGCTGGGCTGAGCCATCGTCGTCCGGGGGTCCTGGAACGGATCGGCCCGAAGCGGAGACCCCTGCGGGCGGGAGTCTCCGCTTCGGGCCGGGAAGAAGGCCTGGTGGTGACGGTGGGTCAGGCGGCCTTGGTGAACACCGGGAGGTAGCCGCCGGAGTGGCCGGCCGCCGTCGGGTGGTACGACTCGCCGATGCTGAGCCAGTTGACGCTGTGCAGCCAGGAGCTGCCGGAGCAGATCTCGTGGCCGGTGAAGGTGGCGCGGACGTCGCCGAAGACGAAGCCGTGGTTCGCGGCGATCTTGGCGGTGGCGGCGTCGATGTAGTCGGCGGCGCCGTTGATGGCGGAGCGCTTGGCCTCACTGAGGCCCAGGCAGAGCTGTCCGAGCAGGTAGAAGCGGGGGTAGCCGATGACGACCACGCGCGCGTTGGGGGCCTTGGCGCTGATCGTCGAGTAGAGGTTGTTCAGCTTGCCGGGCAGCGTCGAGTCGACGTACGCCCTGGCGGTGTTGATCCGCGAGATGCAGTCGTTGTCGGACTGCAGCACACAGGTCGTCATGACGTCGGAGAATCCCGCGTCGTTGCCGCCGACGGTGATCGAGACGAGGGCGGTGGCGGAGTTGAGCGAGCCGAGCTGGTTGGCCAGCACGTCGTCGGTCCTGGCGCCCGAGCAGGCGTTGAAGGAGAACGAGGACGGGGAGTGGGCGGCGTTCCACAGGTAGGGGTACGCGTTCGTACTGCGGTTGCAACTGCCGCTGGAGCTGATGTAGCTGCCGGCGCCCACACCGGAGGAGTAGGAGTCGCCGAGGGCCACATACGGCCCGTTCGCCGCCAGTTGGGACGCCTGCGCCGTCGTCGCCCCGGTCAGGGCGAGGCCGATGGTCAGGAGGAGAGAGCCGACATAGGCGGAAATTCGGGAACTTCGTCTCATAGAACCTCCCTTTAGCAGGATCTCTGCCGTAACCGTGGTAGCAGCTACGCGTGTTGACTGGAAGTGTCCATGCCAAAACTTTTCAACGATCAATGAAATCCGTTGTGACACAAGCGGGTTGGAAGGTAAGGAACCGGACGCTCGAGAGGGGCGTGCGGGCGCGCGTGAACCCGTACGGCCGCGTCCGCATCTTGACGCGGCAGCGGGGCTGCGCGACATTGAAGCCCGGCATCCGGCGCTTCGGGGGGCAAAGTCGCCAATGCAGACCATACGCATCAAGTCAGTTGCGACACCGGGCACACAGCGGGCGCGGCCGGGGCCGGGGAGGGACCTGACACCGCTGCTCGCGGGCGCCGCGACGACGGCCGGGGGGCTCGGCGCGCTGCTCGCGCTCACCGGCTCCGGCTCCCCACTGCGCGGCCCGCTGACGCTGTTCTTCCTGCTCGCGGCGCCGGCCGCGGCCATCGCCGCCGCGCTGCGCGGGCTGGATCCCTTCGGTCGCGCGCTCGTCTCGCTTGCGGGCGCGGTCGCCCTCGACATGCTGGTCGCCCAGGGGATGCTGGCCGTGCACCGGTGGTCCGTCGGCGGCGGACTGCTGGCCGTCACCGCGTTCTGCTCCCTCGTTCTCCTGCTGGTTCTGGTGCGGCGCGGGCGCGGCCGTACGGCGAGAAGACAGGGCTCCTGACGTGGACATCAGCGTGTACCGCCCCGGCGAGCTGACGGCCGCCGACCGGGCGGCGTGGACCGCGATGCAGTCCAAGGCTCATCTGCACGGCGCGGAGGAGCTGGCGAACCCTTTCCTGTCCCCCGAGTTCGCGCTCGCGGTGGGCCGGTGCAGACGCGGCGTGCGGATCGCGGTGGTCCGCGAGGACGGCGAGCCCGCCGCGTTCTTCCCGTTCCAGAGATCGGCCACAGGCGTCGGCCGGGCCGTCGGGCTCGGCGTCTCCGACTGCCAGGGCCTGGTCCACCGGCCCGGCTACACCTGGGACGCCCGTGAGCTGCTGCGAGCCTGCTCGCTGGCCGTCTGGGAGTTCGACCACCTGGTGGCGGGCCAGGAGCCGTTCGAGGCGGGAGCCTCCGGCACCTTCCCGTCCCCGGTCATGGACGTCGACCAGGGGTACGACACCTATCTGCGCGAACTGCGGGACCGCTCACCGAAGTTCACCCGGACCACGCTCGCCAAGGAGCGGAAGCTGGGCCGCGACGCGGGCCCGGTGCGCTACGTCCACGACGAGCGCGACCCCGCCGCACTGCGCCGGCTGATGGCCTGGAAGTCCGCCCAGTACCGGCGGACCGGGCGCAGCGACCGCTTCGCGTCCGAGTGGATCAGCCGCCTGGTCACGCGGCTCTTCCACACCCGCTCGGACCCCTTCGCGGGCATCCTGTCGGTGCTGTACGCGGACGGCCGGCCGGTCGCCGCCCACTTCGGACTGCGCACCGAACGGGTGCTGGCCTGCTGGTTCCCGGCCTACGACCCGGCGTACGCGAAGTTCTCCCCGGGACTGATCCTGCATCTGCGCATGGCCGAGGCGGCTGCCGCCGACGGCATCGCGTACCTGGATCTCGGCCGGGGCCAGAAGGAGTACAAGGACTCCCTGAAGACACGCGAACTCAGCGTGTCCGAGGGCTGGGTGACACGCCGTCATCCGGTGGCGGTCGGACACCGGGCGCGCCGCGCCCCGGTCCGGGCGCTGCGCAACGCGGTGCTGTCGCGGCCGGAGCTGTTCGAGCCCGCGGATCGGGCTCTGAAGCGCATCGGACAAATCCGCTCCAGGCACTGAACAGCACACACAGGGTCGCGTTACGGCAAAACCAACAAAAACGTGAGACTTGGTTCCAGGTCTTGCCATACTGGTGCAATCGTCAATACCGTCGTACATCTCACCCGCATCGGACCGTCTGCAAGCGGCTCAAGGGGAGGGCTCAGGGGCCGGGACGTTCTGGCGCGGAGCGCGGTAGGGGGGTGCCGTGCTCGGTGACCGCAGGTGTGACCGAGCCGTGCCGCGCGACCGGCTGCCGTTCCGCGGCACGCCGGACAGCTTTGCCAGCTCACCCGGCGTGTCCGACAGAACCGTTCCGGCGCGCCCCGGGTGATCAACCCCCCTTTCGAACCGGATACACAGCCGGGCCGCCCGAGGGGCGGGCGGTCCGCCGGACGAGAGGGAACACCACTCATGAGTTCCGTTCTGCGCTCGCCTTCGTCGGAACAGGATCCGACGCTCGCCGCGGAATACCGGCCCATCTCCTCGCACTTGGCCATCACCCCGCCGGTGAGCGTGGTGATCCCCGCCATGAACGAGGCGGAGAACCTGCCCTACGTCTTCAAGACGCTTCCGGACTGGATCCACGAAGTGGTGCTCGTGGACGGCAACTCCACCGACGACACCGTCGAGGTGGCCCGGGCTCTGTGGCCCGAGGTGAAGGTCGTCGGGCAGCGCGGCAAGGGCAAGGGGGATGCCCTGATCACCGGCTTCGAGGAGTGCACCGGCGACATCATCGTGATGGTCGACGCGGACGGCTCGGCCGACGGCGGCGAGATCGTCTCCTACGTCTCCGCCCTGGTCTCGGGCGCGGACTTCGCCAAGGGGTCCCGGTTCGCCAACGGCGGCGGCACCGACGACATGACCTTCATCCGCAAGCTCGGCAACTGGGCCCTGTGCACGGTGGTCAACAGGAAGTTCGGCGCCCGCTACACCGATCTGTGCTACGGGTACAACGCGTTCTGGCGGCACTGCCTGGACAAGATCGAGCTGGACTGCACCGGCTTCGAGGTCGAGACGCTGATGAACATCAGAGTGGTCAAGGCCGGGCTGAAGGTGCAGGAGATCCCCAGCCACGAGTACCTGCGCATCCATGGCATGAGCAATCTGCGTGCCGTGCGGGACGGGCTGCGCGTGCTGAGGGTGATCCTCGAGGAGCGCTCCAACCGGCGCGAACTGCGCCGCGAGGCACGCCGGATCCGCCGGTCGCCGATGCTCGACGCGGTGCGGGGAGAGGCGTCTTGAGCGGTCTCGGCATCTCCGTCGTGATCTGCGTCTACACCGAGGACCGCTGGGAGGACATCCTCGCGGCGGTCTCCTCGGTGCGGGCGCAGTCCCGGCCGGCCCTGGAGATCCTCCTGGTGGTGGACCACAACCCGGCACTGCTGGAGAGGCTGGCCGAGGAGTACGCGGAGGACCTGGGCGGCGGCGAGGTGCGGGTGCTCGCCAACGCGGGTCCGCGCGGCCTGTCCGCCGGCCGCAACACGGGTATCGCCGCCTCCCGCGGCGAGGTCGTCGCCTTCCTCGACGACGACGCCGTGGCCGAGCGGGACTGGCTGCGGCACTTCGCCGAGGGGTACTCGGACCCGCGCGTGATGGCGGTCGGCGGCCGGACGGTCCCGGTCTGGGCGTCGGGCCGCCGGCCGGCCTGGTTCCCCGAGGAGTTCGACTGGGTGGTGGGCTGCACCTACCGCGGCCTGCCGCCGGGCCGGGTCCGGGTGCGCAACGTGCTCGGCGGCAACGCCTCCTTCCGGCGTACGGCGTTCGACGCGGCGGGCGGCTTCGCCACGGGTATCGGCCGCGACGGCGACAAGCGGCCACTGGGCTGCGAGGAGACGGAGCTGTGCATCCGGCTCACCCGGGCCCGGCCGGACGCGGTCCTCCTGATCGACGACCGGGCGGTCATCCACCACCGGGTGCCCGAGGCGCGCGAGCACTTCCGCTACTTCCGCACCCGCGTCTACGCCGAGGGCCTGTCGAAGGCGCTGGTCGCGCTGAGCGTCGGCGCGGCCAAGGGCCTCGAGTCCGAGCGCCGCTACACCACCCGGGTACTGCCCGCCGGTCTGGCCCGCGGGCTGCGGGACGCCCTGCTGGCCCGCCCGGGCGCCGCGGGCCGCGCCGGCGCGATCGTCGCCGGCGTACTCACCGCCGCGAGCGGCTACGCCGTCGGCACCGTGAGGGCCCGCCGAACCGACCCGGCCTTCTCGGTGCCCCGGACGGGACGGACCCCACCAGACGGAAGGACCACCCGGCCCCCGTCCAGGGCGACGCCCACGCGGACGCCGCCGGGCGAAGGGGCCACGCCATCCCCGCCGAGCGGGACGACCACCCCGAAGGCACCGCTGGACAGAAGGGCCGCGCAGTGCCCGCCCAGCGGGACGGCCGCTCAGGACGAGAAGGGATCTGCCGTATGAACGGCCGTGCCGGCTTGCCCGTGCCCGTGCTCATGTACCACGCGGTCTCGGCGGAGCCCAACGAGGCGACCCGGGATCTGTCCGTGACACCGGAGGCGTTCGGGGAGCAGATGGCCGTGCTCAAGGACCGCGGCTTCCAGCCGGTCACCACGGCCCGGCTGGCCGAGCACTGGCGTGGCACCGGCCTGCCCCCGCTGCCCGCGAACCCCGTCCTGATCACCTTCGACGACGGCTACGAGGGCGTGCACCGCCACGCCCTGCCGACGCTGGACCACTACGGCTTCCCCGCCACGCTGTTCGTCTCCACCGGCTGGATCCGCGGCGCCCACGACACCGGAGGCGGCCTGGACACCATGCTCGACTGGGACCAGGTGCGCGAACTCTCCGCCGGCGGGGTCGAGATCGGCGGGCACAGCCACACCCATCCGCAGCTCGACCAGCTCGACGACGACACCCTGTGGTCGGAGCTGATCCGCTGCAAGGAGATCGTCACCGCCGAACTCGGCTCCGTGCCGGCCTCGTTCGCCTACCCCTACGGCTACTCCAGCCACCGGGTGCGGACCCTGGTGCGGGGCGCCGGCTTCACCCAGGCCCTCGCCGTCGGCAACGACCTCGCCCGCCGGCGTCAGGGCCCGTACGCCCTGCGGCGGCTCACCGTGCGCCGCAGTACGACCACCGAGGAGTTCGAGCGGATCGTCCAGGGCCGCGCGATCACCCGCGACTTCGCCCGGGACCGCGCCCTCACCAAGGGCTACGCCATGGTCCGCAGAGCCCGACAGGTCCGCCGGAAGGCCATCCGTACCCGTGTCTGACACGACCACCACCACCGAGGCATCGGCCACCGGGCCCGAGGCGCCCGAGCAGCCGGGGCGCCGGCTGCGACTGCCCGGACGGGGCCGGTCCCCCGGCGGCAACCCGCTGTTCCGCAACGCCTACGCGCTGATGCTCAACACCGGTATCTCCGCGGTGCTGGGCCTCGGCTACTGGCTGGTCGCCGCCCGCTACTACTCCGACGACGCCGTCGGCCAGGGCTCGGCCGCCATCGCCGCCATGAAGCTCCTCGCCGGGCTGACCGCGGTCACCCTCACCGGCGCCCTGGCCCGCTTCATCCCGGTCTCCGGCCGCGCCACCCGGCATCTCATCGCCCGGACGTACATGGGCAGTTCGGTGATCGTGGCGTGCGCGGCCGGGGTGTTCCTGCTCACCCTCGACGTGTGGGGACCGTCGTACCGCTTCCTGCACGGACTCGCCCACGGTCTCGGTTTCGTCGTCGCCGTCATGGCCTGGAACCTGCTCACCCTCCAGGACGGGGTGCTGACCGGACTGCGCAGCGCGCCCTGGGTCCCGGTGGGCAACACCGTGTTCTCGGCGGTGAAACTGGCCCTGCTGGTGGGACTGGCCGCCGCGATCCCGACCACCGGCGTCTTCGTCTCCTGGGTCGCGGCGATCGCCTTCTCCATCGTGCCGCTGGGCTGGCTGGTGTTCCGGCGCCTGGTGCCCCGGCACGTACGGGCCACCGAGGACCATGCCCGGCCGCCGACGGCGAAGGAGCTCGGGCGGTTCCTGGCGGGCGACTACACCGGCTCCCTGTTCTCCCTCGCGGTCGTCTACCTGGTGCCGGTGATCATCGCCGCGCAGGTCAGCTCCGCCGACAACGCGTACTTTTACATCACCACCACGATCGGCGGCACGGTCAACCTGCTCGCCATCAACATGGGCGCCTCGCTGACCGTCGAGGGGTCGCACGACCCGGCCCGGCTGGCCGCCAACACCCGTGCCGCGCTGAAGCGGATGGTCCGCATCATGCTGCCCATCTGCGGGCTGCTGTTCCTGCTGGCCCCGTACATCCTGCACGTCTTCGGCGAGGGCTACGCCAACGCCGCCACCCCTCTGCTGCGCTGGTTCGCCGTCGGCGCGCTGCTGCGGGTCGTGATGGAGACGTACTTCGCGGTGCTGCGCGCCCAGAGCCGTACCGCCGGACTGGCCTGGCTACAGGGCCTGTTGTGCGCGCTGGTGCTGGGTCTGACGCTGCTGCTGCTCCCCCGGATGGGGCTGACCGGCGCCGGAGTCGCGGAGATCTCCAGCCTCGCCGTGATCGTCGCGATCGCCGCGCCGAAGCTGTACCGGACCGTCAGGCCCGGGGCCGCCGCTGGCGTCCCCGACGACGCGGCACCCGACGGGGACCTCGCCGATCTGGGGGCGCGCGAGGCCCCCGCCCGGACCGCGCCGCACCGGACGCCCGCCTGGGCGCTGGAGTCCGGCACCCTCGCCCTGGGCATCCACGCCGACTTCGACCACGTGGAGCGCCGCCCGGACGTGCGGCCCGGACCGGGCGCCCCGCCCGCCGGCACCACCGCCAAGGACCCCGGCCGGCCACCGGCCGGACCGCACGGGCCGCAGGCCCTGGGGCTGCCCGTCCAGGAGCTGGGTCCGGCCGGCGGACCGGAGGTGGACGCCCCGTTCGGGACGAAGGAGCGTGCCGTCGTACCGGACGGGACGCACACCACCGGCGGGTCGGCCGGCGTACCGGAGGCGGCCTCCGCGGCCGTGGACCGGCCCGGCGTAGAGGCGGCGGCCCCGGCGGAAGACGCCTCGGCGGAGGAGACCGGTCCCGCCCGGGGCGGCGGCCCCGCCCCCTCCTGGCGGGAGCGGCTCGTCCCCACCCGGGCCGGTGTCCTGCTCGGCTGCCTGCTGATCACCGCGCTGCTGCTGTACTGGGTGCCCGCGCTGCGCCTGGACGACTCCGACCTGGACCGGATGGGCGGCCTGGGCCTGATCTCGGTGCTGCCGCTGCCGACCCTGGCCGGCGCGGCGCTGCTGACCGGGGTGTTCGCCGCGCTGCTGTGGCTGCGCCGCGAGCACCGGACGCTGCTGCTGGTCACCCTGGTCGCCACCGTCGTCTCCCTGCACGCCCTGCCCGCGGTGATCGAGAGCGCGCCGCGCTTCGCCACCGCCTGGCAGCACCTCGGTTTCATCGACTTCATCGACCGCACCGGTTCGGCCGTACCGGACCTGGACGCGCGGTGGAGCTGGCCCGGGTTCTTCGCGGTGGCCGCCTTCGTCGCCCGCGCCTGCGGTCTGAGCGACTTCACCGAGGTCATCCGCTGGTGGCCGCTGACCGTCCAACTGCTCTACCTGCCCCCCATGTTCCTGCTCACCCGTTCGCTGCGGGCGAGCTGGCGGGCCAGATGGACCGGTGTGTGGATCTTCGTGCTCAGCGGCTGGGTGGGCCAGGACTACTTCTCCCCGCAGGGCTTCACCTATCTGCTGTACCTGGCGTTCGTGGCGATCCTCCTCGTCTGGTTCCGGGCGCCGCGGATGCTGTGGACCACGGCGCGGCCGGGCGAGGCGGAGGTGGAACCGGCCGACCGGCGGCAGCGGGCGGTGCTGCTCCTGGTGGTGATCGGCCTGTTCGCCGCGAGTGTCCCCGCGCACCAGCTCACCCCGTTCGTGATGCTGGGTGTGCTGGCCGTGCTGGTCCTGGTCCGCAGGTCCGAACTGCGCGGCCTGCCCGTGCTGTTCGCCGTGATGGCGGCCTTCTGGCTGGGTTTCATGGCCGAGCCGTACTGGTCGGGGCACTTCGACGAGCTGTTCGGCGGGGTCGGCGGGGTCGGCAGCAATGTCTCGACGTCCGTCTCGGGCCGCATCCAGGGCGGCGACTCGACCCATCAACTGGTGCTGTACGCACGCGTGCTGCTGGCCGGTTCCGTGATGGCGTCCGCCTGCTGGGGCTGGTGGCGGCGGCGCGAGCACAAGTACCGGGAGCGGTCGCTGCTGGTGCTCGCCTTCGTGCCGTTCCTCGGCTTCGGCATGCAGTCCTACGGCGGCGAGATGGCGCTGCGGGTCTTCATGTTCGCCCTGCCCGGGGCCGCGCTGCTCGCCGCGCTCGCGCTCTTCCCGCGCACCGGGGCCACCGCGGAGGAGCGGGACAAGGACTGGGTGAGCCTCGCGCCGCTGGCCGCGCTGATGGCGGGCCTGCTGCTGATGGGCGGCTTCCTGGTCGCCCGGTGGGGCAACGAGACCTTCGAGCGGATCCGGCCCGGCGAGGTCGCGGCGATGGACTACGTGTACGCCCACGACCGGCCGACGGTGCGGCTGCTGTGGCTGAGCAACGACCCGGCCACCAACGTCACTCCGGCCATGCCGTGGGGCGCGCGGGACATGGAGCGCGTCGACTACGTGCCCACCCTGGCGCCGGCCGACCCGGTGCTGGTCTCCGGGCTGGTCGAGTCGCTGAAGGACGCGGGGCCCAACGCGTACCTGATGGTCAACCGCAGTCAGGTGACGTATCTGCGGATGGACGTGGGCTACTCGGCCGCCTGGGAGTCGCGGCTCGTGCGCAACCTCGACGACCGGCGGGAGCTGAGGAAGGTCCTCGCCAACGACGACGTGACCCTGTACGAGCTGCGCGAGCGGCCCGGCGGTCCTGTGCCCGGGCCGCATCCGGGTCCGATCGGGCCGAAGGTGACGTGGACGCCGTGGTCGGTGGCCGGCGGACTCGCGGCGCTGGCGCTGACGGTGATGCTGACGGCCCGGGAGGTCGTCCGGGTCGCGATGCGGCCCAGTGTGCGCCGGCTGCGGTGGCTCAGGATCAGCTTCTGGTTCTCGCTGCCGCTGCTTGCGGTGCTGTTCGCCTCGCTGGTGCAGCGGTTCCTGACGCTGGGAGGCGGCTGAGCACGCGTCGGGTGAAGCGGCTGCGGCGGTCTACCGCCGCAGCCACTTCACCTCGTACGCCTTCAGGTCGAAGCGCCTGCCGTCGACCCGCGCGCTGATCGTGCGGTTCAGGGTGTTGACCACCAGGACCGTCCGGTCGTCGGCCAGGACGCGCACGTTGGGCACGTCGTCCGGGGCGACGGACACCGTCCTGTACCCGGTGCCCGGCGGGAACGCCCGGCCGAAGCGGGAGACCAGGTCGTGCATGGGCAGCGCCCGGCCGCCGCCGGAGGAGCCGGTCGGAGTCCACAGGCAGCCGGGGCAGTCGCCCGTGCGGTTCTCCGGGTTCCAGTAGAAGCCGGTGGAGGCACCGCCCTTGGCCATGGCGATCAGGCCGGCGGCCTGGACGGCGACGCGGTGCGGCTCGGACCACTCCTTGCGGTCGTCGTTGCGGTCGGCGGGCTCGACGTAGTACTCGGCCCACCACAACGGCAGTCCGCCCGTCTGCCGCCGCACCCAGCGGCCGACGTCCGTGAGCTTGTCGGTGGCGCGGAACTCGTCGGGCAGCAGGTCGTCGTCGTTGGTGTAGCTGGAGCCGTCCACGACGACGAAGTCGGCGCCCGCCTTGTGCCGGTTCCAGTAGGCGAAGGCGTCCAGGACCCGCTGGTCCATGGCTCCCCAGGGGCCGCGCAGGACGGTGGAGGCGTCCTGGTGCCGTGGGTCGACGCTGTCCATGACCAGGTACGGTCCGCCCACCATGATCTTGGGGTCGACCTGCTTGAGCGCCTTGTGGACGAGGTTGTAGAGGTCGGTGTAGCCCTCATAGTCCCAGCGGCTCTCGGCGTTGTTCCAGAAACCCTTGAACTCGTTCCAGACGATGAAGTGGCGTACGTCCGGGTAGCGCCTGGCGACGGTCGCGGCGAGGGCCGCGTAGTCCTTGTAGTGGTCGCGGGCCGGGGCGGTCTCCAGGGCCTTCTGGCTCCAGTCGGTGTTGTCCGCGCCGGCCCGGCCGCCCTTCATCCAGTCGGGCGCGCAGCACAGCGTGATCACCGGGGTGCCGCCCGAGGCGCGGACGAAGTCGATCCGCCGGTCCAGCGCCTCGAAGTCGTAACGCCCCTTGACCGGCTCGGGGTTGTCGGCGCCCCAGCCCATGATCGCCTGGTTCTGCGGCAGGCCGCCGTCCTTCGACAGCAGCGCCTCGACCCGGCCGGTCGCGGCCGCGCCGCCCTCGTCGGCGCTGAACTGGGTGTGGGTGAAGCCCCAGCCGACGTCCGGCACGTCCGCGCCCCGCGGGGTGGCCGGTGTGCCGTGCACCCTGTCGCCGTCGCGTGTGGTGCCCTCGGTGCTCGCGCCGCCGGGCAGCGTGCTGATCAGGGCCACGAGCAGGGCCACCGCCGTCGCTCCCACGCCGAGCAGCGCGGTGAGCCGCCACCGACCCGCCCCCATATTCCCCCCATGACGTGTCATCAAGGACCACAGTACGGGCGGAAATCATCCGCGGGACAGGGTTGCGGCAGGCTCGGCCCACGACGGGCTCCGTCCGGGCGCCGGCACAGGACGCGCGGGGGAAACCGGGTGCGCACGGCGCCCGCGTGACAGATCATGGCGGCATGTCCGCGAACCCACACGACGCTCTGCCGGTCCGGCTCACCGTCGACGACTCCGACTCGCCGTCCGACGTCGTCGACGCGCTGTTCCTCGGCCGCTTCGCGACGGGCGAGCAGCCGTACTCGCACGCGGTGAACATCGACCGCGTGCGTACCGGCGCCACCCTGCTGCCCGAGGACGCCCGGGTGCTGCGCGCGGCCCGCGACGACGACCGCAGCGCGACCCTCGCCGAGGGCGAGGGCTGGACGCTGCTGATCTCCCGGTGGAACCGGGGCGCCGACGTCACGGTCACCGCGACCAGCGCCGAGCTGGCCGCGAAGGTGCTGGAGGAGGCGACGGACGGCGCCGCGGACGAGCCGGAGCCGCAGCCGGAGAACGTGACGATGGGCTTCTGGTACGTCTCGCCCCGGCGCGGCCCGCACCGCACCACCCGGCAGATCTCGGCGGGCACCTGGGACGACGTCCGGGCGAACTACACCGCCCCGGTCGCGGACGCCATGGACCGGCTGATGAAGACGACCCCCGAGGACATCGCGGGCCGGCTCCTCCTGCTGCACGGCCCGCCCGGCACGGGCAAGACGTCGGCGCTGCGTACCCTGGCCCGGTCCTGGCGCGACTGGTGCCAGGTGGACTGCGTCCTGGACCCGGAGCGGCTGTTCAGCGACGTCGGCTACCTCATGGACATCGCCATCGGCGAGGAGGACACGGCGGGCAAGGGACGCTGGCGGCTGCTCCTGCTGGAGGACTGCGACGAGCTGATCCGCGGCGAGGCCAAGCACACCGCGGGCCAGGCGCTGTCCCGGCTGCTGAACCTCACCGACGGCCTGCTCGGCCAGGGGCGCAACGTGCTGGTGGGGGTGACGACCAACGAGGACCTGGAGCGCCTGCACCCGGCCGTGGTCCGTCCGGGCCGGTGCCTGGCCCGCATCGAGGTGGGCCGGCTGACCCGCCGGGAGGCGGTGAACTGGCTGGGCACCGAGGAAGGGGTGGGCCGCGACGGAGCGACCCTCGCGGAGCTGTACGCGCTGCGGCGGGGCACGTCGCCGACGGCACTGCCGGAGCCGCGCGAGGGGGCCGACGCCGGTCTGTACCTGTGACGGGGTCCCTGGGGACCGGCGCCGGTGCTTTGATGGGCCTATGACCCTGTTCGTCGGGACGTCGGGCTGGCAGTACAAGGACTGGCGGGGCGTGCTGTACCCACCGGGGTGCCCCGCACGGCTGTGGCTGGAGGAGTACGCCGCCGCCTTCGCCACCCTGGAGGTCAACAACGCCTTCTACCGGCTGCCCGCGCGGGAGACCTTCGAGAACTGGCGGGAGCGGGTCCCGGCGGACTTCCTCGTCGCGGTGAAGGCGAGCCGGTTCCTCACCCACATCAAGCGGCTGAAGGACCCCGAGGAGCCGGTGCACCGCCTGATGACGCACGCGGCGGGCCTCGGCGACCGGCTGGGCCCGGTGCTGCTCCAGCTCCCGCCGACCCTGCGCGCGGATCCGGGGCTGCTCGACGCCTGCCTGGCGTGCTTCCCGTCCGGCACCCGGGTCGCGGTCGAGCCGCGCCACGATTCGTGGTGGACACCGCGGGTGCGCGAGGTCCTGCGGGACCGGGGCGCCGCCCTGTGCTGGGCCGACGCCCACGCCCGCCCGGTCACGCCGCTGTGGCGGACGGCCGGCTGGGGGTACGTCCGCTTCCACGTGGGCCGCGCCCGGGCCTGGCCGCACTACGGCCGGCGGTCGCTGGAGACATGGGTCGACCGGATCGCCACCACCTGGCCGGGCGAGCGGGACGTGTACGCCTACTTCAACAACGACCCGACGGGGGCGGCGGTCCAGGACGCGGTGGTGTTCGCGCGGGCGGCCAGGAGCGCGGGGCTGGCGGTGACCCGCACCCCGGCGCTCACCGGTGACCGGCAGAAGGTCCCGCCGGGCCGGTGACGCCGCACGGCCGCCGCTCCGGGAAGCCCTGCCGGCCCTACCGCTCCCCGTAGGCCGACCGCAGGGCGTCCCGCACGGCGGCGAGCGCGTCGTCCTCGGTGAGCCCGAGCCGCCGCACCCGCTCGGCGTACGCCTGGGCGGCGGCCGCGGCCTCCCGCGCCGCCGCCGAGTCCGCGGCGGCGACGAACGTGCCGTTGCGCCCCCGCGTCTCGATCACGCCGTCCGCCTCCAGTGCCCGGTAGGCCTTGGCGACCGTGTTCGCCGCGAGCCCGAGCGACTCGGCCAGCCCGCGCACCGTGGGCAGCCGGTACCCCACCGGCAGCACCCCCGATCGCGCCTGCTCGGAGATCTGCGCCCGCACCTGCTCGTAGGGAGGCGCCCCGTCCTCGATGTGGATCTTCAAGGTCACGTGGTGATTGTCCCGCACGCGTACGCGTGGGACCCAGCGGAAAATGGGAGGCGCCCCGGCGTTCCCCGCCGTAGCGTGCCCCACCATGACCGTGATGATCCGGGAGCTGCGCCCCGACGCGCCGGCCGACCTCGAGGGCTTCGCCCGCGTAAGGCACCTCGCGATGCCGTACATACTCGTCAGCCCCGACTCGCTCGTCCACGACCTCACCCACCTGCATCCCGACGCCCACTACCGGCCCCTGGTGGCCGTGGCGGACGGCGAGGTGATCGGCACCGCGCAGGTGCACCTGTCCCACGAGAGCACCGAGCCCGGCCAGGGCAACATCAACGTGTACGTGCATCCCGGGCACACCCGCCGCGGTGTCGGCACACTGCTGGTGCGGGCCGCCGAGGATCACCTGGCGAAGCACGGGGCGGCCCGGCTGCACTCCTGGGTCCTGGACGAGCCGGGCAACCGCGCCTTCGCCCGGTCGCACGGCTACCGCCCCAGCCGCTCCGCCTACTTCCTGCGCCTGGACCTGGCGAACGGTCCGCTCCCCCCGCTCCAGGACCCGCCCCCGGGTGTGGAACTGCGCCGGGCCTCGGACTACGCCGACGACCCGCGTCCCCTGTTCGAGCTGGACGCGGAGACGACCGCGGACGAGCCGGGCGACGTGGATTTCGAGTTCACCGACTACGAGGCCTGGCTGGAGGAGACCTGGCGGCACCCGCTGCTCGATCCGGAGCTGACCTCGGTGGCGGTGGTCGACGGCCGGCCCGCGGCCTTCACCGCGGCCCGTACCGACGGCGGCACCCGCTACAGCACCGGCATGACGGGCACCGCCCGCGCCTTCCGCGGCCGGGGCCTGGCCAAGCTCGTCAAGAACGACTCACTGCACCGCGCCCGCGCCTCCGGGTACACGGAGGCCTTCACGGGCAACGACACCGGCAACGCGCCGATGATCGCGGTCAACGAGTGGTTCGGGTACGAGGTCTGCGCGACGGAGGTGCGCCATGTCCGCGAGCTCGGCTGAGACCGGCGGCCGCCCGCAGGCACCGGCGGAGGTGGACGTCGTCCTCGTCAAGGGCGGCCGCGTCAAGATCCGCTACCGGGGTGTGCTCATGTCCGACGACGGCACGCGTGTCACCGTCCGGGCCGGGTGGGCGGGCGAGGGCGTCCGCGACTTCGGCTTCGTGCGCTTCGAGCCGGGCGACGTCTTCACCGAGCACTACTGGCGCGACCGCTGGTACTCCGTGAAGGAGGTCCGTGCCGCCGGGGGCGCGCTGAAGGGCTGGTACTGCGACGTCACCCGCCCCGCCACCCGCTCCGGCACGGACCTCGTCGTCGAGGACCTCGACCTGGACCTGTGGCGCTCCGCCGACGGCACGGACGTACGGCGACTGGACGAGGACGAGTTCGAGGCGAGCGGTCTGGCGCGCACCGACCCCGGGGCCGCGGCCGCCGCCCTGGCCGCACTCGACGAACTGGAGGGTCTGGCCCGCGAGGGCGGCTTCGAGTCGCTGCTGGCCTGACTCCCGCACCGGGGCGGCGCCCGCTCAGCCCGAGGCCACCACCGCGTACCGCTCGTCGTCCACCTCCCCGCCCCACAGCCGCGCGTCGGCCGACAGTGCCTCGAGGTGGATGTGGGAGGCGAGTGGCCGAAGAAGCATGGTCAGCCGGTCCGGGGGTATGCCGACGGGGGTGAGCGTGCCCCAGACACCCTCGATCAGGACGAGTCGGCCGTCCGGCCGCAGCAGCCCCTGCCAGTGCCGCAGCGCGCGGGCGGGGTCGGGCAGCGTCCACAGGACGTGCCGGACCAGGACGGCGTCGAAGCGCTGCCCGTCCACCGGCGGGTCCGCGGCGTCACCGACCAGGAACACCGCGTCGCGGCCGGCGAGCTTCGCGCGGGCCCGCTCCACCATCGCCGGGGACAGGTCCACGCCCGTCACCCGGTGGCCCTGCTCGGCCGCGAGGAGCGACAGGCTGCCGGTGCCGCAGCCGAGGTCGAGGATCTCGGCGGGGCGCCCGGGCAGCCAGCCGCGCAGCCGTTCGGCCCAGGCGGCACGCACCCCCGGGTCGCGCAGCCCGTGATCCGGCTCCTCGTCGAAGACGGCGGCGCGGGCGTCCCAGTCCACCCCGGCCCGGGCCGCGCCGTCGCCGCCGTCGGTTGTCGTATGCGCACTCATGCGCCCCAGAGTGACACAGGCCACTGACACCGGAATCGTGACAGCCGCCACAGACAGAACCACACCGATGAGCAACTCTCGCCCGAAAGGTCCTGCCTCCGTACGAAGACGGATGCGGTAGGCCTCGAAGGAGGCAGCCATGCGCCGAGTGACAGTGCACAAGCCCCTGAGGAAGACGGAGACCCGCCGCGTCCGTGAGGAGGCCGACGAGCGTCCCGCCGGGCGGCCCGAGGTCCGCAAGGACATCGCGCGCACCTGGTGGCCGGAGTCATGACCGGCGGCCGGGCCCTGAGACGCGCCGACCTGAGCGCAGTCTCAGCGCTTCCTTAACGCGAGCATAAGGATCTCCCCGCACCGCCTCCGACCGGCGTTTTCGCGGTGTGTTGCGGCTAGCTTCTGATCACCCCCACGGGATTCGTCCCAACCGTGTGTCAGAACTGTCGCCCCCGAGGAGTTTCCTGATGCCCGCACGCCGCACGGCCGCCGCCTCCGCCGTTCTCGGACTGGCCCCACTGGCCCTGACCGCGCTCGCCGCGGCGCCCGCGTCCGCGCACGGCTCCATGGGGGACCCGGTCAGCCGGGTGGCCCAGTGCTACGCGGAGGGTCCGGAGAACCCGAAGTCGGCCGCTTGCAAGGCGGCCGTCGCGGCCGGCGGCACCCAGGCGCTGTACGACTGGAACGGCATCCGGATCGGCGACGCGGGCGGCCGGCACCGGGAGCTGATCCCGGACGGCAGGCTGTGCAGCGCCGGCGACGACGAGTTCAAGGGCCTGGACCTGCCCCGCGCGGACTGGCCCGCGACGGACGTGCGCGGCGGCGCGTACACCTTCAAGTACCGCGTGACCGCCCCGCACAAGGGCACCTTCACGGTCTACCTCACCAGGCCCGGCTACGACCCGGCCAAGCCCCTGGCCTGGGACGACCTCGACCTGTCGCATCCCGTCGCGACGGCCACCGACCCGGCCGCCGCGGACGGCTTCTACACCTTCTCCGGCACGCTGCCCGAGCGTTCGGGCAGGCACCTGCTGTACGCGGTGTGGCAGCGCTCGGACAGCCCGGAGGCGTTCTACTCCTGCTCGGACGTCACCTTCGGCGGCGGGAGCGGCGGCGCGTCCGGCGGCTCCGCCCCGGCACCGGCCGCCTCCGCGCCGACCGAGCGGCAGATCGAGGACGGTGCCGTCAGGTCGTCGGTCGGGCACCACGGCCACGGGGACGACGACCCCCGGACCACGACGGACCCGGTGGCCCCCGCGTCGGCGGACCCGGCCGCGAGCCCGGCGTCGGACACGTCGACGGACCCGGCCGTGCGGCCGGCCGGTGACACGGACGAGGACGCGACGGCGGACCGTGCCGCGCAGGCCGCCGCCGACGAGCCGAACCGGCCGCGGGCCGCCGGCAGCCCGGTGAACCTCGCCGAGACCGGTGGCGACGACCGCACCCCGTATCTCGCGGTCGCCGGCGCGGCCGCCCTGACGCTCGGCTCGGCGGCCCTGTTCGCCTCGGTCCGCCGGCGCGCCGCGGCCGGCGGCGGGCGGGGCCGCTGACGCGGCCCGTCGAACGCGGGGCCTGTCCGGCGGCTCAGGCCGGGCAGGCCCCGAGGCACGTCAGCTGAAGACCGACGCGCAGGTGGTGGCGGTGGCGTGCGCCGGGTCGAGCGCGTTGGCCACCTCGTGGAAGGCGATGCGGTCGATCGTGCCGATCGCCACGTGCTCGGACAGGTCGACCGCGCACAGGTCCTGCAACAGGACGTTGCGCACGTCGGAGCCGGTCAGGTACTGGGTCCGCCACGGCGTGACCACCTCGTCGTACTTGGTGGCGATGACCGTGTAGTGCACGCCGGGCACGGTGTCGCCGCCCTCGTTGAGCTTGGTGAGGAGGGCGGACCCGGCGATCTGGTCGGCGAGACCGGGGGTGGCGGCCTTGAGCAGGTCGCTCGCGCCCGGGAAGTAGGGCAGGAGGTTGGTGAGACCGCTGAGGGTGGTGCCGTGGTTGTCGGGTGCGATGCCGACGAGGGCGTTCACCTTGGCGGCCCCGCCGAGGAACTTCAGGTAGTAGCGGGGCATCATCCCGCCCTGCGAGTGGCCGACGAGGTCTGCCTTGGCGGCGCCGGTCGCGGCGAGCACCTTGTCGACGAAGGCGGACAGCTGCTCGGCCGACTTGTCGATGGGGCCGAGGCCGTGGAAGAGCGGGACGCCCGGCAACTGGCCGTAGTCGAGGGAGAAGACGCAGTACCCGCGGTCCTTCAGGTACGGCGCGAGGGACAGCCAGTTGTCGACGGAGTTGGCGAAGGTGCCGTGGACGAGGACGACGGGGCGGGGGTGGGCGGCGGAGGGCTTGCAGCCGTAGTTGTTCCAGCCGCTGCTCGGAGCACTGGCCGCGTGCGCGGTGGCGGTGGGGGCGGTGGCGAGGGCTGCGGCCAGCAGCAGGGCTGCGAGTGGTCTGAGGGCGCGCTTGAAGGGCAGCATCGAGTGATCTCCTTGCGGCTCAAGGGAGGTACGACGGCACTACGCCCTGTGATCCGGATCACGGGATGCTGTTCACTCGTCAAGTTACGGACGAGTAGCCCACGTGTGAAGTTACGCGCCAGTAAAAACTTCAACCGGTAACCAGAAGCCGTGACAACGATCCTGACGAATCGTCATCACGGCCGAGGACCGGGAGTCACGCGGCCAGCGTGCCCGGCATCACCGCCCGCGGTCCGAACCGGGCTCGCGCGCGGTCCGCGACCTCCTCGATGCGGCGGACCTTCTCGTCGACGGGGTCGAAGGTGAGCTGGTGGGAGGCCTGTTCGGCGGATCCGAGGCCCTCGGCGCGCAGGGCGAGCGCACGGACCCGGGCGCGCTGGAGCCCCAGCGCCTCGTACAGGGCGTACGCGGCGCCGGTCAACGCGGCCGAGTGCGCGGTCGGTTCGGCCAGCGTGCGGCTGCGGGTGGTGCTGGAGCTTTCGGCGTAGCGCACGGTCAGCGTCAAGGTGCGGCAGACCTTGCCCAGGGAGCGCAGCCGGGAGCCCAGTCCCCCCGCGGCCGACAGCAGCGCCCTGCGGTGCCGGTCGGGGTCCAGTTCGTCCCGGTCGAAGGGGCGTTCCTCCGCGAGTGACTGAGAGACGGCGTTCGGTACCACCCGGCCGCGGTCGACGCCGTTCGCCTTCTCGTGCAGCTCACGGCCGGCCTTCGCGCCGACCAGGCGCTGGAGGGTCGACAGGGGCGCGGCGGCGACCCGGCCGAGGGTGTCGAGGCCGTACTCGTCCAGGGTGCGGGCCGTCGCCGCGCCGACTCCGGGCAGCGCGGTGACGGGCCGCCCGGCCAGGAACCCCGCCACGGCGTCCGGTTCGCCGGGCACCGAGTGCGTGAGTCCGGGCCGGGCGCCCTGCAGTGCCATGCGGGCCAGCATCGGGCCCGGTCCGGCGCCGATCACGCAGTCCACACCGTGCAGCGCGAGGGCGCGGACCCGGATCATCGACGCCAGTTCGACCGCGTCGCGCCCGAAGTACCGTTCGGCACCCCGCAGATCGGCCAGCGCCCCGTCCGGGGGCAGCGCCTCGACGACCGGGGTGAACTCCTCGAGGAGCCCGAGCAGCCCCGGCAGGGCGGCCTCGTACATCGGCGGCAGCTGGAAACGTACGCAGAGAACCGTCATCCCGCACTCCCTGGACTCTGGTGCCACAACTTCCTTCCACCCGGCGGT
Source organism: Streptomyces sp. NPDC087787 (assembly GCF_044743035.1). Lineage (NCBI taxonomy): Bacteria > Bacillati > Actinomycetota > Actinomycetes > Kitasatosporales > Streptomycetaceae > Streptomyces > Streptomyces sp. NPDC087787. The sequence continues at coordinate 348,264 of NZ_JBIUVQ010000004.1, forward strand.
CCTTCGCCCGCGGGACGCAGATCGGCCCAGGGGTGCATCTCGTACCCCGTGGGCATGCGGATCGTCCGGCCGCGCGCGGGGGCGCCGTCGCCGGGCCTCTTTGGTGCCGGTTCGGCCAGGCGCGCCGCCACTTCGTCGAGTCCGCCCTCGGCGCGCAGTTCGGCGAGTTCGGCCAGGTTCCAGGCGGCGGCGCCCACCACGCTGACGCTGCGCGGGCCGCGCCGCTGCACCACGCCGCGCACCAGCAGCAGCCAGGAGTGGAAGACGGTGTGCGCGCAGGCGTCGTGGGAGTCGTCGAAGAAGGCGAGGTCGACCAGTCCGGTGCCGTCGTCCAGCGTGGTGAAGACGACCCGTTTACCGGACCGGATCGGCGGGGTCTGGGTGGCCGCCTTGGCGCCCGCGACCAGTACCGTCTCACCGTGCCGGGCCTCGCGCAGCCGGCGTGCCGGGATCACGCCCAGCTCGTCGAGGAACGTCCGGTGGTCGTCCATCAGGTTCCGCGAGACGTCCATGGACAGCACGCCCAGCTCGGCGCTGAGCCGTTCGGCCTCCGACAGGTCGGGGAGGCCGGCCGCGGCCGTCTTCCTCCCTCCTGCCAGGGGCAGTTGGCCGCCGCCCGCGCCGCGGGCGCCGCGGTGCAGCTCGGTCAGGTGCAGTTGCAGGTCGCGGCGGTTGGCGCCGAACGCGTCCAGCGCGCCCACCTGGGCGAGCCGGGCGGCGATCGGGCGGCTGGGCCGGGCCCGCTCCCAGAAGTCGAGCAGCGAGGCGTAGGGCTGTCCGTCCGCGATGCGCGCCGCCTCGGCCTCGCTGATGCCGTGCACGTCGGAGAGGGCGAGCCGGAGTCCCCACATACCGGAGGAATCAGGCCCCGACTCAGACACCAGTTCGATACGGTGGGCGGCGCCCGACCGGTTCACGTCCAACGGCAGGATCGGCACCCCGCGCCGCCGCGCGTCCGCCAGCAGCAGCCGCTTCGGGTACATCCCGGGGTCGTGCGTGAGCAGCCCGGCGTAGAAGGCGGCCGGGTGATGGGCCTTCAGCCACGCCGACTGGTACGTCGGCACGGCGAAGGCGACCGCGTGCGCCTTGCAGAAGCCGTAGGAGCCGAACGCCTCGATCACCTCCCAGGTGCGGTGAATCGTTTCCGCGTCGTACCCCCCGGCCGCCGCGTGCTGCGCGAACCACACCTTGATCCGCCCCTGCGACTCCGGGTCGGACAGCCCGCGCCGCACCCGGTCCGCCTCGTCGCGTCCGCAGCCGGTCATGAGGTGCAGGATGTGGATGATCTGCTCGTGGAAGACGACGACCCCGTACGTCTCCTCCAGCGGTTCCTCGAGGTCGGGATGCGGATAGCGCACCGGCGCCCGCCCGTGCCGGGCCTCGATGAACGGCCGCACCATGTCGGCGGCGACCGGACCGGGCCGGAACAGGGAGATGTCGACGACCAGGTCGTGGAACGTGGCCGGCTGGAGCCGGCCGACCAGGTCGCGCTGGCCCGGGGACTCGATCTGGAAGCAGCCGAGGGTCTCGGCGGAGCGGATGAGCCGGTACGTCGCCGGGTCGCCGTCCGGCAGGGAGTCCAGGTCGACCCGCTCCCCCGTGGTCCGCGCCACCTCCGCGACCGCGTGCGCCATCGCCGACTGCATCCGCACGCCCAGCACGTCCAGCTTGAGCAGCCCGAGGTCCTCCACGTCGTCCTTGTCGAACTGGGACATGGGGAAGCCCTCGCCGCTGGTGGGCACGACCGGTGTACGGGACGGCAGGGAGGCGTCGGAGAGCAGGACCCCGCAGGGGTGCATGGCGACCCCGCGCGGCAGGGCGTCCAGGGCCTCGACCAGCTCCCACAGCCTGCCGTACCGGTCCCGCTCCCCCGCCAGCGCCCTGAGTTCGGGCAGCTCGTCGAGCGCCGCGCGGGCGTCGCGGGCACGGATGTGCGGGAAGGACTTGGCGATGCGGTCGATGTCGGCGGGGTCCATGGACAGGGCGGCCCCGACATCGCGGACGGCGTGCCGAACGCGGTACGTCTCCGGCATGGCGACGGTCGCCACCCGCTCGGTGCCGAACCGGCCGATGATCCGGCGGTAGACCTCCAGCCGGCGCGCGGACTCCACGTCGATGTCGATGTCGGGCAGGGCCGTGCGCCGCTTGGACAGGAAGCGCTCCATCAGCAGCCCGTGCTCGACCGGGTCGGCGTGGGCGATGCCGAGGAGATGGTTGACGAGGGAGCCGGCGCCGGAGCCGCGGGCGGCGACCCGGATGCCCATCTCCCTTACGTCGTCGACGACTTGGGCGACGGTGAGGAAGTAGGTGGCGAAGCCGTGGTGGGCGATGATGTCCAGCTCCCGGTGCATCCGCTCCCAGTAGTCCCGGCGGCCCGCGTAGCCGTGCAGCACCATGCCCGCCGCCGCCCGGGAGGCGAGCACGCGCTGGGCGGTGCGACGGCCGGCGCCGACGAGGTGCGGCTCGGGGAAGCGGACGGTGCCCAGGCCGAGGTCGTCCTCGGGGTCGACCAGGCACTCGGCGGCCGTGGTCCGGGTCTGCTCCAGCAGGCGGTGGGCGGCCCCGGGGCGGAATCCGGCGGCCTCCACGATCCGCTCGGCCGCGCGCAGCATGGCGTCCGGTTCCTTCAGCCAGGCCTCGCCGGAGTCCAGCTCCTTGGCCGGGTCGACGGGGACGAGCCGACGGGCGGCGTCCAGCACGTCGGCGACCGGGCCCTGCCCCGGGTCGGCGTACCGGACGGCGTTGCTGAGCACGGGCCGGATCCGCTGCTCGGCGGCGAAGCCGACGGTGCGGGCGGCCAGGCGCAGCGAGCCGGGTCCGGTGCCCGAACGGCCGTGCCAGACGGCCTCCAGGCGCAGGGCGTCGCCGTAGGTCTCACGCCAGGGCACGAGGAGTTTCGCGGCCCGGTCGGGGCGGCCGGCGGCGAGGGCGCGGCCGATGTCGGAGTCGGGGCCGAGCAGGACGGTCAGGCCGTCGGCGTGGTCGCCGGGCCAGGGCAGCAGCGGGGTGCCCGGAGACGGGGACGCCCCCTGTGCGCGCGGAGCGGTGGGTCCGGCGTGGGCGGCGGTGACCAGGTGGCACAGATCGGCCCAGCCGCGGGCGCCGGCGCGGGCGAGGAAGGTGACGCGGGGAGCCGACTCGTCGACGAAGGCGCCTCCGCGTACGGGGGCACGGCGCCGGTCCCGGCGTACGGGGTCCATGGTCTCCACTGCCAGCTCCACGCCGAACAGCGGGCGGATGCCCGCCGCCGCGCAGGCCTTGGCGAAGCGGACCGAGCCGGCCAGGGTGTCGCGGTCGGTGAGCGCGAGCGCGTCCATGCCCCGTTCCGCGGCGCGCTCGGCCAGCCGCTCCGGGTGCGAGGCGCCGTAGCGCAGGGAGAACCCGGAGGCGGTGTGCAGATGCGTGAAGTCCGGCATCCGCACCTCCCGCACTCGTGAGCGTCACCGCTCTCGAACATCCGTTCCCATCTCTCTCACCCCCACCATAAACCAATTTCCGAACGTGTGTGCGACATCCGTTCGAGCATCCCCCACCTGCGCAAACACCCGGCGTCCGGAGCGGGAGAGACCCGGCGGTCACGCGGGAGCCCCGCCCTCGGGAGGGCGGGGCTCTCGCCGGTCACGGGGAGGACGGGGCCGGAATCAGCCGATCCGGGCGCCGGTCGCCGAGAGGGCCTCGGTGACCGGCTGGAAGAAGGTCACACCGCCCGAGGCGCAGTCGCCGCTGCCGCCGGAGGTGAGACCGATCGCGGTGTCGCCGTCGAACAGGGAGCCGCCGCTGTCACCGGGCTCGGCGCACACATCGGTCTGGATCAGACCGCCGACCGTGCCCTCGGCGTAGTTCACGGTGGCGTTCAGACCGGTGACCGTGCCGCTGTGCACCTGGCTCGTCGAACCGCTGCGGGTCACCTTCCCGCCGACGGTCGCGTCGCCCGCCCTGGTGATCGTCCGCGTCGAGCCGTTGTAGAGGTTCACCGCGCTCGGGTGGTCGACGCTCGCGGTGTACCGGACCAGACCGAAGTCGTCGCCCGGGGACCATCGGCGGCGCCGGGGTCACCGACGACGACATGTTGTCCATGGCCCTCCACCTACGCGACCAGGAGATGAGTCTGCGCGACATCGCCAAGCGCCTCGTCATCACCACCGGCGCGAAGAAGGGACAACACCCCTCGCCCGCCACCGTCATGCGGATGCTCCGAGAACACGACGAACAGGCTGCCACAGCGGCGGGCGCGTAATCATCCAGCCAGTTTGCGGCTGGTGTCTGAGCCAGGACTCCAGGGCCTTGACCACGTTGAAGCCGAGCGAGCAGCGGCCGCCGGAGCCGGTGATCGCGTCGCCGCCCGCGACGAAGGGCTTGAACTCCCCCTTCGAGCACCTGAGTTCGGCCTCGGCGCCGAGCCCGTCGACGATCTTGCCCAGCCTGGCCCACTCGGCCCCGGAGACCGCGCTGCCGGCGGTGACGACGACCTTGTTGGTCACGGGGTCCGTCGCCCACGAGGTGCCGGGGATGGCCGCGCCCTTCTCCAGCGTGGTGCGGGCGCCGGCCAGTTCGGCGAGGGCCTGGTCCTGGCCCGAATTCGGCCCCAGGGCGCGCGATTCACGCCGGACGCCGAGCGTCGATGCCCCGCGCCCGGCGTTCCGCGCCGCACACAACGGCGAGCCCCCGCACGCCGGTTGCGTACGGGGGCTCTGCGCTGTCGGGCGCCGGGCCGCTCACATCACGGCCCGGCACAGGGGGAGGTCAGCCGATGTGGACCCCGTACGCGCTCAGCGCGGCGGTGACCGGCTGGAAGAAGGTCGTGCCGCCGGAGGTGCAGTTGCCGCTGCCGCCGGAGGTCAGACCGTAGGCGATGCCGCTGTTGGAGTACAGCGAGCCGCCGGAGTCACCGGGCTCGGCGCAGACCGTGGTCTGGATGAGGCCGTTGACGATCTCGCCGTTGCCGTAGTTGACCGTCGCGTTGAGCGCCGTGACCTTGCCGCTGTGGATGCCGGTCGTCGAGCCGCGCCGGTAGACGGTGGTGCCCACGGACGGCGTGGCCGCGCTGGTGATGTTCACGCTGCCCACGGCGCTCGGGTGGGCCACCGAGGTGTTGGTGTAGCGCACGATGCCGTAGTCGTGGCCGGGGAAGGAGGAGCCGGTCGTGGTGCCGAGCGTGGTCGAGTGACCGGAGTTCGACCACCAGGTGCCCGCGCCGCTGGTGCAGTGACCGGCGGTCAGGAAGTAGGAGTTGCCGCTGTTGTCCTTGACGTTGAAGCCCAGCGAGCAGCGCCAGCTACTCGCATAGATGGCGTCGCCGCCGGAGATGAGCTTGTTGAACTTCCCGGAGGTGTGCTTGATGGTCAGGGCAGCGGAGTTGGTCCCCGCCTGCCGCTGGATCCGGGCGATGTCGGCCTGGGAGACCGTGCTGTCGACGGTGACGACGACCCGGTTGGTCTTGCTGTCGACGGCCCAGGCGGTGCCCGGGATGTCGGCCTTGAGCACGGAGTCGCTCGCGGTGGTGAGCTGCGCCGCGCTGAAGGTGGTGGGAGTGTCCGACGCGCTCGCGTTGGGGACGGCGAACGCGGCCGCGGCCACGAAACCGGAGGCGATGGCGATCAGCCGGGTCCGTCTCGTCATTCCGCCGAGGGGAGTGGTGCGCTTGATCCTCACTTGTCGTTCCTCCACAAAGGAAGTCGGGGGCCCGCGTGGGGTCGGGGCCCGTGAGGCGCAGTCAGCGGACGGCTGTCCGGATTCCGAACATGCCGTGCCCCTGACAAGCGCTGTGGGGGAGTATTCGGCCGAACGACCGGTCGGCGCAAGGGCGCCTTTCGGCCGTGCGGCCATGCGCGATTCGAGTGAACCAGGAGTGATCGGAGCCAATTGACGTGTGGTCGGCAACGGGAGGACGGCCTTGGGCCGGACCGCGTTTCCCGGCCACGGTCACGACGTCGTGGCCGCCGCGCCCCATATGGCCTCGCGGTGCCGCCCGAACCGGCACTCGCCGAGGTCAGCCCGAGCAGCCGGCACCGGCCGGACGTCGCCGGCGGCGCGCCGCGCCCGGCCGTCGAAGGGCCGCTCGCCGAGGGCCGGTTCGTCCGCCTCGGCAGCAGCGGCCGCGACCGTCGCGTCCTTCGCCGTCCAGGCTCGCGGGGTGTCCGGAACTCGACGTTCCGGATGGCCCCCGAGCCCGCTCGCGCCGATCGGCGCGAGCGGGTGACGAAGCGCCGGCGCCGCCTCCATGCGGTGCCGGCGCCCCTGCTTCCACTGATCGGACAGGTCCATCATGAGATGAGCCCTTCCATGCGCGGCCCGGCGGCCAAACCCCGCCGCCGCCCACCGCACGGACCCGAAGCCCGGACCCGAAGCCCGGACCCGAAGCCCGGACCCGAGGCCCGCGCTCGGTCGGCCGCGACCGCGATCAGCAGTCGCAGCACGAGCAGTCACAGCAATCGCAGCTGTCACAGCAGCAGTCGCACCCGTCGCAGCACGAGTCGCAGTTGCACCAGCCCGAACGCTTCTTGCCCGACCACGGACCCTCGAACTCGTCGGCGCAGCACACCTTGCAGGTGCAGCACAGCCCGACGGCCATCACGCACCCGGCCCAGAACCCGCGCCCACCGGGCCGCGGCGGCTCACCGCCCCCGGCGTAGGGGTGGCTCGGTCGGTTCAAATCGTACGGAGCCTGCGGGGCGTGCGGCCCCTGCGGTGGGCCGAAGGCCCCCTCGGCCGCGTGCCCGCAGGACTCGGTGCCGAAGGCGCGGTCGACCGAGCGCCGGAGTTCGTGCACGAGCAGCCGGTGGGCGAGCCGCCCGTCACCGAACTCCACCTCGCTCAGGGCGAGCCGGATGCCGTGCACCGCGTCGTCGGCGAGCCGGCGCGCCTCGACGAGCGGGGTTCCGGTGGCGGTGAGCGGGTTCCAGGCGCCGGTCGCGGCGTCGGCCGCGCGGTCCTCCACGGCGTCCAGCAGATGCGCGAGCCGCCCGAACAGGCGCCCGGCCTCGGCGAGCGGAGCGGCGTTGCCCGGCCGCCCGGCGAGGACCGCGGTGTGCGCGAAGGCCGCGGCGGTCGCGGTCTCGGTCGGTTCGGTGACCGCGAGGATCGGCGTGCCGCGGCCGGCGAGCGCCTCGACCCCGGCCTGCCGGTCCACCGCGTCCAGGAGGACGGCGGTGTCGAATCCGACGCCGGCTCCCGTACGGGCGCCCGCCCGGCTCCAGTTGTCGGCGACCCGGCGCGCGGCGAGTGCCACCGGCCGGCGCGCCAGCAGTCCGTCACCGTCGGCGACGTGGTCGCGCACCTTGGCCGAGGCCAGTACCAGGGAGACGGCCGCGGCGAGTCGAGGCCCCTCGCCCAGGGCGACGGAAGCGGTGCGCATCCCGCGCAGCGGGCAGGGCCCGGCGGTGCGCCGCAGACCGCCGGCCCGGCTGCCCCGCGGCGCCTGAGCCTCCGTCAGGACCGAGACCAGCAGCCCGTCGTAGTTCGTCACGATCCTCGCGAGCTGCCCGTGGTCACCGCGCAGGGCCAGACACAGTCCGCACAAGTGGGCCGTCCACTCGGCGCCGAGCTTCTCCCCGAGCCGGTGCCGGCAGGGCCTGACGATTCCGAACACGACCATCCCCCTTGGTGTGCAGCACGTTGAGTCGCGGCATCGTATCGACCCCTTCGTTCACCCGTACGCCCCGTCCGTCACCCATGTGCGGAGAACAATCATATTTCACTCTCAGTCAGCAGTCGTGTAGGTCGGAACCCTTGGGGCACACGGGCTCTCGACGTATTAGCCGTGCACCAGTACCGTCACAAACCCCCCGTGCGGCGTGCGTTCACTTGGCGCGTTGTCAGCATCATGGATGACCATAGGGATGCGGAATGCAGGAAAGACCGCTGTGAGAGGAGGCGTCCATGGGATCGGTACGCAAGGCGAGTGCGTGGCTCGGCCTCGTCGACGACAACGATGACGAGCGCTACTACGACGACGACTACACGGAGGGGACCGAGGACGGGGACGCCTGGGTCACCGATCCCCGGGTGAAGGTGGCGACGGACACGGCAGAGGACAGGGGACGCCGGATCGGCACGGTGACCCCGGACAGCTTCCGGGACGCCCGTGCCATCGGCGAGCTGTTCCGGGAGGGCGTGCCCGTCATCATGAACCTGACGGCCATGGAGGCCTCCGACGCCAAGCGTGTGGTCGACTTCGCGGCCGGGCTCGTCTTCGGTCTGCGCGGCTCCATCGACCGCGTGTCCACGCGGGTGTTCCTGCTGTCCCCCGCCGACACCGAGATCGTCAACGGGGATCCGGCGGTGCACCGTTCGGACGGGTTCTTCAACCAGAGCTGAGGCAGGGCCGTACACCGGCCCTGCCCCGTCCGGGGCTCACCGGAAGGCGTCGAGCCCGGTGAGCGCCTTGCCCAGCACGAGCTGGTGCATCTCGACGGTGCCCTCGTAGGTGAGCACCGACTCGAGGTTGGTCGCGTGCCGCATCACGGGATATTCCAGGGAGATCCCGTTGGCGCCCAGAATCGTCCGCGCCGTACGGCAGATCGCGATCGCCTCGCGCACGTTGTTGAGCTTGCCGAAGCTGACCTGCTCGGGACGCAGGCGGCCGGCGTCCATGCGCCGCCCCAGGTGGTGGGCGAGCAGAATCCCCTTGTGCAGTTCGACCGCCATGTCGGCGAGCTTGGCCTGGGTGAGCTGGAAGCCGCCGATGGGCCTGCCGAACTGCTCGCGCGAGACCGCGTAGTCGAGGGCGGCCTCGAAGCTGGAGCGGGCCGCGCCCATGGCACCCCAGACGATGCCATAACGGGCGTGCGACAGACAGCCGAGCGGTCCGCGCAGCCCGGTGACCTCCGGCAGTACGGCGTCGGCGGGCAGCCTCACGTCGTCCAGGACCAGCTCGCTGGTGACACTCGCCCGCAGCGACCACTTGTGCTTGATCTCCGGGGCGGAGAACCCGGGGGTGCCGGCCGGCACCAGGAAGCCGCGGATGCCGTCCTCGGTCCGCGCCCAGACGACGGCGACGCCGGCCACGGAGCCGTTGGTGATCCACATCTTGCGGCCGTTGAGGACCCAGTCGGTGCCGTCGCGCTTGGCGTGGGTGCGCATGGCGGCGGGGTCGGAGCCGTGGTCGGGCTCGGTGAGCCCGAAGCAGCCGATCACCTCGCCGGCCGCCATGGAGGGCAGCCACCGCTGCTTCTGCTCCTCGCTTCCGAACCGGTGGATGGCGTACATGGCGAGCGAGCCCTGCACCGAGACCAGGGACCGGATGCCGGAGTCGGCGGCCTCCAGCTCCAGGCAGGCGAGCCCGTACTGGACGGCGGTGGCACCGGCGCAGCCGTACCCGGTCAGGGACATGCCGAGGGCGCCGATGCTCCCGAGTTCACGGGACAGCTCCCGGATGACGGGCAGCTCGCCCTTCTCGTACCACTCGGCGACATGCGGCAGAACGCGGTCGGCCGCCCACTGCCGCATGGTGTCGCGGACGGCGAGGTCCTCCGGCTCCAGCAGGTCGTCGAGCCCGAGCGGGTCGGCGGGATCGAACGAGGGCAACGAGGGCAAGGGGGACTGCGAGGACATGAGGACACCCTCCGGCGACGGCAACTGAAACTAGCAGCGCTAGTTGTGCGACTCCGGCCCGACGTTACGACGCGGGACCGCCCACGTCCAGCCTGCTCCTCCGCCCGCCCCGGCAGCGCCGCGGGAGAGGAACGGCGCTCACGCCGAGACGCGGGGCCGCTCGGCCTCCCGCTGCGCGGGCAGTTCGACCGGCGGCTCCTCGCAGTGCATCACCCGCGGCAGCCGCAGCGCCATCACCGCACCCAGCAGCAACAGCCCCGCACTCACCAGCAGCGTCACATGCAGCCCGTGCACGAAGGCGTCGCGGGCCGCCCGCCGCAGCGCGGCCCCGACCGGCCCGCCGAGCTGGTCGGCGACCCCGTAGGCCTCCCCCAGCGAGTTCGCCGCCGCGCCGGACGCCTTCGCGGGCACCCCCGGCACATCGGCGAGCCCGGGCGCGTAGGCCGCGTTCATCACCGTGCCCAGCAGGGCGATGCCCATCCCCGCGCCCAGCTGGTACGACGTCTCCCCGATCGCCGCCGCGCCGCCCGCCTGGGCGGCCGGCGACTCGCTCAGCATCGACTCGTACGCCCCGAACAGCGTCGTCTCCAGGCCGAAGCCGAGCAGCGCGAAGCCGGCGAGGAGCAGCCCCGGGTTGTCCCGGCCGCCCATCGCCGTGAGCAGCACCACCGCGGCGGCGGTCACGCAGAACCCGAAGCACACCATCCGCCGCGGCCCGAACCGCCGCAGCATCCGCGCCCCGGCCAGTCCGGCCGCCATCGCGGCGAACGTCAGCGGCAGCAGCCGCAGCCCCGTGGCGAGCGGCGAGAGGCCGAGGACCAGTTGCAGGTACTGCGCCGCGATCAGTTCGAGCCCGACCAGCGCCAGCATGGCCAGCACGATGCAGCCCACCGACGTGCTGAACGCCGGGCGCGCGAACATCCTGAGGTCCACCAGCGGATGGGTCCGCCGCCGCTGCCGTCGTACGAACGTCACCAGCAGCGCCGCGCCGACCACCAGCGGCCCCAGGGTGAGCACGCTCAGCGCCGTCTCACCGCCGCCGAGCCGCTTCACGCCCAGCACCACACCGAACAGTCCGGCCGCCGCCAGCAACGCGCCGACGACGTCCCAGGGCCCGTCACGGTCGCCGGTCGACTCCGGCAGCAGCAGCCGGCCCACGGGCAGACTGACCAGCATCAGCGGGATGTTGACGAGGAAGACCGACCCCCACCAGAAGTGTTCGAGCAGGAAGCCGCCGAGCAGCGGCCCGACCGCCGCGCCCACCGCGGCGACCGCGCTCCAGATCCCGATCGCCAGCGCCCGCTCGCGCCGGTCCGGGAAGACCTGCCGCAGGAGCGACAGCGTGGCCGGCATGATCATGGCGCCGCCGACGCCGAGCAGCGCCCGCGCGAAGATCAGCATCTGGGGGTTGGGGGCGAAGGCCGCCACGGCGGAGGCGATGCCGAAGAGGGCGTAGCCCAGCAGCAGGATCCGTCTGCGGCCCACCCGGTCGCCCAGGGTGCCGAACAGGATCAGCAGCGAGGCGCAGACGAGGGGGTAGGTGTCGACGATCCAGAGCAGTTGGATGGCACCGGGCCTGAGGTCCTCGGTGACCGCGGGCACCGCCACGTGCAGCACGGTCGCGTCCACCGCCACCAGCAGCAGGCTGACGCAGAGGACGACCAGGACGACCCAGCGGTTGGCACCGGCCCCGGCCGCCCGGCGGCGGAGCCGTTCGGTGGCCGCGGTCGTCCCGGACATGTACGTACCTCCCAGATGAACCCTCGCGTTCGGCGGTCCGCGGGACGGGGGCTTCCCGCGGCTCGGCCGGAGCGGAGCGGTGGCCCCCGACCTGCGCGTCGACGTGCGAGTGACACGTCAGCGTACGCTCATTCGCCCGGTTGGCGCGTGGCCCACCTCTCAGAGCACGCGCCCAACCCATGTGGCGTACGCCACTCCGCTTGACCGCGGGCCCTCCCTGCGTGCCTGGTGAGCGGCCTGTGAGCGTGCCCCGGTGGCGGCTCCGGATTCCGGCAGCGCCGATAATCGAGTCCGTGATCGATCTTGCGACGCACGTGGCGGGTGTACGTGCCGGGGCCCTGCGGCGGGCCGCCCCGGCTCTCCTCGGGTACGCAGCCGTGCGCGCGCTGGGCCTGGTCGCCCTGGCGCTGTGGAGCGCCGAGCGGGGCAAGAGCTGGTACACGCTGCTGACCGCCCGGTGGGACTCGCTCTGGTACACCGGGGTGGCCGGAGGCGGCTACGGCCACGAGATAAGCCTGCCGAACGGTGACGTGCACTCGGATCTGGCCTTCTTCCCGCTGCTGCCCTGGCTGGAACGGCTGCTCGCCGCGGTGAGCCCGCTGTCGTACGCCGACGCGGGCTTCGCCGTCAGCCTGTTCGCCTCGCTCGCCGCGGCCTGGGGGATCTTCGCGGTGGCCGATCACGTGTACGGCCGCGACGTCGGCGTCGCCGCGGCACTGCTGTGGGCGGTGCTGCCGGTCGGGATCGTGCAGTCGATGGCCTACAGCGAGTCGCTGTTCACGGCGCTCGCCGCCTGGGCGCTGTACGCGGTGCTCACCGGCCGCTGGGTGACGGCGGGTGCGCTGGCACTGTCGGCGGGGCTGACCCGGCCGGTGGGTCTCGCGGTGGTCGCCGCGGTGTGGACGGCGGCGCTTGCCTCGTTCGTGGGAGACCGGCGCGCGACGACGGCGGACGGCGCACGGGACACGGTTCACTCCCCGGCCGTCGCCGGGCACGCCACCGCCCGCCGCCTGCTCGGCATGGCGCTCGCCCCGCTCGGCGCCGCCGGATACGTCCTGTGGGTCGGCCACCGCACCGGCAAGGGCCCCTTCGGCTATCTCGACGTCCAGGCCGGCTGGCGCAACGGCTTCGACGGCGGGTACGCCTTCGCCCGCTTCGTCGCCGACAAGTTCACGTCCTTCCCCTCGGCCCTCGCCGGGATCGCGCTGATCGCCGGGGTCGCCGCGGTGATCCGGCTGTACGTCGTCGGTGTACGGCAGCGGCAACCGCTCGCGCTGCTGGTGTACTCGGGAGTGGTGACCGCGCTCGCCCTGTGCGCGTCGAGCTATTTCGGCTCCAAGCCGCGCCTGCTGCTGCCCGCCTTCCCGCTGCTGCTGCCGCCGGCGTCGGCGCTCGCCCGGACGCGCGTGGCCCGGGCGGCGCTGATCGTGGGCTCCGTCGCGGTGGCCTCGGCGGTCTACGGGGCGTTCTGGCTGAACGGCTCCGGTCCCCCGTGACCGGGCCCGTCCTGCCGAGGGCGCGCGGAATTCCATCCCGGCGTTCGGTCAACACATCAACGCATTCATAAGTGCCGCATAAGTGTCCGCCGGAATGATCAAAGGAAATGCGGGACGGGTTCGTTCGTGATTGCGGATTCCGTGGATATAAAGCCCCGTTGAGAGCAATCCCACATCACGTGGTCATCACAAATCACGTGCTTCGTCAGGGAACACACCTCACTCGCTGTAACGTCGATTGGGTGCGTACCGAACGAACCCTCACCCGCCTGGACCGGGTGTTCGCCAGGCTGGACCGTGAGCCGCAACGGCCGGCGCACATCGACATGCCGCGAATGAGCCGCCACCGGTTCGTGCTCCTCTCGGCGACCCTGGCCTTCTACCTGGCGATCGTCTGGGCCGTGATCACCACCTCGTGGCTGGTCCGGCTCGACTGGCAGGTCATGTTCTTCCGGCCGTACCAGCAGTGGCCGCAGATCCACGCGTTCCTCGACTACTACGTGGTGCTCGGCCAGCGCGGCCCCACCGCCGTGATGGTCTGCGCGTGGCTGGGCTGGCGCTCCTGGCGGCAGCACACACTGCGCCCGCTGCTGACCCTCGCCGCCTCACTGCTGCTGCTCAACGCCACGGTCGGCGCCGCGAAGATCGGCATGGGGCGTCTGGGACCGCACTACGCGACCGTCATCGGCTCCAACGAGATGGGCCTGGGCGGCGATATATTCCCCAGCGGCCACACCGCCAACGCCGTGGTGACCTGGGGCATCCTGGCCTATCTGGCCTCCACGCCGAGGGCGCGCCGCTGGCTGTCGGCACTGTCCGCGGTGACGGCGCTCGGCGTCGGCCTGACCACGGTCTACCTGGGGACGCACTGGCTGAGCGACGTGCTCCTCGGCTGGGCCGCGGGGCTGCTGATCCTGCTGGCGCTGCCGTGGTTCGAGCCGCTGATCGCCCGGACCGAGGTCGCCCTGTTCGACCTGCGCGACCGCTGGCGCGCCCGTCGCGGCCGCCGGACACCGGTGCCCGCGCCCGCCGCACCGGTCGGCGCCCCCGTCGTGCTCACCCCGCGTGCCCCGGCCGCGGACGAGTCCCCGGCGGTCCACGGGACGGTCGGCGCGGGACGCGCGTCCCGGACGCCGGCCCACGTCGCCCAGGGCCGGCACACGGGCCGCTCGGAGCGCACCCCGGTCACCCCGGCCGGCAGCCGCAGACCGCCGCACAACGAGCGCGTCACGCGCAACACGGCCTCGGCGGCGCGCCCCCTGACGGGCAGTTGACGGAGGACCGCCGTGGGGCCGGAGCGTCCGCGGCGGTTCAGCCCTTCCAGGCCCGTACCACGCGGCCGTCCCTGACCTCGAAGTTCAGCCGCCCGAACCGGTACTCCATGGTGATGATCGCGCCCGGCGGCAGTGACCGCACCGTGCTCCAGCCCCGTTCGCGCGCGAGCCGTTCGGCCTGTCCGGCCTCGAGGCCGACGTAGGCGTCGGGGTTGTCCTGGGGTTCCGCGGGCGGAGTGGGATTCGGTGCCATACCGCCACGCTAGGTGCCGGACCGCCCCGGGGAAAGCCCGCCCCGTACACACGGGTCACTTCGATGACTCCAGTCCCTCCTGTCACGCTTCTGTCACAGGTCCCCACGTCCGAAGCGGTCTCGCTGCGTCACACGTACGGGCGGTTCAGCCCGTCTTCCGCAGTCGTACACACACAATTTCCGGCAGCCGGCGCAGCACCGGGAAAAGCCCCGCCGAATGCGCCGGGAGAAGCGTTCCCCGACCTCCCCAAGGCTGCCGCGCATTCGGAATCCGCGGCCGCACCAGGGAGCCGGCACGGCACAGGAATTCGGCCGTTCCGCTGCCGGAGCCGGTGCCCCGCCGGACTGCGGAAGGCCCCGCCCGGTCGGTGGACCGGACGGGGCCTGGTGCCCGTGGCGCGAGCCGGAGCGGCTCAGATCTCGAGGCGCTGGCCGGGCACGATCAGGTCGGGATCGTCGCCGATGACGGAACTGTTGACGGCGTACAGCCGCTGCCAGGTGGTTCCGTGCCGGGCGGCGATTCCGCTCAGCGTGTCCCCCGCGCGCACGGTGTACTCGCCGCGGGAGGCACCGCGGTTGGTGTGGCCCGCCTCGCGTGCCGGCGCCGTCGACGGCCGCCGCGGCGGAACCGCGTTGCGTGTCCTTGACCGGTCGCCCTCCTGGACCGGCTTGTTCACCGACTTCCGTGTGCTGTGCGCCGATCCGGTGGTCGCGGTCCTTTCCGTACCCGATCCGGCCGCGGGTGCGCCGCCGTACGCCCCGGCCCTGGCCGAGCAGACCGGCCACGCCCCCCAGCCCTGGGCCTGCTGGACCCTGGTGGCGACGGCGATCTGCTGGTCCCTGGAGGCCTGGTCGGCGGTGGGCGCGTAGGCCGTGCCGCCGTAGGCGCGCCAGGTGCCGGCGGCGAACTGGAGCCCGCCGTAGTAGCCGTTGCCGGTGTTGATGTGCCAGTTGCCGCCGCTCTCGCACTGGGCGATGCGGTCCCACACGCCGCCGTCCGCCGCGTGGGCGTTGCCGGTGGCTGCCAGCAGCCCGAGCGGGGCGAGCAGTGCCGCCCCGGCGAGAGCCGCCGTCGTCCGTGCCCTGCGGGCGTTGTCGCGAGTGGTGTCGTGGCTCTTATCGGCACATTCGGACATGTGGATCCCTCTCGAAACACCCGGGGTCCCCCAGGCCGGGCGCGCCCGCCGCGCATGGACGCGGTCGGCGCGCTCGCCCCGTCCGCCGCACGAGGCCGGGCCGAGTCGTACTCGGCCCGGTGCGGTCGGCGGACGTTCCCGAGCGGTGCTCGTTGCACACGGCTGAGGAATGTAAGGAGCGGGCGGAGTCCGGAGCAACCAACGGCCCGTTCTGCCAGGCCAGTTGACGGTTACCGGCGGTAGAGGAAATTTTTTGCCACCCACTTCATTCGCTGATTTCCTGATTTGTCGGCCACCGGCACCGGCGATCTGTGACTCACTTCACCGACTCAACCCCCTTGAACTTGGGGGGAGTTGACCGTGAGTGCCGGATTCCGCACGGCGCGTCACCCTCCGCACGGGATGGTTCGATTCCGTTCGCCGGAGGGCGTGACTCCCGCCACAGATCGCCCGTTGTCTTCTTCATGAGCCGGGTCCCTCCCGGTTCAGGGCCGGGAGCCACCCGGCTCCGCCACGTACCGCATCCCGAGGGAGCCACCCGTGCCGCGCATGCTCGACGTCAGTGACGCCGTACGCGCCGAGATCGGCGACGAAGAGGCCGACCGGCTGCTCGCCGGACAGAACGCCCCGGGCAGTTACGACTGCACGTCCTGCCGCACTCCCGGCGACTCCGAACAGGAGCGCACCAGCACCGTCCTGTTCGTCGGGGACGAGACCGCCGTGCTCGCCTTCGCCCACGCCACCTGCCTGCCCTCGCAGGTCGTCCAGGTCACCGAGGACCAGCTGCGGGGTGCGGTCCGCTCCATCCACGCGGACACGAACCCCTCCGGCAGGGTGCCGGAGCAGGCCCCGCCCCAGTGGTCCACGGCCCAGCAGGCCGCGCCCCGGACGGCGGTGCCGGAGCAGGCCGTGCTCGGGGTGACCAGCGGACTCGTCCTGATCACCGGGGAGTTGCACCCCGCCCTGGTCGTCGAGCCGACCGCGCCCATCGTGCGTCCGGGCTCGCTGGGTACCGGCGACGAGTTCCTGCCGCTGCTCGTCGAGCAGGGCTACGTCCCGGTGACCGAACTCGCCGCCGTGCCACCGGTGCTGCACGGCTGGTCGGTGCTGCTCGCCATGGGCCAGCTGCACGCCGTCCTCCAGCCCCAGGCAGGCGGCGGCCAGCCGGTGGCCTGGTGGCAGGCGCACCAGCCGCTCCAGGTCACCGACGGCTGGCGGGCGGCCGCCAACAAGCACCAGCAGGTGATCATGTTCGCCGCGCCGGTCGGGTCCATCGGCCGCCAGCCGCGGGAAGACCTGCTGCGGGACGCGCTGGACAAGGCCGCGGCGGGCGGGCGGCTGGTCGCGGCGACCCTGCCGCTCGCGGGGACCTGAGCCGCATCCCTTCCGATTCGGGGTCGTTTGGAGATACGTGCACGCATATGACGTTCCCCGCCGCCAGTCCTATCCGCCGATCCCTTCCCCGAGCTCTCGACTGCGCTCGGGAAGGGAGGTACCACCGGCGCGGGCACCTCAGGATCATCACGGCGGCCTCTCGGCCACGCCGATCTACGACGCGCTCTACGCCGAGTTCGTCAAGTCCTACCGGACCCTGCCGGGCGACCGCAGCGGCGAGGAGGATCTGGGCTTCGTAGCGTTCGGGAACCTGCCGCACGACACGGGCTCCACCGTGTACGGCGCCTACAGCCTGGGGGCCTACAGCACCCGCCATGTCACGGGCCGGCAGCAGGCGCAGTGGCAGCGGGTCGGGACGATCGGCCGTCAGGACACCGGGATGCACCACGTCCCGGCGGCCCTGCCGCCCGCCCGGCGCGGCGGAATCTGATCCGCCGACGGCGAAGGGGCGGCCCCTGCCCGGGGCCGCCCCTTCGCCGTCACCGCTACTTCTTCTTCGCGCCGCGCTTCTCGCGCACCCGCACCGAGATGTGGATCGGCGTGCCCTCGAAGCCGAACTCCTCGCGCAGCCGTCGCTCGATGAACCGCCGGTAGCCCGCCTCGATGAACCCGGAGGCGAACAGCACGAACCGCGGCGGCTTGGTGCCGGCCTGGGTGCCGAACAGGATGCGTGGCTGCTTGCCGCCCCGGATCGGGTGCGGATGGGCGGCGACCAGCTCGCCGAGGAAGGCGTTCAGACGGCCGGTCGGCACCCGGGTCTCCCAGCCGGCCAGCGCCGCCTCGATTGCCGGGACCAGCTTCTCCACGTGCCGCCCGGTCTGGGCCGAGACGTTGACGCGCGGGGCCCACGCGATCTGGGCGAGTTCGGTCTCGATCTCCCGCTCCAGGTAGTAGCGGCGCTCCTCGTCGAGGGTGTCCCACTTGTTGTAGGCGATGACGAGCGCGCGGCCCGCCTCCACGGCCATGGTGATGATCCGCTGGTCCTGCACCGAGATGGACTCGGAGGCGTCGATCAGGATGACGGCGACCTCGGCCTTCTCGACGGCGGCCGCGGTGCGCAGCGAGGCGTAGTAGTCGGCGCCCTGCTGGAGGTGGACACGCTTGCGGATGCCGGCGGTGTCGACGAACTTCCAGGTCTTTCCGCCCAGTTCGATCAGCTCGTCGACCGGGTCGCGGGTGGTGCCGGCCAGTTCGTTGACGACGACGCGCTCCTCGCCCGCCACCTTGTTCAGCAGCGAGGACTTGCCGACGTTCGGGCGGCCGATCAGGGCCACCCGGCGCGGGCCGCCGATGCCGCCCCCGCCGAACGTCTCGCGCGGCGCCTCGGGGAGCGCCTCCAGGACGCGGTCCAGCATGTCGCCGGTGCCGCGGCCGTGCAGTGCCGAGACCGGGTGCGGCTCGCCGAGGCCGAGCGACCACAGGTACGAGGCGTCCGCCTCCCCGCTCGGGCCGTCGACCTTGTTGGCGCACAGCACGACCGGCTTGCCCGCCTTGCGCAGGAGCCGTACGACGGCCTCGTCGGTGTCGGTGGCGCCGACCTTGGCGTCGACGACGAACACCACCGCGTCGGCGGCCTCGATGGCGTACTCGGCCTGCGCGGCCACGGAGGCGTCGATGCCGAGGACGTCCTGCTCCCAGCCGCCGGTGTCGACGACCTTGAAGCGGCGGCCCGCCCACTCGGCCTCGTAGGTGACGCGGTCGCGGGTGACGCCCGGCTTGTCCTCGACGACCGCCTCGCGGCGGCCGATGATGCGGTTCACCAGAGTCGACTTGCCGACATTGGGGCGGCCGACGACGGCGAGGACGGGCAGCGGGCCGTGTCCGGCGGCCTCGATGGCGCCCTCGACGTCCTCGATGTCGAAGCCCTCTACCGCGGCGAGCTCCATGAACTCCGCGTACTCGGCGTCGCCGAGCGCCCCGTGCTCGTACTCGTGCTCTGCCGAGCCGTCGGGCTGGATGTCGTCGTTCATGAAGTCCGTACCTCGTCGTTCATCGTGGTGATCGGTGAACCACCGCCGGTTCGCGGTGATCCACTACTCAAGTGTCGCCCTGGCGCCCGGTCAGGCGCCTGGCGTTTTCCAGGTGGCCGGTGAGCTGCTTCTGGATGCGCTCGGTGGCCTCGTCCAGGGCCCGGCGGGTCAACGGAGTAATGCCGCCGGGCACACGGCGCCCGCCGTCCTCGCCCGCTTCGAACGGTTCGCCGAAGACCACGTCGACCCGGTGGCGCAGCGGAGGCAGTCCCTTTATCAACCGTCCGGGCTTCTCGGAACTTCCCAGCACGGCCACCGGGACGATCGGGGCGCCGCTGCGGACCGCGAAGTAGGCGAGCCCGGCCCGCAGCGAGGCGAAGTCGCCGTCGCCCCGGGTGCCTTCGGGGAAGACCCCGAGGACGCCGCCCTGCTTCAGGACACCGAGCGCCCGCGTGATCGCCGAACGGTCCGCGGAGTGCCGGTCCACCTGGAGCTGGCCGATGCCGGTCAGGAAGGAGCCGAGCGGGCCGACGAACGCCTCCTTCTTGATCAGGAAGTGCACCGGCCTGGGTGCCACGCCCATGACCATCGGGCCGTCGACGTTGTGCGCGTGGTTGACCGCGAGGATCACCGGACCGGTGGCGGGCACCTTCCAGGCACCCAGCACGCGCGGGCGCCACAGCCCGTACATCAGCCCGACGCCGATGCGCCGGCCGACGTCGGCGCCGCGCTCCGACGGCGGGCCCGCCGCGGGCTCCGGCGGACGGCTCACTTCGCGGCCCGCTTCTCCTCGACGAGGGTGACCACGCACTCGACGACCTGCGCCAGCGTCAGCTCGGTGGTGTCCACCTCGACCGCGTCGCCGGCCTTGGCCAGCGGGGAGGTCTTGCGGCTGGAGTCGGCCGCGTCCCGCTTGATCAGGGCCTCGCGGGTGGCATGGACGTCGACACCCTTGAGCTCGCCGCTGCGCCGGGCGGCGCGGGCCTCGGGGGAGGCGGTGAGGAAGATCTTCAGGTCGGCGTCGGGCAGCACGGTGGTGCCGATGTCGCGGCCCTCGACGACGATCCCCGTCTCGGCGGACGTGGCCAGCGAGCGCTGGAGTTCGGTGATCCGGGTCCGCACCTCCGGTACGGCGCTGACCGCGCTGACCTTGGCGGTGACCTCCTGGGTGCGGATCGGACCGGCCACGTCCACGCCGTCGACGGTGATCGTCGGGTGGGCGGGGTCGGTGCCGGAGACGATCTCGGGCTTGCCGGCCACCGCGGCGATCGCGGTGGGGTCCTCTATGTCGATCCCGTTGGTCACCATCCACCAGGTGATCGCCCGGTACTGGGCGCCGGTGTCCAGGTAGCTCAGGCCGAGCTGCGTGGCCACGGCCTTCGATGTGCTCGACTTGCCCGTGCCGGAGGGTCCGTCGATGGCGACGATCACGGGCAGGGCGGTCCGGGCAGCGCCGATTTCCACAGCGGGGCACCTTCCTGGTGAAGGGTGAAGGGTGGTGGGTGGTGTGCGGGACGCGAGGGCGCCCCGCACAAGGTTACTGGCTTCCCGGACGCCCTCTTACTGGCGGATGGACCAGCCCCGCTCCCGCAGGGCCGAGGTGAGGACCGATGCCGCCTTCGGCTCGACCATGAGCTGCACCAGACCGGCCTGCTGCCCGGTGGCGTGCTCGATGCGCACGTCCTCGATGTTGACCCCGGCCAGCCCCGCGTCCGCGAAGATGCGGGCCAGCTGCCCGGGCTGGTCGTCGATGAGGACCGCGACGATCTCGTACACCCGCGGCGCGGATCCGTGCTTGCCGGGGACCCGGACCTGTCCGGCGTTGCCCCGCCGCAGCACGTCCTCGATGCCGGTGGCGCCCTCGCGGCGCTTGGCCTCGTCGGAGGACTGGAGGGCGCGCAGGGCCTGCACGGCCTCCTCCAGGTCGACGGAGATGTCGGAGAGCAGGTCGGCGACCGGTCCCGGGTTGGCGGAGAGGATGTCGATCCACATCCGCGGGTCGGAGGCCGCGATCCGGGTCACGTCCCTGATGCCCTGCCCGCACAGCCGTACGGCCGCCTCCTCCGCGTTCTTCAGGCGCGCGGCGACCAGGCTGGAGACCAGGTGGGGCATGTGGGAGACGAGGGCCACGGCACGGTCGTGGGCGTCGGCGTCCATGACGACCGGGACCGCTCGGCAGTGCGAGACGAGCTCCAGGGCGAGGTTGAGGACCTCGGTGTCGGTGTCCCGGGTGGGGGTGAGCACCCAGGGGCGGCCCTCGAAGAGGTCCGCGGTCGCCGCCAGCGGACCCGACTTCTCGCGGCCCGACATGGGGTGCGTGCCGATGTAGCCGGACAGGTCCAGGCCCATCGACTCCAGCTCGCGGCGCGGGCCGCCCTTGACGCTGGCCACGTCCAGGTAGCCGCGGGCCGCGCCCCGGCGCATGGCGCCCGCGAGCACTCCCGCCACGTGCGCGGGCGGCGCGGCGACGACGGCGAGGTCGACCGGGCCGTCGGGGGCCGCGTCCGTGCCGGCGCCGAGCGCCGCCGCCGTGCGGGCCTGCTCCGGGTCGTGGTCGACGAGGTGCACGACCACCCCGCGCTGGGCGAGGGCCAGGGCGGCGGAGGTGCCGATCAGCCCGGTGCCGATGACGAGTGCGTTTCTCACTGGGCGATGTCCTTGCGCAGGGCGGCCGCGGCGCCGAGGTAGACGTGCGCGATCTCGTCGCGCGGCCGGTCGGACTCGATGTGCGCGAGGACGCGGACCACGCGGGGCATGGCGCCCGCGATGTCCAGTTCCTGGGCGCAGATCAGCGGTACGTCGACGATGCCGAGCTTGCGGGCCGCGGCGGCCGGGAAGTCGCTGTGCAGGTCGGGGGTGGCCGTGAACCAGATGCTGATCAGGTCGTCGGCGCTCAGGCCGTTCCGCTCCAGGACGGCGGTGAGCAGCGCCCCCACCTGTTCGTCCATGTGGCCGGCCTCGTCCCGTTCGAGTTGGACGGCTCCCCGGACCGCTCGTACCGCCACGACGCTGCTCCTTGCTGAGGTGAATCAGGTCTCGGGCATCCAGCCTAGTCAGACCGCGTGGGACGGGTGGGCGCCGCCCGCTCGCTGAGACAACAGGTGAAACGGGTGGTTTATCGCGTGCTGCCCCGTTTTGCTTCGACTTCATGGTGTTCGATGCGAAAATGCTGCTGCTCCGCTCGGAGCTCTTCCCCTCCCCCGGAACCCCCGGAGTGATGACATGACCCAGGGCTCTACGCGGCGCACGGTGCTCGCCACGAGTGCGGCGGCGCTCGTGGCGGCGGGCTGCGGCAAGACCGGCAGCAGCAACTCGGAGGCGTCACCCGCCTCGGAGGCCACCTCTCCCCCGAAGACGGCCTCCCCCACGGGGGCGTCGCCCACCTCGATGACGTCCCACCCGGCGGCGACCTCCCCGGCCACCGAGGGGACCGCCGCCGGGCGTGAGCTGGCGAGCACGGCCGACATCCCGGTGGGCGGGGGCAAGGTCTTCGCGCAGCAGAAGGTCGTGGTCACCCAGCCGGAGAAGGGCGAGTTCAAGGCCTTCTCGGCGATCTGCACCCACCAGGGCTGCACGGTGAACAGGGTGGCCAACGGCACGATCGACTGCCCCTGCCACGGCAGCAGGTTCCACGTCACCGACGGCTCGGTGGCCCACGGCCCGGCCGTCAGACCGCTCCCCGTCAAGCAGATCAAGGTCGAGGGGAACTCCGTCCACCTGCTGTGAGGATCCGCGCCGCGGGGGCGCGTTTCTCCCACTCGCTCCCCGCTCCCCGCTCCGCGCGGAGCCCGATCACCGACGCGTGGCGGACTCTCTGCGCCGTGTCCGCCGCGCGTCGGCCTGCCGGGGAGACGGCTGAGCCGTCCGGGGCCCCAAGGGCCCGGACGGCCCGGACGTCCTGACGACGCCTAGAGGTCGACCTCGTTCATCAGCATGCCGACCTCGGTGTTCGACAGTCGGCGCAGCCAGCCGGACTTCTGGTCGCCCAGGGTGATGGGTCCGAAGCCGGTGCGGACCAGCTTGTCGACCGGGAAACCCGCCTCCGCGAGCATGCGGCGGACGATGTGCTTGCGGCCTTCGTGAAGGGTGACCTCCACGAGGTAGTTCTTGCCGGTCTGCTCGACCACCCGGAAGTGGTCCGCGCGCGCGTAGCCGTCCTCCAGCTGAATGCCGTCCTTGAGCTTCTTGCCCAGGTCCCGCGGGATGGGGCCGACGATGTGCGCGAGATAGGTCTTGCGCACGCCGTACTTCGGGTGGGTCAGCCGGTGCGCCAGCTCGCCGTGGTTGGTGAGCAGGATCACACCCTCGGTCTCGGTGTCGAGCCGGCCCACGTGGAAGAGGCGCGTCTCGCGGTTGGTGACGTAGTCACCGAGGCACTGGCGGCCCTCCGGGTCCTCCATGGTGGAGACCACACCGGCGGGCTTGTTCAGCGAGAAGAACTGGTACGACTGCGTGGCCACGGTCAGCCCGTCGACCTTGACCTCGTCCTTCTCCGGGTCGACCCGGCGGCCCTGCTCCAGGACGATCTCGCCGTTGACCTCGACCCGGGCCTGCTCGATCAGCTCCTCGCAGGCGCGCCGCGAACCGTACCCCGCACGGGCGAGTACCTTCTGCAGCCGCTCGCCCTCCTGCTCGGCGCCCGGGAAGGTCTTGGGCAGCTTGACGTCCTTCTTGCCGGCGTACCGGTCGCGGTTGCGCTCCTCCATCCGCGTCTCGTACTCGCGGGAGCGGGCCGGAGCCGTACGGCCGCCCTGCTGGGGCTGCCTGGGGCCGCCCTTGACGCCGCCGCGCGCGGATCCGCCGCGCCCTGACTTCGGGCCGTCCTTCGTCGCGCCGGGGCCGACGTCGTAGCGGCGCTCCTCGGGTCGGGGCTTGCGGGGGCGGCCCTGCCCCTGCCGCTCGTCCCTGTTGTCGCCGGCACCGCGGTGGTTGCCGCGCCCGCCGTTCCTGCCGCTGCCGCTGCTTCGCATCAAAGTTCCGTCGTCGTGTTCGTCGTGTGGTCGCCGTCTGCGCCCGGCGCGTCATCGGGAGCGTCCGGGTCGAACGACGGTACGCCCTCCTGGGTCTCGGCCTCGATCGCCTCCGCCTCCGGGAGGAAGGGCGCGAGCTCCGGGAGTTCGTCCAGACCGCGCAGGCCCATCCGCTCCAGGAAGTAGTTCGTCGTCCTGTACAGGATCGCACCTGTTTCGGGTTCCGCGCCCGCCTCCTCGACCAGACCGCGCTGGAGCAGGGTCCGCATGACGCCGTCGCAGTTGACTCCGCGGACGGCCGAGACCCGGCTGCGACTGACCGGCTGGCGGTAGGCGACCACGGCGAGGGTCTCCAGGGCGGCCTGGGTGAGCCGGGCCTGCTGGCCGTCCAGGACGAAGCCCTCGACGGCGGCCGCGTACTCGGGGCGGGTGTAGAAACGCCAGCCGCCGGCGATCAGCCGCAGCTCGAAGCCGCGCCCCTGCACGGTGTACTCGTCGGCCAGTTCGCGCAACGCGTCCGCGATCTGCCGGCGGGGCCGCTGGAGGATCTTCGCCAGGTGCTCCTCGGTCGCGGGCTCGTCCACGACCATGAGGACGGCCTCCAGGGCGGGCTTCAGGTCGAGGCCGGCGACGGCGGCCGGGCCCGCGGACGGTTCGGTGGTCTCCTCGCTCACGCCTTCATCTCCTCCTTGGGCTCCTTGGGCTCGCCGGATTCCTCTGGCACCTCGGGCGGACGGTCGAACTCGTCCGTCACCGTGGGCGCCTCGTCCCCGTCACCGCCGGTCCAGCGCACGGTCAGCTCGCCGAGCGCGGTCTCCTGGTCAAGGGCCACGGCCTTCTCGCGGTACAGCTCGAGCAGGGCGAGGAAGCGGGCCACGACGGTGAGCGTGTCGTCGGTGTCCGCCACCAGCTCACGGAAGCCGGCCTCACCGAGCTCCCGCAGCCGCGCGATCACGATCCCGGCCTGCTCCTGCACACTGACCAGTGGCGCGTGAATGTGGTCGACGTACACCTGCGGCTTGGGCTTGGGCTGCATCGCCTTGACGGCGAGTTCGGCGAAGCGGGCCGCGCCGATGCTGATGACGACCTCGGGCAGCAACTCGGCGTGGTGGGGTTCCAGCCCCACGGTGCGGGGGTGGTGCCGGCTCTCGTCGTCCAGCCGGCGGCTGAAGATGTCGGCGATCTGCTTGTACGCGCGGTACTGGAGCAGCCGTGCGAACAGCAGGTCCCGGGCCTCCAGCAGGGCGAGGTCGGCCTCGTCCTCCACCTCGGCGGCGGGCAGCAGCCGGGCCGCCTTGAGGTCGAGCAGGGTGGCGGCCACGACCAGGAACTCGGTCGTCCGGTCCAGGTCCCAGTCGGGCCCCATGGCCCGGATGTGCGCCATGAACTCGTCGGTGACCTTGGACAGCGACACCTCGGTGACATCGAGCTTGTGCTTCGAGATCAGCTGCAGCAGCAGGTCGAACGGCCCCTCGAAGTTGACCAGCCGGACCTTGAACACCCCGTCGCCGGCCTCCGGCGCGGGCTCGGCGGGCAGCTCGGTCGCCGGCCCCGCCGGGGCGCCTCCGGGGAGTTCCGCCGGGGGCCCAGAAGGCTCCTCGGCAGCCCCGGGTGCGGGCATGGGCTCCGCGGGCGCGGCCGGCGGTCCGGGACGCTCGTCCTGGGGCGCAGGCGGTGCGGAGGGGTGGGCCGGGGAGTCGCTTGCCGTTCCCGGGCCGCGGCCCAGGGCGCGCCGTCGGCCGGTGGGGGTGGGAGCGTCGTTCGAGGTCATGGCCGTCGCAGGCTACCGCCTGCGGCCCGCTCGGACGGCTAACGCCCGCGCAGCCGCCGTACCAGGATGCTTGCCTCGCCCCGGGACTCCAGGTCGGCCAGCACCACGGCGACCGCCTCGCGGACGATGCGCCCCCGGTCCACGGCGAGTCCGTGCTCGCCGCGGAGCACCAGACGGGCGTGCTCGAGGTCCATGAGCTCCTCGGCGGACACGTACACGGTGATCTTCTCGTCGTGCCGTTCGCGGCCGCTCGGCCGGCGTGCCGCGCTGCGGCCCCGCTTGCGCGGCTGCTCGGCCGCGGGGGCAGAACCTTCCTGCGGCGCCGCCGAGCGCCGCACGGGGCGCTCCGCGGTCGTGGACCGGCTGCGGGACTCGCCCGTGTCCGTCGGCCCCGCCTCCACCGCCACGTGCTCCGCGCCCTCGCCGTCGCCGCCCTGCGCGGGCACCGACTGCGGCGCGTCCTCGCCTGCGGCGGTCGGGTCGCTCTCCCCCGCGGGGGCGGGCACCCGTGCCTCGCCGCCTGCCTGGCGTCGGGGAGTGGACGGCTGGAGCGCCATTCCCCCTGTCGTACGGAACAGTTCGTCGGCCCCCGGCAGACTCACTCGGCGTGACACCGGGCGAGCACCTCCCTGGCGAGCTGGCGGTAGGCGGCGGCTCCGACGGAGTTGGAGGCGTACGTGGTGATCGGCTCACCGGCGACCGTGGTCTCCGGGAAGCGGACCGTGCGTCCGATGACCGTGTGGTACACGTGGTCGTCGAACGCCTCGACGACACGTGCCAGCACCTCGCGGCTGTGCACGGTGCGCGAGTCGTACATCGTGGCCAGGATCCCGTCGAGCTCCAGCTCCGGGTTGAGGCGCTCCTGGACCTTCTCGATGGTCTCGGTCAGCAGGGCCACACCGCGCAGCGCGAAGAACTCGCACTCCAGCGGCACGATCACCTTGTGCGCGGCCGTGAGGGCGTTGACGGTGAGCAGGCCGAGCGAGGGCTGGCAGTCGATGACGATGTAGTCGTAGTCGTCCATCAGCGGCTTCAGGGCGCGCTGGAGCGTCGACTCGCGCGCGACCTCGCTCACCAGCTGGACCTCGGCGGCCGACAGGTCGATGTTGCTGGGCAGCAGGTCCATGTTGGGGACCGCCGTCTTCAGCAGGACCTCGTCCGCGGACATGCCCCGCTCCATGAGCAGGTTGTAGACGGTGAGGTCGAGCTCCATGGGGTTGACGCCGAGACCCACCGACAGCGCGCCCTGCGGGTCGAAGTCCACGAGCAGGACACGGCGGCCGTACTCCGCTAGCGCGGCACCCAGGTTGATGGTCGACGTGGTCTTGCCGACGCCGCCCTTCTGGTTGCACATCGCGATGATCTTCGCGGGGCCGTGGTCGGTCAGCGGACCCGGGATCGGGAAGTACGGCAGCGGGCGTCCGGTCGGGCCGATGCGCTCACGGCGCTGGCGGGCCGCGTCGGGCGCGAGCGTGGCCGCGTACTCGGGGTCGGGCTCGTACTCGGCGTCGGGGTCGTAGAAGTGCCCGTCGGGCAGTTCGTCGTAGTCGGCGAAGTGGTTGTGGGGCGCGCCACTTCCGTCGCCGGCCATGGCGTTCACGTGATGGCCATCCATGCTTGGGGGTGCTGGCTGAGTCACTCCTGTTGTCCGGTGACTCTGGTGGGCTGCGAAGGTGCGCACAGCGACGGAGCCGACAGCCTCGAGCCGCGTGGGGCCCTGGCCCGGCGCAGGCATTCCTGGTTGACCACCCCCGGGAGAAAATGTCGACTCATTCACAAGTCGTCTTACCTCCTTGGTGACCAGGGGACTTCTAGACAGGTCAGCGTGGCACCATGCCGACGTTTGGCGACTCTATGGCGTGTCGGCGGTCCGCAGCAACACAATCCGCCGGACCCGGCCCGATGTGTCGGTAATGGAACATCCCTCTGTCAAGGGCGTACGAGCGTCGCACGGCAGGTTTCACCGGTGCGTGAATCGGTCGAATGGTTGCGTTCGAGGCGAGTTGACCGAGTGCGGCGAAGTGACCATACACACATCCGGCCGGACCTTGTGGGGCAAGGTCCGGCCGGCCGTGCGAGGTTGACGACACTAGTTGACGTATCGCCTTTCATGCCTTGGCGACTTGGCGACCCGCTCAGCCGAGCAGGGACTCCAGCGCGACGTGCTCCAGGCCGTGGGCCTCCGCGACCTCGCGGTAAACGACCTTGCCCTCGTGGGTGTTGAGGCCCTTGGCCAGCGCCGCGTCACGGCGCAGCGCCTCCACCCAGCCACGGTTGGCGAGTTCGACGATGTACGGCAGCGTGGCGTTGGTCAGCGCGTAGGTCGAGGTGTTGGGCACCGCGCCCGGCATGTTGGCGACGCAGTAGAACACCGACTCGTGGACCTTGAAGGTCGGCTCGGCGTGCGTGGTCGGGTGGGAGTCCTCGAAGCAGCCGCCCTGGTCGATCGCGATGTCGACAAGGACACTTCCGGCCTTCATCCGGGACACCAGCTCGTTGCTGACCAGCTTCGGGGCCTTGGCGCCCGGGACGAGCACGGCACCGACCACGAGGTCGGCCTCGACGCAGGCCTTCTCCAGCTCGAAGGCGTTGGAGACGACGGTCTTGATCTTCGTGCCGAAGATCTTGTCCGCCTCCTTGAGCTTGTTGATGTCCTTGTCCAGGAGCGTCACGTGGAAGCCCAGACCGATGGCGATCTGCGCGGCGTTCCAGCCGGAGACGCCACCGCCGATGATGACGGCCTCGCCGGCCGGCACACCCGGGACACCGCCCGGCAGCACACCGCGGCCGCCCGCGGCGCGCATCAGGTGGTAGGCGCCGACCTGCGGCGCGAGGCGGCCCGCGACCTCGGACATCGGGGCGAGCAGCGGCAGCGCGCGGTTGGGGAGCTCGACGGTCTCGTAGGCGATCGCCGTGGTGCCGGACTCCAACAGGGCGTCCGTGCACTCCTTGGAGGCGGCCAGGTGCAGGTAGGTGAAGAGGATCTGGTCCTTGCGGAGGCGGTGGTACTCCTCGGCGATGGGCTCCTTGACCTTCAGCACCATGTCGGCGGCGGCCCAGACCTCGTCCGCGGTCTCGAGGATCCGGGCACCGGCGGCCACGTACTCCTCGTCCGGGATCGAGGAGCCGACACCCGCGTTCCGCTCGACGACGACCTGGTGGCCGTTGCGCACGAGCTCGTGCACGCCTGCGGGGGTGATGGCCACCCGGAACTCGTTGTTCTTGACTTCGCGGGGGATGCCGACCTTCACGTCGATCACGGTCCTTGACTCAGAGAATGTGGGGCAAATGCAGACGTACCCCGGCACGCGGAGGCATACCAGGCGACACCGCAGGAGAACGAGCGGCAGCACCAGTCTAATGAAGGCGTTCCGTCTGTCTAGCCTTTCATTGCATCAATCTTCAGTGGATGCACTGCGGATTTCGCAGGCATTGGCGCCTTCTTCCGTCAATGGGCCCTCCGGGCCGCCGTCCTCGGCCGCAGGGACCTCTTCGACTTCGGCGTCG
This sequence comes from Streptomyces sp. NPDC087787, assembly GCF_044743035.1. NCBI lineage: Bacteria > Bacillati > Actinomycetota > Actinomycetes > Kitasatosporales > Streptomycetaceae > Streptomyces > Streptomyces sp. NPDC087787. Next base: position 377,328 of record NZ_JBIUVQ010000004.1, read on the forward strand.
AGCAGGCGCCGGGCCGCCCGGCGGTGCAGGGCCGCGGTGGTCGCGTCGCCCAGCCGCTCCAGGGTGTCGGCGAGCCGCAGCTGGAGCGCCGCCTGGAGCCGTACGTCCTCGGCGCGGCCGGCCCACTCGACCGCCTCCTGACAGGTGCGCAGGCAGTCCTCGGGCCGCCCGGCGTACTCCTGGACACGCGCCAGCTCGCTCAACGCCCGCGCGTGGGCGGCGACATCGCCCAACTTCCGGTGCACGGCGGCGGCCGCCCGCCAGTTGCGCAGCGCCTCGCCGTAGCGGCCCGTGTAGGTGTGCGCGGCGGCGATGCGGCCGTAGAGGCGGGCGGCGTCCTCGCGCTCCTCACGCGCCAGCCGCTGCGCCAGGGCCCGGCCGAACCAGTCGGCGGCCCGGTCGTAGTCCCCGAGCTCCTGGTGGGAGCTGCCTACGGATTCCATGGCGCGGCTGATCGCGTACGGGTCCTCGGCCTCCCGTCCGGCGTCCAGCGCGGCCCGGTAGCGGGCCAGTGCCCCCGCCGTACGTCCGGTGCGGGCGTCCAGGTCGGCGAGGTTCAGCAGGGCGGCGGCCTTCTCCCGGGGCAGCCCGCGCCGCTCGGCCACGTCCAGGACGAGCCGGTGGACGCCGTAGAGGTCGGCGGCCGCGGCCTGGGTGCCGATGTGCGCCACCATGGCCCGCACGAGCTGGGACATCAGACGGCGGGCCAGGGTGTCCAGCTCGCCGTCGGCGACGGCGAGCCGGGCCGCGGCGAGCAGGGCGGGCCTGCGGGCGCGCAGCCACCTCTCGGCGGCCCGCGGCGTGGCGAAGCGCAACCCGGAAGGCAGGCTCTTGAGCTTCTCCCTGGTCTCGGGGCTGTCGGTCTCGGTGATCGCCCGGCAGGACTGGAGCAGCCGCACGGTCCGCTCCAGCATCCTGGCGCGGGCGAGCCGCAGCTCGGCGGGGCGGTCCTGGCGCTCGGCGAGCTCAGCCAGCAGCGGGTGCAGACAGCCGGGGACCTCGTAGCACGGCAGCGACGAGGGGACGGCGCGCAGCACCCCGAGGTCGGCGAAGTCGTCGAGGAGACCGCGGGCGGCCTCGACCGAGCAGCCGGCGAGCGCCGAGGCGGTCTGCGGGTCGACGTCACCGGCCGGGGCGAGGGAGAGCAGCCGCAGCAGCCGGGCGGCCGTGCCGGACAGGGTGCCGTGCACGAACCGCAGCACCCGGCCGAGGACGGAGCCCTCGTCGGGGTCGGCGCGCAGCTGCTTGGTGAGATCGGCGACGGCCGCCTGGGGGTGGGCGGCGAGCCAGCCGCCGGCCAGCGCCAGCGCGGCGGGCTGGCCCTGGCAGACCTCGACCAGGCTCTCGGCGGCCCGCGGGTCGACGGTGATGCGCACCGGGTCGATGCGCTGCGCCAGCAGTTCCACACCGGACTTGGTGTCCAGGCCGCCCAGGGTGCACGGGCGGACGTCGGCGATCCCGGTGAGCGGGCCCCGGGAGACGGCGACGAGGAGGCAGTCGGCGTTCTCCGGCAGCAGCGCGTCGACCTGGTCCGCGCCGGCCGCGTCGTCCAGCAGGAGCAGCGCCCGGCGCTCGGCGAGCGCGGTGCGCAGGGCCTCGGTCAGGTCCTCCTCGGCGGCGCCGGGCGGGGTCGGCAGATCGAGGGCGGTGAGCAGGTCGCGGGCGAGGGCCTCGACCGCCACGGGGGTGCCGTCGGGCTCGGTGAGCCTGGCGCGCAGCACACCACCGGGGTAACGCTGCGCGACCTGCTCCACCAGTTCCTCGGCGAGTGCCGTGCGGCCCGAGCCCGGCCTGCCCGCGATCAGCAGGACGCGTGCGCGGGGTGCCTTGCGGCCGGTCAGGGTGTCGAGGCCGGTCCGCTCGATGTCGGCGCGCAGCTCCTTCAACTCCCGTGTGCGGCCCAGGAAAAGACTCTTCGCGGCCGCGGGGAACGGATCCCCGCCGGACAGGCCCACGCCGCCTGCGTCCACCGCCTGATCCGTCACGGGCCACACTCCCGTCCCACCGCACGTGCAAGCCCGCCGGGACTCCGGTCCGGGCGCTTCCAGAGCCTAGTTCACGCTCTGCGACGTACTGTGCGGAGCACGACGGACACGTCGCCCGATCGGATCAGGCGATGGTCACACCGCGAGGTTCGGCGGCGCGCTCAGGACGCGAAGGGGCGCGCCGGCCAGGGCGCCTCGGCCGGGCGCAGCGCGTCCAGCCCGTCGCCGTGGCGTGCGGCGACCAGCGACAGGACCCCCACCGCCAGGCAGTTGTTGTGCAGTTCGCCCGCGAGCACGCCCCGCACCAGTTCGTCCACCGGCATCCGCGCGTGCTCCATGTCGGTCTCCTCGTGCTCCGCCGCGAAGCGTTCGCCGACCGCCTCGGACAGGCCCCGGGCGAGGAAGATCCGCACGGACTCGTCGCAGCCGCCGGGCGTGGTGTAGACGTCGGTCAGCACCCGCCAGTCCTCGGCCTTGACGTGGGCCTCCTCGTACAGCTCGCGCTGGGCGGCGTGCAGCGGGTTCTCGCCGGGCACGTCGAGCAGGCCCGCCGGGATCTCCCACAGCCGCTGCCGCACCGGGTGGCGGTACTGGCGGATCAGCAGCACCCGGTCCTCCTCGTCGAGGGCGAGGACGGCCACGGAGCCCGGGTGCACCTGGTAGTCGCGGGTGACCACGGAGCCGTCCGGCATGACCACGTCGTCGGTGCGGACGGAGGTCTTGCCGCCGACGAACGGGGTGCCGGTGGCCCGGATCTCCCACTCCTCCGGGATGTCCTTGATCGTCATGCCCTGCCCTTTCCGACGTGCGCAAACAGAACGGGGGTGCGCGCCTTCGACGGCACGCACCCCCGCAACCGTACAACCGGGCGTGCTACTTGGAGATCTTCCGCTCGACGGCGGCCTTCACCAGGCCGGCGAACAGCGGGTGCGGGCGCGTGGGGCGCGAGCGCAGCTCCGGGTGCGCCTGGGTGGCGACCAGGTAGGGGTGGACGTCGCGCGGGTACTCCACGTACTCGACGAGCTTGCCGTCCGGGGAGGTGCCGGAGAAGACGATGCCCGCCTTCTTCTCCAGCTCCGCGCGGTAAGCGTTGTTCACCTCGTAGCGGTGGCGGTGGCGCTCCTCGACGTACTCCTTGCCGTCGTGGACCTCGCGCACGATCGAGCCCTCGGCCAGTTTGGCCGGGTACATGCCGAGCCGCATGGTGCCGCCCATGTCGCCCTCGCCGGCCACGATGTCGAGCTGCTCGGCCATGGTGGAGATCACCGGGTGGCCGGTGGCCGGGTCGAACTCGGTGGAGTTGGCGTCCGCGATGCCGGCCAGGTTGCGGGCGGCCTCGATCACGATGCACTGCAGGCCCAGGCACAGGCCCAGCAGCGGGATGCCGTTCTCGCGGGCGTAGCGGATGGCGCCGACCTTGCCGAGCACACCGCGGTCGCCGAAGCCGCCCGGGATGCAGATGGCGTCGACGTCGGCGAGCTGCTGCTCGGCGCCGGCCGCGGTCTTGCAGTCGTCGGAGGTGACCCACTTGATCTTGACCCGGGCCTTGTTGGCGAAGCCGCCCGCGCGCAGCGCCTCGGTCACCGACAGATAGGCGTCGGGCAGGTCGATGTACTTGCCGACCAGGGCCAGGGTGATCTCGTGGTCGGGGTTGTGGACGCGGTCCAGCAGGTCGTCCCAGGTCGTCCAGTCCACGTCGCGGAAGGGCAGGTCCAGCTTGCGCACGACGTAGGCGTCCAGGCCCTCGGCGTGCACGACCTTCGGGATGTCGTAGATCGACCGGGCGTCGGGGCAGGCGACCACGGCCGCCTCGTCGACGTCGCACATCAGGGAGATCTTGCGCTTGATCGCGGTGGGGACCTCACGGTCGCAGCGCAGCACGATCGCGTCCGGCTGGATGCCGATGTTGCGCAGCGCGGCGACCGAGTGCTGGGTCGGCTTGGTCTTCAGCTCACCGGAGGGGCCGATGTAGGGCAGCAGCGAGATGTGCACGACGAAGACGTTGTCCCGGCCGACCTCGTGGCGGACCTGGCGGACGGTCTCCAGGAACGGCAGCGACTCGATGTCGCCGACCGTGCCGCCGACCTCGGTGATGACGACGTCCACCTCGTCGGTGGCCATGCGCCGGATGCGGTGCTTGATCTCGTTGGTGATGTGCGGGATGACCTGCACCGTGTCGCCCAGGTACTCGCCGCGCCGCTCCTTGGCGATGACCGTGGAGTACACCTGGCCGGTGGTGACGTTGGCCGAGCCGTCCAGGTCGCGGTCGAGGAAGCGCTCGTAGTGGCCGATGTCCAGGTCGGTCTCGGCGCCGTCGTTGGTGACGAACACCTCACCGTGCTGGAAGGGGTTCATCGTGCCCGGGTCGACGTTCAGGTACGGGTCGAGCTTCTGCATCACGACGCGCAGGCCGCGAGCCTTGAGCAGCATCCCGAGGCTCGAGGCGGTGAGGCCCTTGCCGAGCGAGGAGGCGACACCCCCGGTGACGAAGATGTGCTTGGTCGTCGTAGATTTCGGCGGCATGGCCAAGAGGGGGCTCCCGTGGTCGCGGTTGGTCGTGCGGTACGGCTGGCCGGTCCGGGGAACCCGGATGTTCCGGCTGAGACGCCGTCGCTGCGGTTCGGGGGTTTCGAGCCCACCGGTCCACGGGCTACCAGGGTATCAGCGCCTGACGGGCATGGCTCCCGGCCACGCTCCGCGCACGCTCAGACACGTGCGCATACCACTCACAGGTCCCTCACGCATGGCTCACTCGTTCGGCGCACCCGGGTTGCCCGGAGCGGCACGCAGATCATCTACGTGCGTCGTATCCTGCTCGGACACTCGCTGAGGAGCCCGGCCGGCAACACGGCACCACCCCCGTCCGTATGACCCGGAACAACTAGAGCTCGTCAGTTCGTTGAGCAAGGGTTGTCGTTCTGCCCCCGCGGCCGACCGGCGGTTCCCCCCACCGCTCGACGACGCTTTACAACCACCCCTTGACCGCACTAAGCGACAGCCCCTTCGTGGGGTGTGACGTGGCCGTTCGACTGGAGTTGCACGTGGCCGGGCGCATCGAAGACTACGCACTCATCGGAGACATGCAGACCGCTGCCCTGGTCTGCCGGGACGGGACAGTCGACTGGCTGTGCCTGCCCCGCTTCGATTCCCATGCCATCTTCGCCGGCCTGCTCGGTACCGAGGAACACGGTTTCTGGCGGATCGGCCCGGCGTTCGCGGACGGCACCCAGCCGCCCACCGCGGGCCGGCGCAGCTACCGCGGCGACTCACTGATCCTCGAATCCGAGTGGGACACCCCGGACGGAACGGTCCGCGTGACCGATTTCATGCCGCCGCGCGACGGTGCCCCGCAGCTGATCCGCATCGTGGAGGGCGTCAGCGGCCGGGTGCCGATGCGCTCGACGCTGCGCATGCGCTTCTCCTACGGCCGGGTCGTGCCGTGGGTGCACCGGCACGAGGACCGCACGGTGGCGGTGGCGGGCCCGGACTCCGTGTGGTTCGACACATCGGCGAAGACCTACGGCGAGTCGCTGACCACGTACGCGGACTTCACGGTCGCTCCCGGTGACCGGATCGCGTTCACGATCTCCTGGCAGGCCTCGCACAAGGAGCCGCCGCCGCTGCCGGAGCCGGAGCAGTCGTTGGAGGCGACCGAGGAGTTCTGGCGCGAGTGGGTCGGGCACTGTACGTACCACGGCCCCTACCGCGAGGCCGTGATCCGCAGCCTGATCACGCTCAAGGCCCTGACCTACGCCCCGACCGGCGGCATCGTCGCGGCCCCCACCACCTCCCTGCCCGAGGACATCGGCGGCGTACGCAACTGGGACTACCGCTACACCTGGTTGCGGGACGCGGCGATCACCCTGTCCTCGCTGCTGCGCACCGGCTACCGCGAGGAGGCCCGCGCCTGGCGCGAGTGGCTGCTGCGGGCCGTCGCCGGCGACCCCGAGAACCTCCAGATCATGTACGGCATCGCCGGCGAGCGCGAACTCGGCGAGGCGGAGCTGGACTGGCTGCCCGGCTACGAGAACTCCGCGCCGGTCCGGGTGGGCAACGGCGCCGCGCACCAGCTCCAGCTGGACGTCTACGGCGAGGTCACCGAGGCGCTGCACCTGGCCCACATGACGGGCCTGGCCCGCAACGACTACGCCTCCCTGCTCCAGCTCAAGCTGATCCAGTACCTGGAGAAGCACTGGCAGGAGCCGGACGAGGGCATCTGGGAGGTGCGCGGTCCGCGCCGCCACTTCGTGCACTCCAAGGTCATGGCGTGGGTCGCCGTGGACCGCACCATCAAGCTCATCGAGTCCGGGGAGGCCGACGGCCCCCTGGAGCGCTGGAAGGTGCTGCGCGACGACATCCACCGCGAGGTGTGCGAGAAGGGCTACGACAAGGAGCGCAACACCTTCACGCAGTCCTACGGCTCGCAGGAGCTGGACGCGTCCTTGCTGCTCATCCCGCAGATGGGCTTCCTGCCGCCGGACGACAAGCGGGTCATCGGCACCATCGAGGCGATCCAGCGCGAGCTGTCCACCACGGACGGGTTCATCCTGCGCTACCCCACCGACGGCGACCACGCGGGCGTCGACGGCCTGCCCGGCGACGAGGGCGCCTTCCTCGCCTGCTCCTTCTGGATGGCCGACGACCTGGCGATGATCGGCCGCGTGGACGAGGCCCGCAAGCTCTTCGACAAGCTCCTGTCGCTCCGCAACGACCTGGGCCTCCTCGCCGAGGAGTGGGACCCACGCCGCAAGCGCCAGGTGGGCAACTTCCCCCAGGCCTTCAGCCATGTGCCGCTGATCGACACGGCCCTGCGCCTGACGGCGAGCGGCGCCTACGGAGGCTGACCCGGAGCCGGGCGGGCGAGCGCGCCCGCCCGGCGGTCATCCCAGCTCACAGTGGTCTCAGCGGTCCGGCCACCCGGCGCTGCCGCCGTGCCGCGGGCAGAGGTAGCGTCCGCTTCATGGACCGCAGATTCGACACCGAGGGCACCGGCATCACCGTCCGGCGCGCCCTCGAACTGCCCGGCCTCCGCAGCGGCCTCCCCGAGGTCCTCGCCGGCGCCGACAAGCTGACCCGCACCGTCCGCTGGGTGCACGCCGGCGAGGTCCCCAACATCGCCTCCCTCCTCAAGGGCGGCGAGCTCCTGCTGACCACCGGCTACGGCCTCGGCACCCGCCCCGCGGACCAGCGGGTCTTCGTACGCACCCTCGCCGACCGCGGCATCGCGGCCCTGGTGGTGGAGCTGGGCCCGCGCTTCACCCGCCTGCCCGCCGCCCTCGTCGAGACCGCGCGGACCGCCGGTCTCCCCCTCGTCCAGCTGCACCGCGAGGTGCCGTTCGTGGCGGTCACCGAGGAGATCCACACGGAGATCGTCAACGGCCACTACGCGCTGCTCCAGCGGGCCGAGGAGGTGCACCTGCGCTGCACCCAGGCGCTGCTCGGCGGCGGCGGGGTGCCGCAGGTGCTCGGCATCCTGGCCGACTTCGGCGGCAACCCGGTGTTCCTGGAGACCCCGGACGGGCAGCTGCTGTACGCGGCCGGCTCCGGCCCCGAGGGCGCCGATCCGCTCCAGGTGTGGGAGGGGCTGCGCGGCCAGCGCAAGGACGCGGCCCCGCCGGCCGGCTCGGTCGTCGTGGACGTGCCCGGCGGCGGTCCCGGCGCCGGCTCGGTGCGCGCCCGGCTGGTGCTGCTGCCGGTCCGCTCGCCGCTGGCCCCGGTGCACCGCATGGCCGCCGAGCGGGCGGCGGGCCTCCTGGCCGTGGTGCTGATGCAGGCCCGCCAGGACGAGGAGCTGGCGGCGCGCGGCCGCGGCGACTTCCTGACCGACCTCGCCGAGGGGCGCATCGCCGCCGAGGACGCCCCCGCGCAGGCCCGGGTCCTCGGTTTCAAGCCGGGCGGCAGCCCACTGCTGCCCGTGGTGATGCGGCTCGGTGACGCGCTCGCGTCCACCGGGGGCACCGACCGGCCGAGCGCGGGCACCGGCGGCGGCTGGGCGGCGCTGGCCCGCGCGGTCGCCGAGGAGCTGGCCTCGGTGGGCGTGCCGGTGCTGCTGGGCGTGCGGCCGGTCGAGGGCCGGGTGCCGCTCCTTGTCGGGCTGCGCTCGGAGGGGGAGCGGACCACCGTCGCGGACCGGGTCGCGGCGGCGCTGCGGGCGGGTGTGGAACGGGCCGGGATGCGGCGGCCGGGCGGGCAGCCGGAGGTGGTGGTCGTCGGGATGGCCGGCGGCTGGGCGGCCGCCTCGGCGGGGCTGCGGCACGCGGCCGAGACGGCGACTGCGGCGCAGGGGCTGCCGGACCGGCCCTGGTACGACGCCCGCCGCCTCGACATCGACCTGCTGCTGTGGCGGCTGCGCGACCATCCGGACCTGGCGGCCTTCGTGGACCGTGCGATCGGCCCGCTGCGCGACCACGACCGGCGCTCGAAGCCGCCGTTGCTGCCCACCCTCCAGACCTATCTGGCGCACGCGGGCCGCAAGGCGGAGACCGCACGCGAACTGCACCTGAACCGGCAGACGCTCTACAACCGCCTCGCCCGGATCGGGGAGTTGCTGGGCACCGACCTCGACGACCCGCAGACGGTCCTGGCCCTCAGCCTGGCCCTGCGGGCCCGCCGGCACGTGCCCTGAGCGTCAGGCCAGCGGCCGGGGCCGGGTCAACTCGTCGTAGACGCTGAGCACCTGGGCGACCGTTTCGTCCTCGGTGGGCCAGGTGGCGGCCTGCCGGGTGCCCAGGTCCCGCAGTTCCTCGCGGCGTCCGGGGTCGCCGAGCAGCCGTATGACGGCTCCGGCGAACGCCTCCGGGTCCTGGTCCCGCACCAGTTCGGCCGCGTCGCCCACGATTTCGGGGATGCCGCCGGTCCGCGCCGCGACGAGCGGCACCCGCGCGTGCAGCGCCTCCTGGGCGAGGACGGAACGGGCCTCCCAGCTCCTCGGCAGCAGCGCCAGGTCGGCGGCGGCGAGCAACTCACCGACGTCGTCGCGCCGTCCGAGCAGCCGCACCGGCAGCTCCTCGTCCTCGATCCGCCGCTGAAGCTCCGTACGCGACGGCCCCTCCCCCGCGACGACGAGCAGCGGCACGGGTTCCAGCAGGCGCCAGGCGCGGGCCGCGTCCAGCAGCAGCTCATGGCCGCGGCCCGGATCCAGGGAGGCGACGGAGATGAGCAACGGCCGGTCGGTGGCCCCCAGTTCTGCGCGCACCTTGGCGCGGGGACGGTCCGGGTGCTCGTATCCGCCGGCCGGCCGGGGCACCGCGACCGCGGCGAGCCGGGCGTCCCGCGCGCCCCGGCCGCGGGCCCGGTCGACGAGTTCGGAAGTGGTCCCGAGCACGACGGTGGCGGCCCTGACCACGCGGCGCTCCAGCAGCCGCAGCAGATGGGCGCGGGCCCCTTCGGCGGGCTCGTGGTTGTGCCAGGTGACCACGAGGGGCGTGCCGCGGCCGCTGAGCGCCAGCACCGCCCGGAAGGAGGCGTGCAGCCCGTGCGCGTGCACCAGGTCGGCGTCCGCGCAGACCGTGCGCAGCGCGGCCACGGACACCGGGTCGCTGCTGCGCGGCACGTGCACGTGCTGGGCGCCGACGCCGGAGAAGGCGTAGGCGCGATCGGCGTCCGCGGGGGCGCACACCGTCACCCGCACGCCCCGGGCGACCAGCCCCGCGGCCAGCGACCGCACGTGCGCGCTGCTGCCGGCGCTGCCTCCGCCCAGCACCTGCACGGTGCGCAGCGTCGACTGACCGTGCGATACGTGGCTGATCACGGGGCTCACGCGGCCGGGGCTCCTGGTTCGGCGTCGGACGGGTACGAGGAAGTGAAGTTACGGGGAAACGTACAGAAGGTATCGAGTCGAGGTGCTCGACCGCGCGCCCCGCTCGGCGTAGGGCTCCCGTTCCAAGGATGCCAGCACGTACGGGTGTTCCTGTCCCGCCGGAGTGTCGGAAGTGTGCGGGACCAGGCGGCAGCCGGGGACCACGTCACTCACACGAGTGAATTTGACGGGTGTTCGCCCTCTCTTCCCCACTCTCCGTGGACGGCCGCGGCCACCACCACGGCGGCGTGGGCGACCAGTCCGGCGCGCCCGTTGGACGCGACGACCGCGGTGCCGAGGACCGCGCCCAGGGCGTGCGCCCCCGTGTCACCCAGCATCACCCGCTCTCCGAGGTCCTCGGGAAGCACGGCCGCGGCGGCCCCCGTGGTGACGGCGGCCAGCTCCGCGCCCGGTCCGCCGCGCAGCAGTCCGGGCGCCCCGAGCGCGAGCACCGCGCCGGCGGCCCGCCCGGGCCGCACGTCCAGGAGGTTGACGGCGTGCGCGGCACCGGCGATCACGACCCCGGCGAGGAACCTGTCCAGCGGCCGCTGCTTCAGCAGCGCCCCGGCGGCCAGTCTGGCCGCCGTGATTCCGAACAGCTTGACCGCCCCGCCGGTCACCTCACCACCCCGCAGTGCGGCGAGATGCGCCCGGAACCCGCGCCGCCCGTCACCCGCGCCGGCGACGTCGTCCCAGGCGCCGCAGACCCCGGCCGCGAGCACCGCCAGACCGGCCGCGGGCCGCACCCGCGCGGCCGCGGCAGCGGCCGCCACAGCCACCGCGGGCCCCGGGTACAGCCCGACGGTGCGCCCCGCGTGGTTCCGCCGCTCCCAGCGCGCGCGGCCGCCGGGCGCGAGGGCCCGCAGGCCCGCGGTACCGGCCCGGGTGAGTGAGACGGCCAGTGCGAACGAGGTGGCGGTCCGGGAGATCATCCCGCCACCTTACGCACTCCTACAGGTCCGCCCGGGCCGCTGCGAGCAGTTCCTCGGCGTGCGCCCGCGCCGTCTGCGAGTCCTCCTGGCCGGCCAGCATCCGGGACAGCTCCCGGACCCGGTCCTCACCCTCCAGCACCTTCACACCGGACCGGGTCACCGAGCCGTCGTTGGTCTTCTCCACCAGCAACTGCCGGTCGGCGAAGGCGGCGACCTGGGGCAGGTGGGTGACCACGACGACCTGGGCGCTCCTGGCCAGCCGGGCCAGACGCCGGCCGATCTCCACGGCCGCCTTGCCGCCGACGCCCGCGTCGACCTCGTCGAACAGATACGTCGGCACCGGATCCGTCCCGGCGAAGACGACCTCGACGGCCAGCATCACGCGCGACAGCTCACCGCCGGAAGCCCCCTTGGCGATCGGCCGTGGCGGCGCGCCGGGGTGCGGGGCGAGGAGCAGTTCGACCTCGTCGGCACCGGCCGGCCCGCAGGCGACGGTACGGCCGCCGACCTCGACGCCCTCGGGGTCCTCGGTCTGCCGGATGTCGAACGACACGCGCGCGTGCGGCATGGCCAGCGAGGCCAGCTCGGCCGTCACGGCGGCGGCGAACCGCTCCGCGGCCTCCGCCCGTGCGTCGGTCAGCGCCTGGGCCAGGCCGCCCAGTTCGGCGCGCAGCGCGTCCCGCTCGGCGGTCAGCTCCCCGAGCCGCTCGTCGTCGCCGTCCAGCTCGGTGAGCCGGGCGGCGCTGTGTTCGGCCCAGGTGAGCACGGCGCTGACGTCCTCGCCGTACTTGCGGGTCAGCGCGCCGAGCGCGGCCCGCCGCTCCTCGACCGCCGCCAGCCGCAGCGGATCGGCGTCCAGGTCGTCGGCGTACCCCGCCAGCTCCCCGGCCACGTCACCGAGCAGGATGCCGATCTCGCCGATGCGGTCGGCGAGCGCGGCCAGCGCCGGATCGTGCGACCGGACGGCCTCCAGGGCCCGCTGGGCGCCCGCGACGAGCGTGGTCGCGTCGATGCCCTCGGGGTCCTCCGGATCGCCCGCGAGAGCGGCGTGCGCGGCCGTCGCGGCGGACGACAGCGCCTCGGCGTGGCCGAGCCGCTCCGCCTCCTCGGCCAGCTCGGTGTCCTCCCCGGCCCGCGGTTCGACCCCGGCGATCTCGTCGAGACCGAAGCGCAGCATGTCGGCCTCCTGGGCCCGCTCACGCGCACGCGTGGTGATCTCGTCCAGCTCCGCGGTGACGGCCCGGAGCCGACGGTAGGCCCCGGCGTACTTGGCGAGCGGCACGGCGACGGCGTCGCCCGCGTACCGGTCGAGGGCCTGCCGCTGCCGGGCCAGCTTGAGCAGTCCCTGCTGGTCGGTCTGCCCGTGCACGGCCACCAGCTCGTCGGCGAGTTCGGCGAGCAGCCCCACCGGCACGCTCCGCCCGCCCACGTGCGCCCGGGAGCGGCCCTCGGCCGAGACGGTACGGCTGATCAGCAGCGCACCGTCGTCGAGCTCGGCACCGGCCTCCTCGGCCCGTACGGCGGCGGAGGCGTCCGCGGGTACGGTGACCCGCCCCTCCACGACCGCCTTCCCGGCGCCGATCCGCACCAGCGCGGGATCCGCGCGTCCGCCCAGCAGCAGCCCCAGACTGGTGACCACCATGGTCTTGCCCGCACCGGTCTCACCGGTCACGGCGGTGAACCCCGGCGACAGCTCGACGACCGCGTCGTCAATCACTCCGAGTGACCGTATCCGCATCTCCTCCAACACGAGCACGACCATACGAGGTTTTGGTGGCGCCGTGCGACGCCACCCCACCCATGGAGGGAACGGTCCCGCCCACCCGTGTCCCGGGCCGGCGGGCCCGGTGCGTGCCCGGCCGGTGCGCTGCGCCGCTAGTGCGGTGCCCCGCGCCACCCCGAGACCGGCAGCGCGAACTTGGCGACCAGGCGGTCCGTGAACGAGGCGTGGTGCAGGCGGGCCAGGCGGACCGGTACCGCTCCGCGGCGCACTTCCACGCGCGCGCCGGGCGGCAGTTCGACCGTGCGCCGCCCGTCGCACCACAGCACGCCCGGCGGGACGTGCGGCAGCACCTCGACGGCCAGGACGGAGTCGGGCGACGTCACCAGGGGCTTGGCGAACAGCGCGTGCGCGGAGATCGGCACCATCAAAAGCGCCTCGACCTCCGGCCACACCACGGGCCCGCCGGCGGAGAACGCGTACGCCGTGGAGCCGGTGGGGGTGGCGCAGACGATGCCGTCGCAGCCGAACCCGGTCACCGGGCGCCCGTCGATCTCCAGCACGATCTCCAGCATCCGCTCGGCGGACACCTTCTGCACGGCCGCCTCGTTCAGCGCCCAGTCGGTGTGCACGATGTCCCCGTTGCGGTGCACGACCACGTCGACGGTCATGCGCTCCTCGACCTCGTACGCCTTGCTGACCACCCGGTCGACGACCTTGTCGAGGTCGTCCCGCTCGGCCTCGGCGAGGAACCCGACGCGCCCGAGGTTGACCCCGAGCATCGGCACGCCCGAGGCGCGGGCGAACTCCGCGCCGCGCAGCAGCGTGCCGTCACCGCCCAGCACGATGAGCAGTTCGCACCCGTCGAGGGACTGCGGGGTGGCCTCCTTGACCAGCTCCACCTCGTCCGGCAGGGGCAGGTCGCGTGCCTCCGCCTCCAGGACGCGTACGCCGATGCCGGACAGCAGCAGCCCCTTGACCACGAGTTCGGCGCTGCGGATGGCGGCCGGCCGACCGGTGTGGGCCAGCAGGAAAACGGTTCGAGCTTGGGTCTGTGTCAACGCGGCCCCTCCGCCACTGCACGGTCAACATCGGCCGGGTCCAGGGCGGGCGCCCCGGCACGCAGCCACAGAAAGTATTCGACGTTCCCGGACGGCCCGGGCAGCGGGCTGGCGGTGACGCCTTCGGCCCCCAGCCCCAGTTCCCAGGCCTTCCCCGCCACCGTCCGCACGGCCTCCGCCCGCAGCTCCGGACTCCGTACGACACCCCCGCTGCCCAGCCGTTCCTTCCCCACCTCGAACTGCGGTTTGACCATCATCACCAGGTCGGCGTCCGGCTTCGCGCACCGCACCAGGGCGGGCAGCACCAGGCCGAGCGGGATGAAGGACAGATCCCCCACGACAAGATCCACAGGCTCCCCATCGATCGCTTCGAGCGTCAACTCGCGTACGTTCGTACGGTCCTTGACGGTGACGCGTTCATCGCTCTGCAAAGACCAGGCGAGTTGTCCGTATCCGACGTCGACGGCGACGACGTGCGCGGCGCCCGCGCGCAGCAGCACGTCGGTGAAGCCTCCGGTGGACGCGCCGGCGTCCAGCGCCCGCCGCCCCTCGACGGCCAGTCCGCGCGGCATGAAGGCCTTCAGCGCGCCGGCCAGCTTGTGCCCGCCGCGGGAGACGTAGTCGGGGTCGCTGTCGTCGGCGGCGACGACGATGGCGGCGGCGGTCTCCACCTGGGTGGCGGACTTGGTCGCGACGGTCTTGCCGACGGTGACGCGCCCGGCGGCGATCAGCTGGCCGGCGTGCTCGCGCGAGCGGGCGAGCTTCCGGCGGACCAGCTCCGCGTCGAGACGGCGGCGTGCGACTCCTGCCACGTTCGGTTCAGCTCCTGTGTCGGTACGGCGGTGACTGCGCGGGGGGCGCCGGAGGTCCCGGACGGGCGTCGAGCGCGCTGAGCGCGTCTCGCAGCCCCCCGTGTACATCCTCGTACACCTGGAGGTGTCCGTCCGTGGCGAGGTGGTCGGCGTCACCGAGCCGCTCCAGGGCCGCGTCGACGCGGGCGTCGCCGGTGGGTGTGCGGGGCACGAGCAGCGGGGCGGGGGCGGCGGGGCCGTGCTCGCCGATCACTTCGCCGGGCTCGGGGGACTCCCTTTCGGGTGTCGGCGCTTCCTCCCGGACCTCCGTCCCGGTCACAGAGTCGCTCATGCCCAGACGCTACCGCGAAGCACTGGGGTAACGTCGGTGGTGATGGCAACGATCGAGGAGTGCCGCAGCGCACTCGAAAGACTCTCCGACAACATGGCGAAGGCGGAGGGGGACGTCCGCGACGCGGCGGCCCTCGACCGCTCGGTGAGCTGCCACATCAAGGATCTCGACGTGAGCTTCCTGGGCCGCCTCGTCGACGGCCGGATAGAGGTCCGGGAGACCGTTCAGGGGCCGCCGCCGAAGAAGGCCGAGATCCGGCTCGCCATGACCGGCGACGACCTGATCGCGCTGGTCGGCGGGGAACTGGCGTTCGCCAAGGCCTGGGGGTCGGGGCGGGTGAAGCTCCAGGCGGGCGTGCTGGACCTGGTGCGGCTCACGAAGCTTCTTTAGCGGCCGGCCCCCGTGTGGTGGGCCGCCACACGCGCGCGTGCGGCACGCGCCGCCGGCACCACCAGTGGCGTGCCGGTCTCCGGGTCGTCGATGACCTGGCAGCGCAGCCCGAACACCTCCTCCACCAGGTCGGCGGTGACGATGTCGTCCGGCGCGCCCTGGGCGACGACCCGGCCGCCGCGCAGGGCGACGAGGTGGGTGGCGTAGCGGGCGGCGTGGTTGAGGTCGTGCAGCACGGCGACGAGGGTGCGCCCCTGCTCCTCGTGGAGTTCGGCGCACAGGTCGAGGACGTCGATCTGGTGCTGGATGTCCAGGTACGTCGTGGGCTCGTCGAGCAGCAGCAGCGGTGTCTGCTGGGCCAGTGCCATGGCGATCCACACGCGCTGGCGCTGGCCGCCCGACAGCTCGTCGACGTACCGCTCGGCGAGCCGGCCGACCCCGGTCCGCTCCATGGACTCGCGCACGACCCGCTCGTCCTCGGCGGACCACTGGCGCAGGATTCCCTGGTGCGGGTAGCGGCCGCGGCCCACGAGGTCGGCGACGGTGATCCCGTCGGGCGCGATCGAGGACTGCGGCAGCAGCCCGAGCGTCCGGGCGACCTGCTTGGCCGGCATCGACTGGATGACCTGCCCGTCGAGCAGCACCCGGCCCCGGCTGGGTTTGAGCATCCGCGACAGCGCGCGCAGCAGCGTGGACTTGCCGCACGCGTTGGGTCCGACGATCACCGTGAAGGAGTTGTCGGGTATCTCCACCGACAGTTGCTCGGCGATGACGCGCTGGTCGTAGGCGAGGGTGACGTTGTCGGCGGACAGGCGGTTCACGGTGCTCCTTCGGTTGCTCACTGCGTCGCTGCGGGCGCTCATATCCGTCCGGCCCTGCGCTCGGCGACCAGCAGCCACAGCAGGTAGACACCGCCGAGCACGCCGGTGACCACGCCGACCGGCAGCTGGTCGGCGCCGAAGGCCCGCT
The DNA here is from genome assembly GCF_044743035.1 of Streptomyces sp. NPDC087787. NCBI lineage: Bacteria > Bacillati > Actinomycetota > Actinomycetes > Kitasatosporales > Streptomycetaceae > Streptomyces > Streptomyces sp. NPDC087787. The sequence goes on from NZ_JBIUVQ010000004.1 coordinate 393,326, forward strand.
GGGCGGTCAGGTCGGCGGTGACCAGCAGGGCGGCGCCCATGCACAGGGAGGGCAGCAGGTTGGGGCCGGGGGAGGTCAGGCGGCGGGCGAGTTGCGGCGCGGTCAGGGCCACGAAGCTCACGGGCCCGGCGGCCGCGGTGGCGGCCGCGACCAGCAGGACGGCACAGCCCATCAGCAGCAGCCGTACGCGTTCGACCCGCACCCCGAGGGCGTAGGAGACGTCGTCGCCCATCTCCAGCATCCGCAGGCCGCGCGCGTTGGCGAGGACGACCGGGAGGAGCACGGCGCACAGGACGGCCAGCGGTCCGACCTGGGTCCAGTCGCGCCCGTCCAGCGAGCCGGTCATCCAGACCACCGCGCGGGCCGCGTCCACGAAGTCGGCCTTGGTGATCAGATAGCCGTTGACGGCCGTGACCACCGCGGAGACGCCGATGCCGACCAGGACCAGCCGGTACCCGTGCACGCCCTGCTTCCAGGCCAGCAGGTAGATGGCCGCGCCGGTGACCAGGCCGCCCACGAGCGCGCCGAGGGTGACGGCGGTGGCGCTGCCCGAGAACAGGACGATGACGGTGAGCGCGCCGGCGGCCGAGCCCTGCGAGAGGCCGAGCACGTCCGGGCTGCCCAGCGGATTGCGGGAGACGGACTGGAACAGCGCGCCGCCGACGCCGAGGCAGCCGCCGACCAGGAGCCCGACGAGGACGCGCGGCAGCCGCAGCTCGCGGACGATGAACTCCTGCCCCTGACTGCCCTGCCCGACGAGCGCCCTCAGCACGTCGGAGGCCGGGATCGGGAAGTCGCCGGTGCCGATCAGCACTACGCTCGCCGTGAGCGCGGCCAGCACCAGCAGGGCGACGACCGCGCACGTGCGGACGTCGAGGCGCAGGGACAGCCCGCCGGGGGTGCGCAGGGCCCGTGCGGGGCGGGGGGTGCGGGTGGTCTTCACAGCTGGGCCGTCCTCCGCCGCCGTACGAGCAGGATGAACACCGGGCCGCCGATGATCGCGGTGACGACCCCGACCTGGAGCTCGGCGGGCCGGGCGACGACCCGCCCCACCACGTCGGCGCCCAGCAGCAGCACGGGCGACAGGACCGTGGCGTAGGGCAGGATCCAGCGCAGGTCGGGTCCGGTGAAGGAGCGCACGACGTGCGGGACCATCAGGCCGACGAAGACGATCGGCCCGCAGGCGGCGGTCGCCGCCCCGCACAGCACGGTCGCGGCGAGCATGGCGAGCGCCCGGGTGCGGTTCAGGTCGGTGCCCAGGGCGCGGGCGGTGTCGTCGCCCATGGCCATGGCGTTGAGCGGCCGGGCCAGCAGCAGGGCGACGGCCGTGCCGACCGCGAAGAACGGGAGCACCTGGGTGACGGTCGTCGTCGTGGCGGAGGCGAGCGAGCCCACGGTCCAGAACCGCATCCTGCCCAGCGCCGCCCCGTCCATGATCATCACGGCCTGGACGTAGCCGTACAGCGCGGCGCCGATCGCGGTGCCGGCGAGCGCGAGGCGTACGGGTGTGGCGCCCCGGCTGCCGCCGAGGAACCACACCAGGGCGCCCACGGCCGCGGCACCGAAGAAGGCGAACCAGACGTAGCCGCTGAGGCTCGTCACGCCCAGGAAGGTGATGGCGGTGACGACGGCGGCGGACGCGCCCGCGTTGATGCCGAGGATGCCCGGGTCGGCCAGCGGATTGCGGGTCAGTGCCTGGAGCAGTGCCCCGGACAGACCGAGCGCCGATCCGGCGAGCAGACCGAGGACCGTACGGGACAGCCGCTCGCCGACCACGACGTCGCCGTACGTCCCCGAGTCCTGGGACAGGCCGTGCCAGACCTGGGCCGGGGACAGCTCCTTCGCTCCGATCGCGATGCTCGCCAGTGCGACGAGCAGCAGTATCGCGACGGAGACGAGGAGCCCCGCGGCTCGAACGCCTCGGCGGGTCGGGGGCGCGGCGGCCGCCGCGCGCTCTTCTGGGGGACTGTCGACCAACACGAGGTTAGGTTAGCCTACCCTCTGCGCCGGGTTGGCGGTTCCCTGTGTTCCACCGCCACCGTTCCACCGGTCCACCGGCTTCACAGCCCCAGCCGGGCCAGCGCCTTCCCCCCGTCCAGCTCGCACCCGCTGTCGCCGCCGGCCGTCCACGCCGCCGCGCACAGGGCACGGAGCCCGTCCAGTGCCTCCCCCTCGCCGCTCAGTCCGAGCCCGGTGTCCGCCGTCGCCGTCCACCCGCCGCACCGGAAACCGTCACCCTCACGAGTGATTTCCGGCTGCCCGGTGAGCAGCCCCCGCAGATCCGCGTCGACATACGTCGGCCGGTGCCGAGGGGGCGCGGCCAGCAGTTGCGCTCCGTCGGTCACCCCGGTCAGGACGAGCAGCGAGTCCACCCCGCCGTTGAAGGCGCCCTCGATGTCCGTGTCCAGCCGGTCCCCCACCACCAGCGGCCGCTCCGCGCCGGTGCGCAGGACCGTCTCACGGTGCATGGGCGGCAGCGGCTTGCCCGCCACCTGCGGCTCCGCGCCCGTGGCGATCCGGACGACCTCGATCGCCGCGCCGTTGCCCGGCCCGATCCCGCGGGCGCCCGGAATCGTCAGATCGGTGTTGGAGGCGAACCAGGGCACCCCGCGCGCGATCGCGTAGCACGCCTCCGCGAAACGCCCCCACGGCAGGTCCGGACCGCCGTAGCCCTGCACCACCGCCGCCGGGTCGTCGTCGGCGGACTCCACCGGCTCAAGACCCCGCTCGCGCAGCGCCGTGCGCAGCCCCTCACCGCCGATCACCAGCACCCGCGCACCCTGCGGCACCTGGTCCGCGATCAGCCGGGCCACGGCCTGCGCGGAGGTGACCACGTCGGACGCCTCCGCCCGTATGCCCAGCTCGGTGAGGTGCGCGGCCACCGCGGCCGGGGTGCGCAGGGCGTTGTTGGTGACGTACGCCAGATGCATCCCGCCCGCGCGGGCTGTGCCCAGCGAGTCGACCGCGTGCGCGATCGCGTGGCCGCCCGCGTACACCACTCCGTCCAGGTCGAGCAGGGCCGTGTCGTACGCCTCGCTCAGGGCCTGTGCACTGCCCTCGGGCCTCGTCCTGACGCCCTGCCTCATTCCGCATCTCTCCTCATGACACCCGTTTTCCCCGATCATCCCCTACGCCACTGACACACGTACGATGCCGGGATGAACACAGCAGGTCCCCCACCGGCGACAACACGCCCGGGCCTCGAACTCACCCCGTTCCACGGCCTGCGCTACGACCCCGACCGGGTGGGCAGCCTGGCCGCCGTGACGTCCCCGCCGTACGACGTCGTCGTGCGGCCCGACGGCCTGCACCACCTCCAGTCGGCCGACCCGTACAACATCGTTCGGCTGATTCTGCCGCAGGCCTCAAGCCCCAGCGCCCGCAACAAGCAGGCGGCGGAAACCCTGCGCCGCTGGCTCTCCGAGGGCGTCCTCGTCCGCGACCCGGAACCGGCGCTGTACGTCTACGAGCAGCGCGACGGCGACGGCCTGCTGCAACGCGGACTGATCGGCGCGCTGCGCGTGTCGGAGCCGGCGGAGGGCGTGGTGCTGCCGCACGAGGACGTCATGCCGCACGTGGTCGCCGACCGCGCCGCCCTGATGCGCGCGACCAGCGCCAATCTCGAACCGCTGCTGCTCACCTACCGCGGCGACGGCTCGACCGCCGCCACCACGATGATCATCGAGCGGGTCGCCGAACGGCCACCGCTGCTGTCGACGACCACCGAGGACGGCTTCGGCCACCGCCTGTGGGCGATCACCGACCCCGCCGACCTCGCGCGCGTGCAGGAGGACCTGGCCCGGCACCAGGCCCTGATCGCCGACGGCCATCACCGCTGGGCGACCTACCGCCGGCTGCGCGCGGAGCACCCCTCCCCCAGCGCCTGGGACTACGGTCTGGTCCTCCTGGTCGACACGGCCCGCTACCCGCTCCGGGTACGCGCCATCCACCGTCTGCTGCACGGCCTGCCGGTCGCCGACGCGCTGTCCGCCCTGGACGGCCTGTTCCGCGTTCGGCGGCTGGACCTGCCCCTGGCGGGAGCCCTGGAGACGCTCGCGGACGCGGCCTGCGAGGGCAACGCCTTCCTGTTCGCCGGCGACGGCTCCTTCCACCTCGTGGACCGGCCGGACCCGGCCCTGCTGGCCCGCACGGTCCCGGCGGAGCACCCCGCCGCCTGGCGCACCCTCGACGCGACCGTCCTGCACGCCACGCTCCTCGAGCACGTCTGGCACATCCCCGAGGACTCCCCGGCCCACATCGCCTACATCCACGACACGGTCGCGACCGTGGAGAAGGCCGAACGCGACGGCGGCACGGCCGTCCTGATGCACCCGGTCCGCGAGGAGGTCGTCCGCGACCTGGCCCGCCAGGGGGTCACGATGCCCCGCAAGTCGACGTCGTTCGGCCCCAAGCCGGCGTCGGGACTGGTGCTGAGGGCACTGGACCTCTGAAACGACGAAGGGCGGGCCCCGGTGACCGGGGCCCGCCCTCTGTTCAGTGACGGCCGGTGTCGGTGACGGCCGTCGGTGTCCGTCAGTCCTTGTCGGACGTGTCGGCGTCGGACGTGTCAGCGTCGGACGTGGCGGCGTCGCCGCTCTCGCCCTTGGCCTCGTTCTCGCCGTCCCCGCCGTCCTCGTCGCTCTCGTCGAGGGCGTCGGTGAACTCCACGCCGTCCAGCTCGGCCAGTCGGTCGGAGGCGTCGGTGCTGCCGTCCCGGTCGGCCTCGACGGCCTTGGCGAACCACTCCCGTGCCTCGGACTCCCGGCCGACGGCGAGCAGCGCGTCGGCGTAGGCGTACCGCAGGCGCGCGGTCCACGGCTGGACCGAGCCGGAGGCCAGCTCGGGGCTCTGGAGCGTCACGATGGCCGCTTCCAGCTGACCCATGTCGCGCCGGGCGCCGGCCGCGACGAGCCGCATCTCCACCTGTCCGGCCTTGTCGAGCTTGTGCACCTCCGGTGCCCCGGCCATGTCCAGCGCCTTCTCGGGCCGCCCGAGACCGCGCTCGCAGTCGGCCATGAGGGGCCACAGGTCCACGTTCCCGGTCATCCGCCGGGCGGCCCGGAACTCGGCGAGCGCCTCGCTGTACTTCTGGCTCGCGTACGCGGCGAACCCGGCCGCCTCCCGTACGGCGGCGACGCGGGACGCCAGCCGCAGGGCCACCCTGGAGTAGCCGTAGGCGCCCTCCGGGTCCTCGTCGATGAGCCGGGCGACCATCACCAGGTTCCTGGCGACGTCCTCGGCGAGCGTCTTGGGCAGGCTCTGCAGCTCCTGCCGCACGTCCTTGTCGATCTCGTCACCCGTGACGTCCTCGGGGATCGGCAGCCGCTTGATCGGCTCCCGGTCCCGGTCCCGGTCGTCGCGGAAGCGCCCGCCACCGCGGCGGTCGTCACCGCGCCGGTCGTCACGGCCCCGGAAACCACCCGGGCGCCCGCCCCGCTCGTCACGCCGGTCGTCACGTCGCGGACCGCGCCCACCACGGTCGTCACGGCCACGGAAGCCGCCACGGTCACCGCGGTCGTCACGACGGTCGCCGCGGTCGTCACGGCGGGGGCCCCGGTCGAAGTCACGCCGGTCGTCACGGCGGTCGTCACGGCGGTCGTCACGGCGCTCGCCGCGGTCGAAGTCCCGACGGTCGTCCCGCCGGTCATCGCGGCGGTCGTCACGGCGGTAGGTGGGGCGGTCGCCGTCGCGACGGAAGCCGCGGTCGTCACGCCGGCCGAAGCCACCGCGGTCGCCATCCCGCCGATCGTCCCGCCGGTCATCGCGACGGTCGTCACGGCGGTCGTCACGGCGGTAGGTGGGGCGGTCGCCGTCGCGACGGAAGCCGCCGCGGTCACCGCGCTCGGGCCTGTCATCACGACGGAACCCACCACGGTCGTCACGACGTCCGTGACCACGGTCGTCGTCACGACGGAAGCCGCCGCGATCCCCACGCTCGGGCCTGTCATCACGACGGAACCCACCACGGTCGTCACGACGGTCGCCGCGGTCGTCACGGCGGGGGCCCCGGTCGAAGTCACGCCGGTCGTCACGGCGCTCGCCGCGGTCGAAGTCCCGGCGGTCATCGCGCCGATCGTCACGCCGGTCGTCACGGCGGTAGGTGGGACGGTCGCCGTCGCGACGGAAGCCGCGGTCGCGGTCGTCACGCCGACCGAAGCCACCACGGTCGCCATCCCGCCGGTCATCGCGCCGATCGTCACGCCGGTCATCGCGCCGATCGTCACGCCGGTCATCGCGCCGATCGTCACGCCGGTCATCGCGGCGGTAGGTGGGACGGTCGCCGTCACGGCGGAAGCCGCCGCGGTCACCGCGCTCGGGCCTGTCATCACGACGGAACCCACCACGGTCGTCACGACGTCCGTGACCACGGTCGTCGTCACGACGGCCGAAGCCACTGCGCTCGTTGCTGCTGCGGGGTCCTCCGCGGTACCCGCCACGGTCACCGCGGTCCCCACCGTCCCGGCGGCGCTGATCGCGCTCCGGACGCTCGTCGGGAGAGTTGGTGGACATCGGTGACTCCTGTCTTCTGTACGGAAATGCAAAAGGACCCCTGGTCCCAGCTGAACGCTGGTGACCAGGGGTCCTTCCAAAGATTGTTCGGCGGCGTCCTACTCTCCCACAGGGTCCCCCCTGCAGTACCATCGGCGCTGTGAGGCTTAGCTTCCGGGTTCGGAATGTAACCGGGCGTTT